>NZ_CALIMW010000200.1 GCF_938045405.1 uncultured Campylobacter sp. | reverse complement strand
CGCTAAAACAGCGCTATGAAACGCAGTGCGATCCGCGCCTAAACGCAGATCAGGCACTAGAGCTTGCGTTTTTGCTCGCCGATAATCTAAAAAAGGCGGAATAATCCGCCTTTCATTGCGCGTAAGATTCGGTCGCGGCTTGGAATTTTAGTCGTAGTTTTAGGCGTTTTGATGTAAGCTAGCGCTGCGACCGCGCTTTGCGCTTGAAATTTAATCGTAGCTTGGCGCTAACGATTTAAATTTACGCGGCCCTAAATATAGAGTGGCTTTGGGCGCAGTCTTAAAACGACCAAAATATAGAGAATTGAAAATTTACCTCGCGCGAAAACATAAACCGCGTAAACCTGCCGCTAAAATACGAACAATTGAAAATTTTGCGGCGCCGCACCGAAATAAAATTTCTTTTTGCGGAGGCTTTGCAAACTTCTTGGCGGCTAAATTTATCCTCACGGGCTTGCCGGCTTAAAATTTTAAATCCGCTTTGCATGGAATTTTAAAATTTGAGCCGCCGTGAAATTTTAAAAATTTAGCGCTAAATTTACAGCCCGCGGAATTTCATCTTTAAATTTCGCCGCGTAAATTTGATCACTCGCTTCTGCGGGTACGTCGCTTATCTGTGTGTGCTCAAGTTGGCGGCAGACTAAGCGGTAAATGTAGCTACGCAAGCTCGCCTCCATTTTTTGTACATAGCAAAAGAGAACGCCCCGCTATCTGCGGTATTCGGCATAAGTACGGCGCAAAAGCTCTTGTTTAAGATAAGCACGACGAACAGACACTGCCGCGCGTGTTTCATTGGCTCATGAACTTCCGCTTAATCCTTGATGATGCGATAGATTGGGCGGAGCAGACTTTGCATCTGCTTTAAATTTCAAAGCGCAATTTCGCAGCAAATTTTAAACCGAAAATCTATCTTTCTGCTTCTAAAATTCAGGTTGAAATTCTACCTTTTGAGTTGCGCCGTCGCGTATCGTGACGCTATAAAATTCCGTGCCTCAAATTTAAATCAAAATTCTGCGGCGCGGTGAAATTTCAAAATTTCGTTGCGGTAAATTTTGTGCTCTAAAATTTCATCCATGAATGTAGAATTTTAAGTCAGCAAATATAAAATTTGAGATAGTCAAAGTTTGCTACCGCATCGCGTACTGCGCCGCGAAATACTACTCTGCAAAATCTGCGCCTAACTTCATAAATTTCGTCGTGCAAAATTTATGTAGAATTTACGCGGAGTTCTTGCTGTCGCGCCGCTTCACTTCGTTACTTTGAGCGTGGCTTATTAAGTTTTAGTGCGACTACGGCGATTGCGACGTTTACATCGTGCGTGATGCTAAGGCTTGCGGATTCGATATGAAATTTTTTACGGATTTTTTTACGGATTTTTAGATGCGGCGCGCCCAGGGCGTCTTTGTAAATTTTGGCGTCTTTGAAGCCGAATTCCGCGCCGATGCCGGTGCCTAGCGCCTTGCTAAGCGCCTCTTTGGCGGCATAGATGCCCGCGATACTTTCGTCGCGCAGCGCGGAGGAGCGTTCGGATTTTTTTAAAATGCGCTTTAGAAATTTCGCGCCGTATTTTACGCGCAGTGCCGCGATCCTGCGCACCGCGGTTATGTCCGTGCCGATCTTTATCACAGCCTGGCGCCCCGCGGTTTAAATTTAATCACGATTGCAGGCTCTCTTTAATCTCGATGTCGATGATCTTATCGCCCTGTCTGATCGCGTCCAAAACCGCTAGGCTAGGCTGATCCACGATTTGTCCAAACACCGTGTGCACGCCGTCTAGGTGCGGCTGCGCGCTGTGGCAGACGAAAAACTGACTCCCGCCCGTATCGCGCCCCGCGTGCGCCATCGATAGCGCGCCGCGTACGTGCTTGTGCTTTTGGCGGTCGCATTCGCACTTTATGCGCCAGCCGGGACCTCCCGTGCCGGTGCCGCGCGGGCAGCCGCCTTGAATTACGAAATTTGGAATTACGCGGTGAAAATTTAGCCCCTTGTAAAACCCGCTGCGCGCGAGGCTAGCGAAATTCGTAACCGCCTGCGGAGCTTCGTCACCGAAAAGCTCCAGCTTCATATCGCCCTTTTCGGTTTTGATAACGGCGTATTTATCGCGCGCCAAAGCCGCTGCGTCGATGTCGTAAATTTTTAAGCTTTCCATTTTTTTCTCCTATGCGATGTTGGTGTAAACTGCCTGCACGTCGTCGTCATCCTCCAGCCGCTCTATTAGCGCGTCTATGTCGCCCAGCTGATCCTCGCTAAATTCGTGCTTTTCGTTGGCGACGAATTTTAAGCTTGCGCTGATGATCTCAAGCCCTATCTTTTCGATACCTTCGTTTAGAGTGCCGAAGCTTTCGTATTCGCCGTAGATTAGAAGCGTCTTTTCGAGCTCTCCCTTGTCGTTTTCAAACTCATTGATCTCAAGCTCGCTAAGACCGAAGTCGATGAGCTCAAGCTCCAGCTCCTCAATGTCGCGGCTCAGCAGCTTGGTCTCAAAAACGGCCTTGTGCGAAAACATAAATTTTAAACTGCCGCTCGGCAAAAACTCGCCCTTAGCTTTGTTTAAAATCGACTTTACGTTCGCGACGGTGCGGGTTGGGTTGTCGGTGGCGCATTCGATTATGAGAAGTGCGCCGTGGGGCGCCTTGCCGTCGTAAAAGATCGTTTTGATATCGGCGCTATCCTTGCCGCTTGCGCGCTTGATAGCCGCGTCAATGTTATCTTTGGGCATATTTTGCGCCTTTGCCGTGGCGATCGCGGCGCGCAGTTTGGAGTTCATCAGCGGATCTTCGCCGCCCTCTTTCGCAGCCATCGTTATGGCCTTGCCCAGTTTTGGGAAAAGTTTGCTCATCTTCCCCCATCTAGCTTCTTTTGAAGCGCGTCTGTATTCAAAAGCTCGTCCCATAAAATTCCTTAAAGCTTAAATTTAAAACGGGTGATTATAACGAAAAACCCTTAAATTTCAGGAGCGGGCGTTGAAATAAAATTTATTAAAAAGTAGTATAAGTTTTGAAATTTTAATCCAAAGGAGAGACCCATGGCTTTGAAACAAAGCGTAAAATTTAAGGCGCAAAATATCCACTGCGAAAACTGCGCGAGGACGATCAAAAACGCGCTTAAGGACGATTTCGGCGAGATCGAGGTGGACGTGGCAAGCGGAGTGGTGAGTTTAAGCTTAGATCCGCGCGACGAGGCTAAATTTAAAGAGGAGATGGACGATTTGGGCTTTAGCGTCGTAGAAAAGCTGTCCTGCGAAAACTAACGGATGTCAAGCAAAATCACTCTAAATATCGTCGGGATGAGCTGCGTAAACTGCTCCAATGCGATCGAGCGGGTAAGTCGCAAGATCGAGGGGGTGCAGGAGGCGCACGTAAATTTCGCAAACGGCAGCGGCGAGTTCGTACTTGCTGATCCGGCGCTTGAGGAGACGCTAAAAGCCAAGATCAAAAAGCTAGGCTACGACATCGCCGTCGATTACGAGGATTTGGAGCGTAAAAAGCGACGCAACCTCAAAGCGGCGCTATTTAGGCTAATCCTCGCTCTCATTTTAGCCGCGGCGGTAATGGCGGTGGAGATGAGCGGGTTTTTAAGCTTCGTTCCAAAGGCGATGCTTTGCGCGACGATGGCGTGCGTGAGCCTGTTTTACTGCGGCAAGAACTTCTTTTATCACGCTTACGGCTCGCTGAAAAACAGAAGCTTCGATATGAACGTACTCGTGGCGATGGGAAGCTTTTTTGCGTTTGCCTATTCGCTAACGGCCGCGGCGTGGGTCTATACGCACGGCGCGCAGAACGAATTTACCAATCTTTATTTTTCCTCCGCCTCGATGATAATCGCCTTTATCTCGCTCGGCAAATACCTCGAGGAGCGCAGCAAGATGAAGGCGAACGACTACATCAAGGGGTTAATCGATTTAAGCCCTAAAACCGCGCTTTTGATCAAAGACGACGGCACGATAGCCGAAGTGCGCGCAGAAGCGCTAAAGCCGGGCGATAAGGTGCTAGTAAAAAACGGCTCGCGCATCCCTTGCGACGGGCTTATCGTAGAAGGCGGCGCGCAGATAGACGCTTCGCTTATCAGCGGCGAGAGCTTGGCGGTTTATAAAGGCGTAGGCGATGAGGTAAACGCAGGCTGCGTCAGCACTGACGGCGTCATCTACGTGAAGGTGACGAAATTTTCGCATCAGACGCTGCTTGCCGAGATTAAAAATCTGCTAAACGAGGCGGGCAACAAAAAGATGCCGATCGCGCGCTTTGCCGATAAAATTTCAAATATCTTCGTGCCCGCGGTGATTTTGATCGCGCTTGTTAGCTTTATAGCGTGGATGGCGCTTGACGGGCGGCTCTCATATGCCGCATCCGCCGCTATCTGCGTGCTTATCATCTCCTGCCCGTGCGCGCTAGGGCTTGCGACGCCGATTGCGATCGTTTGCGCGATCTCGAACGCCGCAAAGGCTGGAATTTTAATAAAAAATCCCGAAATTTTAGAAATTTTAAAAGGCGCGGACGTCGCGGTTTTTGATAAAACAGGCACGCTTAGCAAGGGCGAAATTTCGGTAAGCTTCAGCGATCTGAGCGCCCAAGATCTCTACGCTCTGGCAAGCGCGCAAAAGCTTAGCGAGCATCCGATCTCAAAGGCGATCGTAAAATTTGCCGAGTTGAAATTCGGCGAAATTTCTAAATTTAACGGCGAGTTCGAAAGCATCGCGGGAAAAGGCATCGTCGCTAAAAATCCCACCGGCGAAATTCTTTGCGGCAGCGCGGGCTTTCTGCGCGAGCGCGGCGTGGATGCGGGCGTCGAAGTAGAAGCGGAGGAGCTTTTAGACAAGGGCTTCGGCGTCGTTTACTGCGCGATAGGCGGCTCGTACGCGGGCTTTATCGCATTTAGCGACGAGATCAGGGCCGAAGCGCGCGGCGTCGTACAGGCGCTGCAAAAAAGCGGCGTAAAAACCGTCATGCTAACGGGCGATAACGCCAAAACGGCAAATTTCGTCGCTCGCAGCCTCGGCATCGACGAGGTAAGAAGCGGAGTGCTTCCAAGCGGCAAATATGAGTTCATTAAATCCCTGACGGATAAGGGCAAGCGGGTGCTTTTCGTGGGCGACGGCGTCAATGACGCGCCGAGCTTAAAAGCCGCTAGCATCGGCGTAGCGATGAACGGCGGCAGCGACGTAGCCAAGGGCGCGGGCGACGTGATTTTTATAAAAAACGACCTTGAAAGCGTGCTATATCTATTTCGCCTAAGCGGCGCCGCCATGCGGACGATCAAGCAAAACCTCTTCTGGGCGCTGTTTTACAACGCCGTATGTATCCCGATCGCAGCAGGCGCGCTATATCCAGCGCTTGGTGTGCTTCTAAAGCCGATGTACGGCGCCGCGGCGATGTGCTTTAGCTCCGTAACGGTCGTGCTAAATTCCATCAGATTAAAATTCGCTAAATTTTAACGCGACGGATTTTGCGCTAGGTGCGGAATTTTGCGCGGCGAAATTTAACTCTACTCGCTGCAAAATTCTTTTATTCTGCGAGGAATTTTACCTCGCAAATTCTATCTCGCTACTAATTACGTGTAGAATTCTGTAGAACGGGCTCCACTTGAAAAATTTTATTTCACGATAACCCTAGCGCGGAATTCCGCTAGATTTGTACAGCTTGCAAAATTTTATTTTACCGCTAGGGCGCGCGTAAATTTTAAAATTTTAGCCTGCCGATCGCTGTGCCCTCATATAGTGCCCTCCATTGCTGCGCCTATAACTACCATTATTTAACGCCGCTCGTCGCCGCGCCGCTGCGCCGTAAAATTTTAAAAATTCTGCAAAATTTTATAAGGCTGAAAGGAATTCCATAAAATTCCACCGCCCGCACTAAGTTTTAATAAATAAATTTAAAGGTAAAATAACGCTTCAAATGCAATTCGAGGTAGCGATGCGAAAAATTCTAATGGGTTCGTTTGTTTTTTGCGGCACGCTTTTTGGCGCTTCTTGCGAGCAGATACTAAGCGATCCGCGCGGCTTTTTTAGCAAGGAGCCTGCGGACGAAGAGCTGCTGCAAAGCGATTTTGGCTGTAAAGGCTCGCTAGCTGGCGCAGAATTTTTGCAAAATTTAAAAAGCGCGGCTTCTGAGATCAGGGACGAAAATATCGATTGCGTCGGTAACGAAGCTTTGCTGAACGAAAAAAGGCTTGAGAGAACCTTGGCATTTGCGGGGATGGATGGCGAGGGCTTTTTGAGCTATGCTAAAGAGAAAAACTACGCGCAAATTAGCGAAAAATCGCTTGAAGCCTTAGAATTTTACTCCGAGCGCAAGATTGGAAATTTCATCGCTTATGGCAATTTTATGGGCGAGATCTCAGCAGCCAGGGAGGCGCTAAGAGATTATTTCGCCGCTAAATTCAACAAAAACGACGCCGATGAGCTGGCAAGCGCCGTGATAGCGGAATTTATCGCATACGCCGCAAAGGATCGCAAGGCGGGAGATTACGGTGAGCTTGAGCTGGCGCTAAAAGGCGGAGTAGGCGCAGATGAGTTTCGTACGCTACTTTTTAGCAAGGATTTTGCGATTTACGAGCTTGATAATGCCCTGGATCTGGCACTTTTGCTAGGATATGACGAGCGCTTTAGCGGCGCTTTGATCGAGCGAGGCGCGCAGGTGAATGCTGGCGAGGAAAACTCGCTATTTTACGCGATGAATAACGTTCAAAGCGCTAAATTTATGATCTCTAAAGGCGCTTTGGTTGGCTATAAAAACTCGCTTGGGCAAACTCCGATATTTTTCGCCGCCGCGGCAAAAAATTATGAGCTCGTAAAGTTGCTAATTTACTCGCATGCTAGCGTAAATGTCCGCCAGATCGGCAGCGCTGAAGCTCAGGCTCTAGCGTCGTTAGGCGAGCGTAGCGACGGCTGTGAGCGTTCGGGCGCGGGCAAGACACTGCTGATGTTTGCGGCGCAAAAAAGTACCAAGCAGATCGTTGAATTGCTCGTAAAATCGGGCGCAAACGAAAAAGCAGTCGACGAGGCGGGGCTAAATGCGCTAGACTACGCGCTTGCGGGTGGTGAAGCGGCTACGCAGAGCTATTTGCGCTCGCTTGGATTAAGTCCTACGCAAGTAAGCGATGATTTTACGAGCGATCCGCAAGATGCGCCTGAGCGTGAAAATTAGCGGGCTTGATTTAAAGGGTCGCTCGCCGCTTCGTCGTCGTTTTGGGTTTGCAAAAGCCTTATGAGCTTTAAATTTAATGTTTTGCCGCTTTGTAAATTCTATAAATTTAGCGGATTTTTCGAGTGCGAGTTGGTAGAATTTAACGCTTTAAAATTTTATCGCTTTGCTTGCGCAAGTTGCATGCACTGAAATTTTATAAACGCGCAGGCAGGCTTGAGAAATGGCGATTTGTGCAATTTATGCGCGATAAAATTTTTACTGATAGATTTTGGTCTGCGATCAAGAGCGGGATTTCGTCAAATTTTGCGCACGAAATTTATCGCTCTTGCGGCAAAGCAAGCATCGCAGTATTGCGGAATTTTACCTTGACTTGGGGGCTTTTGCTATGTTAAGTAGAATTTAAATGCACTTATAAAACGCTTTTTGATTACGCCGCGCGCGGTATTTTGCACCGGAGAGATTTTTCTGCGCGATAAATTGCTTAAAAATGCGTGCTCGAAATTGTAAACGCAGCAAAATTGTAGAGCTTGCTGTGCGATTAAGGCGCTCAATAATCGCCGTAAAAGAAAGCACGCGAATTATGAATAATTGCTGCAATGCGCGCATAATTTTAAAATTTAGCCCCCGATCGGAGGTTAAATTTTAAAATTTTATCAATCATCAAGGATTAAAATGTTGAAAAATTTGCTTATCTTTACGGCGATTTTTTTACCCGCGCTGGCGCTTGCGGACGTGGAGCCCGCCGTACGAAACAGCGAGCTTTACGGCGTGCTGACGCTTATCCCGCCGGTTGCGGCAATCGTGCTTGCTTTCATCACCAAAGACGTGATTTTGTCGCTGTTTTTGGGCGTGCTAAGCGGGACCTTTCTCATCGGTATGGTAGATCAAAATATCGCAGCTTCGGCGCTTTTCGCTTTTACCGATCTATGCTCGCGCATGGTAAAATCGATGGCGGATACGTGGAATGCGGGCATTTTGCTTCAGGTCATGTGTATCGGCGGGCTTATCGCTTTGGTGACCAAAAGCGGCGGCACGAAGGCGCTTGCGCTCTGGCTTAGCAAGCACGCAGACACTCCCGTTTTGGGTCAAATTTACACCTGGCTGATGGGTATCGTGATATTTTTTGATGATTACGCAAACGCCCTGATAGTGGGCCCCATCATGCGGCCGCTTATGGATAAATTTAAAATTTCGCGCGCGAAATTCGCCTTCATCATCGACGCGACCGCCGCGCCGATCACCGGCATCGCGGTGATCTCCACCTGGGTCGGAGTTGAAATTTCGGCGATCAAAGAGGCCTACTCACAGATCGGCGTAGAAAACATAAACGCCTTCACAGTTTTCGTTGAGACGATCCCGTATAGATTTTATAATATTTTCATGATCTTTTTCGTAGTCGCCACGGCAGTGATGAGCAGGGAGTTTGGCTCGATGTATCGCGCAGAGATCGCATCTCGCGGCGGCAAGAGCGGAGCTGCGGATTTTAAAATCAAAAATTTAGAGGATCAAATTTTCGTACCCAAAGAGGGCGTCGCGCTTCGCAAGCTAAACGCGATAATCCCGCTAGGAGCGATGATCGTCCTTTCCGTCATCGGATTTTATCTCAACGGCTACAGCTCGCTGGAGGGCGAGGCTTTGGAGGCGGTCAAGGCAGCTCCTCTTAGCTTCACTTCGATCCGCACCGCATTTAGCGCGGCAGATGCCTCGGTCGTGCTGTTTCAATCCGCGCTGTTTTCGTCGATCATCGCCGTCGCTTTAGGCATCGCGCAAAAAATTTACGGCGTCAAAGAGGCGATCGAGGTCTGGGTTGGCGGCTGGAAAAGTATGCTAAATACCGTCATAATCCTGCTTTTTGCGTGGTCGCTAAGCTCTGTTATCAAAGAGCTTGGCACTTCGCGCTACCTAGTCGAGCTTCTAAGCGACGCTACGCCGCGCTTTGCTCTTGCGATCGTAATCTTCGTGCTTAGTTCGTTTATCTCCTTTTCAACGGGCACGAGCTTCGGTACTATGGGCATCGTCACACCTTTAGCCGTGCCTCTTGCTCACGCCGTGGGGCAAAAATACGGACTTAGCGGCGAGGAATTTCACGTTTTTATGTGCGTAAACGTAAGCGCGGTGCTTACCGGAGCGATCTTCGGCGATCACTGCTCGCCGATTTCTGATACGACGATCCTCTCTTCGATGGGCGCGGGCTGCGATCACATCGAGCACGTAAGCACGCAGATGACCTATGCGCTGGTCGTTTGCGGCATCAGTATCATTTGCGGCTACCTGCCTGCGGGCTTTGGGCTCAGCGTGTGGGGATGTCTGATCTTGGGTATCGCGGCTATCATTCTTTTACTGCGCGTGGTGGGTAAAAGAGTGGATGTATGAATTGCGAAAGCTTCGGTAGTTGCGGTAGCTGCACGCTCGGCGAGCCCTATGAGGATCAAATTTCATACAAAAAGCAGCTGATCGGCGATAAGTTTAGAGAATTTTTTGACGGCGAGTTTGAATTTTTTGCCTCGCAGCCGCAAAATTATCGTATCAGGGCAGAATTTGGCATCTGGCAAGATATTTGGCATAGCGCATTTGATCTTGCTTACACGATGGGCGGCGCACGTAGCAAGAAAATTTTAATTAACGAATGCCCTAAGGTAGCGCTTCCTATCGCAAATTTAATGCCGCGGTTGCTAGAGGCGCTTAGGTGGAGCGAAATTTTAAAAGAGAAGCTCTTCGGCGTCGAGTTTATCTCGTGCGCCAGCGGGATTTTGGCGACGCTGCTTTATCACAAGCGCTTGGGCGAGCGCGAGCAGGAGGCGATTTGCGAACTAGCGGACAAGCTTGGTATCAGGATCATGGCTCGCGCGCGCGGACAGAAGCTGCTAAGCGGCGAGCTAAGCCTCACGGACGAGCTTTGCGTGGACGGGCGAGTTTATAAATTTCGCTTCGGAGAAAACGCCTTCATCCAGCCCAACCGCGGCGTGAACGAAAAGATGATCGCCTGGGCGAGAAGCTGCGTGGACTTCGGCAAAGACGGCGCGGGCGAGGTGTGCGCCGCGCAGAATTCCGCCGCAAAGAATTTTACTGAAAAAAATTTTGCCTCGCAAAATTCCGCTGCGCAAAATTACGGCTGCGAGCAGTCCGCCACGCAAAATTCTACGGATCGAAATTTCGCTTCTGAAAATTCCGCCGAATTGGATGCCGCTTGCCGAAATTCCGTTAAGGCAAATTTCGCTTGCACAGAATGTAGCGGCGAAAATTCCGTGAAATTTAACTATACGTCCAAAGACGAGAGCTCTGCGGATGATAATTTCGCTCGCAAGGATTTGGAAGTGCAAAATTCCGCTGCGCAAAATTTGGATTGTGAAAAGAAAAGCGCGCAAAATTCAGCCTGCGAAAATTCCGTCGCGCAAAATTCGAGCTGCGAAAAACATGCCGTGCGCCCAGAAAGCTCCGCCGCGCGCGATCTGCTGGAGCTTTACTGCGGGCACGGCAACTTTACCATCCCGCTTGCGGCTAAATTTAACCGCGTGCTGGCGAGCGAAATTTCAAAAAGCTCGATTGCGAATGCCCGCATAAACTGCGAGCTCAACGGCGTTTGCAACGCGCAATTCGTCCGCCTTAGCGCGGATGAGCTGATGAGCGCGTTTGCGCGTAGGCGCGAGTTTGAGCGGCTAAAGGGGATCGATATTTTCGGCTACGATTTTTCGCACGTCTTGATCGATCCGCCGCGCGCGGGGCTGGAGCCTAGCGTGATTGATTTCATAAAAAATTTTCAAAATTTGATCTACATCTCCTGTAATCCGCAGACGCTTTTTGAAAATTTACGCTCGCTTTGCGCTACGCACGAGGTGCGCAGGTTTGCGATCTTCGATCAGTTCGCGCATACGAGCCATATCGAATGCGGCGTGCTGCTGCGGCGCAGGAGCTAGGCGTGAGCCCAGATATAAGCTGCGGATTTAGGCTGCGCGCGGGATAAAATTTCGCCTAAAATATGTATAATAACAAAATTTAAAATTACGAAAGGAAGTAGATGGTTGATCTAAATAAAATCATCCAAGCAAAGCGCACGATAAACGATTTCGTCTATAAAACGCCCTTTGCTCTGGCGCCGAAGCTCAGCAAGCTTTACGGCGCGGAAGTGTATCTCAAAAGCGAGAATTTGCAGCGCACCGGCGCGTATAAGATTCGCGGCGCTTACAATAAAATCGCGCACCTAACGGACGAGGAGCGGGCGCATGGAGTAATAGCCGCAAGCGCGGGCAACCACGCCCAGGGCGTAGCGATGAGCGCGCAAAAATTCGGCGTGCATGCTGTGATCGTAATGCCTGAAGCCACGCCGCTACTTAAGGTAAGCGGCACGAAGGCTCTGGGCGCGGAGATCATTTTGCAGGGTGATAATTTCGACGAGGCGTACGCGTTTGCGCTGGAATATGCAAAGGAGCACAATCTGACGTTCGTGCATCCCTTCAACGACGAGTTCGTCCAAGCAGGCCAGGGCACGATCGCGCTTGAGATGATCGAGGAGGTCGCAGATCTTGAATACATCGTCGTTCCGGTTGGTGGCGGCGGGCTTGCGACGGGGGTTTGCAGCTGCGCCAAGCAGATCAATCCTGACATCAAAATCATCGCCGTAGCCGCCAAGGGCGCGCCTGCGATGCATGATAGCTTCGTCGCGAAAAAGCCGCTAAATTCCAAATCCGTCCGCACCATCGCCGACGGTATCGCGGTGCGAGATACGAGCGAGATCACGCTCTCTACGATCATCGAGTGCGTCGATGAGTTCGTGCAGGTCGATGACGAGGAGATCGCAAGCGCGATACTCTATCTGCTCGAGCAGCAAAAAATCATCGTCGAGGGCGCGGGCGCGGCAGGCGTAGCAGCGCTGATGAACGCGAAATTTGCATTCCCCGCCGGTGCAAAGATCGGCATCATCCTAAGCGGCGGCAACATCGACGTTCAGATGCTAAACATCATCATCGAAAAGGGCCTTATCAAGTCGCACCGCAAGATGACGATCAACGTCACGCTCGTCGATAAGCCGGGCGCGCTTACGGGGCTTACCGAAATTTTGCGCCGCGCCAACGCAAACATCGTCAAGATCGACTACGACCGCTTTTCGACCAATATCGAGTACGGCGACGCGCAGATCACGATCACGCTTGAGACCAAGGGCAAGGCTCACCAAGAGGACATCGCCTGGGCACTCAAAAACGCAGGGTATGATTTCAGGGAGATTTTGTAGAATTTTGCTCGGGCTTGTGAAATTTGCCTGCGCTTGCAAAATTTGCTCTTGAATTTAGCCGAGATTGTAAAATTTACTCCGCGTTTGCACCAATGCTACGACGCGGCTAAATTTACACTCGTTTGCATACAGGTTGCGACTCGCTACGGCTCGTTATAGCTTCGGCTCACCGCGGTTAAATTTTAAATTTACATCCGCCTTTTACCCGCTGCGCCGAAACACTTTG
>NZ_CALIMW010000199.1 GCF_938045405.1 uncultured Campylobacter sp. | reverse complement strand
GAGCGATAAACCTGTTGAATTTCGCTGATCAGATAATAATGCAGCGCCTTTTCACCTAAAATTCTAAGCACGTCGTGCGAGCTAATAACTCCGTCGGTAAGCTTCTCGCCTGCGTGGACGAACTCGCCATTTCGCACTTGGATCTGGCGGCTTTTATCGATCAGATACTCGGCGCTTGTTCCGTCCTCGCCCTCGATTATAATACGCTCTTTCGCGCGCAAAGCCTTATCGAAGCGGACCGTTCCGTCGATGTCTGCGATGATCGCGGTATTTTTTGGACGGCGCGCTTCAAATAGCTCCGATACGCGTGGCAAACCGCCGGTGATATCTTTTGATTTCGCAGCAGCTTTCGGCGTCCTAGCCAAAATATCCGCAATCGCTACTTGATCGCCCTTATTTGTAAAAATCGCAGTTTTCGGTCCTAGATTATATTTGATAGGCTCACCCTTGCTAGGAGTTACGATAATGGCCGGTTTGACGCCCTGCGGTAGATATTCGTTGATAACCAAACGGCTTTGACCTGTAGTCTCGTCATATTGCTCCGTAGCGGTGTATCCCGGCTCGATATCCTCAAAGCTAATCTTACCCTCGCACTCTGCTGCTACCGGGATAGAATACGGATCCCACTCAGCGATAATCAAGCGATCGTCTTTTTTAGGCTTGGCGATAAGATCTTCGCTTTTTACGACGCTATTATCATCATAGGTAATGACCGATTCGCGCGGTATATAGTGGCGGATTGCCTCTCTACCGTTTTCATCGGAGATGACTACATACATGCCCTTCTCGCTTACAACGTGACCTTTTTTGATATCTCTTAGCCTCTCTAAATAATCACCTTTGAGGATGAAATATTTAAGCGTACCATTTGCTCCCGCTTTGATCTTTTGAGTTACCGGCTCGCCGTCTTTGACGCGAAGTTCGCTTGCAAACGGAATTCGAGTAGGGATATTCCAGTCTTCTTTTATAACCTCTACTAAACTATCATTTTCTCCAACGGTTTCGCCGTCTTTAAATACGATGTAGAATTTCCCCTCAACTTTACCGCTTACGCCCGCAAGCTCGGTAGGCTTGGCTAGATCGTGGCGCCGGATAGTATATCTAAATTCTTCCTTCTTACCCTTTAGCATGATATTCACATCGTCGTGAGTTATATCGATACTTACCTTACCGGTAATTGGGGCTTTGATCTTAGGCTCAACCAAAAGCACCGCGGCGTTTCTGCGGTTCATCACGATATTTTTGCCGCCGTTTTCGTAGGTCTTTACGTTGTAATATCTGATAAAGCCTTCCTTATCGGCGATTACTTGACGATCTTGCTGCTCGGTAGATGCAGTACCGCCAGCATGGAAGGTTCGTAGCGTAAGCTGCGTGCCCGGCTCGCCGATTGATTGCGCAGAGATGATACCGACCGCTTCACCCGGTTTTACCAGCTTGCCCTCGCCTAAATTTACGCCATAGCACTTCGCGCAGACGCCTTTTGCGGCCTTGCACGTAATCGGCGTGCGGATACTTACGGATTTAATACCCGAATCCACGATGGTTTTTACTTCGCCAACGCCCAAAAGAGTGCCTTCGGTGAATAAAATTTCATTCGATACCGGATCAATTACATCCGAGCTTAGCACCCTACCCATAATCCTATCGGCTAGGCTTTCTATTTGCGTTCCGTTCTCTACAATCTCAGTAACCTCGATACCCTCGTGCGTGCCGCAGTCGTGCATCGTAACTCTGACGTTTTGTGCGACGTCGATCAGCTTTCGCGTCAGATAGCCCGCATTTGCAGTCTTGAGCGCAGTATCGGCAAGACCTTTACGCGCGCCATGAGTCGAGATGAAATACTCATTTACGTTTAGACCCTCTCTAAAATTTGAAGTAATCGGCGTCTCGATGATCGAGCCGTCCGGCTTACTCATCAGACCTCTCATGCCCGCTAGTTGCTTGATCTGCTCCGCGCTACCTCGCGCGCCGCTATCCGCCATCATATAGATCGAGTTAAAGCCGTCCTTATCCTTCTCCATCATCTTCATCATCTCATCGGCTAGCTTCTTGCTAGTGCTAGTCCAGATGTCGATGGTTTTATTATAGCGCTCGCCGTCAGTTAGCAAGCCCGCGCCGTATTGGTTCTGAACCTCTCGCACCTGCTTTTTTGCCTCTTCGACGAGGCTTGCTTTAGACTTTGGCACGATGATATCCGAAACGGAGATCGAAACGCCCGCTTTAGTCGCGGATTCAAAACCTAAATTTTTAAGATTATCCAAAAATTCCGCACTTATCTCAAGGCCGCCGTTTTTATAGACGTAATCGACAAGCTCGGCGATATCCTTCTTCTTCATGATCTTATTCCAAAGATGATCCGGAATAAAGCTAGGCAGGATCGATTTGATGATCAATCGCCCCGCGGTCGTAAAGATGATGCGATGATCGATCATCGTTTTGATTTTGGCGTGGATATCCAGAGCGTTTGCCTCCACGGCGAGCATTACCTCATCGACGTTTGCAAAAATTTTATTTGTTCCTTTTGCACCCGGCTTTTCGAGGCTTAGATAATAAATTCCTAAAACCATATCCTGGCTAGGCACCGCGACGGGTTTTCCGCTAGCAGGAAGCAAGATATTCATCGAGCTAAGCATTAAAATTTTACATTCCGCGATCGCCTCTTGGCTAAGCGGCACATGTACCGCCATCTGATCTCCGTCGAAGTCCGCATTGAACGCGGCGCAGACTAGCGGATGCAGCCTGATAGCCTTGCCCTCGACGAGCACGGGATGAAACGCCTGAATAGACATCTTATGAAGCGTCGGCGCGCGGTTTAGCATAACCGGGTGATCCTTTACGACCTCCTCCAAGCACTCCCAAACTTCATTGATCCTATTTTCGATCATCTTTTTGGCCTGCTTAACGGTCGTAGCATAGCCCTTCTCTTGCAGGCGAGCGATTAGATGCGGCTTGAATAACTCAAGCGCCATCGTCTTAGGCAGACCGCACTGATCCATGCGTAAATTTGGACCCACGACGATGACGGAACGACCGGAAAAATCCACGCGCTTTCCGAGTAAATTTTGTCGGAAGCGGCCCTGCTTACCCTTAATGATCTCGCTTAGAGATTTAAGCGGTCGCTTATTGGCGCCCTTTACGGCGTTAGCGCGACGTCCGTTGTCAAAAAGCGCATCCACCGCCTCTTGAAGCATTCGTTTTTCATTGCGGATAATGATCTCGGGCGCGTCGAGCTCCATCAGCCTTTTGAGCCTAGAATTTCGATTGATGACGCGGCGATATAGATCGTTTACGTCCGAAACCGCAAATTTTCCGCCCTCAAGGCTTACAAGCGGGCGTAGATCGGCAGGTAGCACGGGAAGATTTGTAATCATCATCCACTCGGGCTTATTGCCGGAATTTAAAAAGCTCTCGACGACCTTTAGACGCTTGACGATAGTTTTTTTCTTCGCTTCGGAGTTTGTATTAGCCATCTCCTCCTTCAAAGAATTTAAAATTTCTACCAAATCAAGCTCGGCTAGCATATCGCGGATTACCTGACCACCCATTTTGGCGACGAAGCCCGTCTGCGAAAAGCGCTCTTTTAGGCTCTGGTACTGCTCTTCGTTTAAAACGTCGTATTTTTCGACCTTTTTAGAATTTTCGTTGTCGTAAAATGCCTCGCCTGCACTTTCTACGATATACGCCTCATAGTAAAGCACGCGCTCAAGATCTTTCATCTTGATATTTAGCAGCGTACCGATGCGGCTAGGCAAGGAATTTACGTACCAAATATGCGCTACCGGCGTTACTAGCTCGATATGCCCCATTCTAGTGCGGCGAACCTTCGAGCTCGTGATCTCGACGCCACATTTTTCGCACTTCCAGCCCTTATATCGCATCTTTTTATACTTGCCGCAGATGCACTCATAATCCCTTACGGGACCGAAAATTTTAGCGCAAAAAAGACCGTCGCGCTCTGGTTTTAGCGTGCGGTAATTGATGGTTTCGGGCTTTTTGACCTCGCCATGGCTCCAAGCTTTAATCTGCTCGGGGCTAGCAAGCCTAATAGCAAACGCGTCGAAGTCGTGAACTCTAGCGTCTTCTTTTATTTCTATTCTTTCTAAATTTGAATTATCGCTCATTTATTCTCTCCATTCTCGTAAATTTCAACGTCTAGAGCAAGCGATTTAAGCTCGTTTGTTAAAACAAAAAATGTCTCAGGAATCCCTGTAGACGGAACGTTTTCGCCTTTTGTCAGCGCCTTATATGCAGCCAAGCGTCCGTCGACGTCGTCGGATTTGATCGTTAGCATTTCGCGAAGCGTATATGCCGCGCCGTATGCTTCCAGAGCCCAAACTTCCATCTCTCCAAATCTTTGACCGCCGAATAGCGCCTTGCCGCCGACCGGCTGCTGCGTAACTAGGCTGTAAGGACCGGTGCTTCTTGCGTGAACCTTCTCGTCGACTAGGTGGTGTAGTTTGAGATAATACATGCAGCCCACGTTTACGCGCTCTTTGATCTTTTCGCCTGTGCGGCCGTCGTAAAGCTCGGTCTTGCCGTCCTGATCGATGCCCGCCATTTCAAATAGCTTTTTGAAATCCTCCGGTACAATGCCTTCGAATATCGGAGCGGAAAATCTCACCCCTTTCGCCCAGTCTCTAGCGTATTTCAAAAGATCTTCGTCGCTGATTTTCTCAAGCGTCTTTTTAGCCTGCATCAGCTTGGAAACGCCCGCTATCTCTATCATCTTGGCGCGAAGGGTTTTTATCCACTCGCCCGTTTTTTCCTCTAAAATTTGAGCTATCTGCTCACCTAAACGCCAGCCCACAAGACCTAGGTGGCTCTCCATTATCTGGCCGATATTCATACGGCTTGGAACGCCTAGAGGATTTAACACGATATCCACGCGCTGTCCGCTAGGCAGATACGGCATATCGACCTCAGGAACGATATTTGAAACGATGCCCTTATTTCCGTGGCGACCCGCCATCTTATCGCCCACTTTTAGCTTGCGCTTGGTCGCGATATAGACCTTTACGAGCTTAACGACGCCGCTTGGCAAGATATCGTCTTTTTCTAAAATTTCGATCTTTTCGTCGTGCTCCTCTTTGAGCTTGCGCTTTTCGTTTTGGAAGTGGTTTTTTAGCTCTTCGTATTCCTTCTGAACAGCTTTAGAATAAGCCTTGACGAAGGAATTTAACGTAAAGCGGTTAGAGCTTTCAAGCTCCTCTTTTTTAACCTTATCGCCCTTTTTATAATCTTTTTTATTTAGGCTTTGATCGCTTTGCAAAGCGCTTTTAGAAAGAAGCGCCACTACCTTTAACATCTCTTCTCGATCGAGCATCAAAAGCCTATCGTGATGCTCCCTTTCGAGCTCGGTTTTTTCATCCTCATAGGCTTTGTTCGTGCGTGGATCCTTCTCGTAGCCCTTTTTGGTAAAAATTTTAACGTCGATCACCACGCCTTCCATAGAGGCGGTCGCGTAGAGAGATTTATTTACCACATGCCCCGCCTTCTCGCCAAAGATAGCGCGCAAAAGCCTCTCTTCAGGCGTCGGTTTGACCTCGCCCTTCGGAGTTACCTTGCCTACTAGGATCATGCCGGGCTTTACGTGAGTACCGATCTTTACGATACCGCTATCATCGAGGTGGGTAAGCTCCTCCTCTTTGATGTTAGGGATGTCGCGAGTGATCTCCTCCACGCCGTCTTTTAGCTCTCTGGCCTCGATCTCCTTTTCATAAACATGCACGCTGGTGTATTCGTCGGCGCGGATCATCTTTTCGCTCATGACGACGGCGTCTTCGTAATTGTAACCGTGCCACGGCATGAAAGCTATGAGAGCGTTTTTGCCGATCGCAAGCTCGCCGCCGTCCATGCTAGGACCGTCGGCTATGATTTGACCTGCCTTTATCACGTCGCCTTTTCGCACAATAGGGCGCTGTGAAAAGGTAGTGTTTTGGTTAGTGCGTAAATTTTTCTCCATCGAGTAGTGATCGATAAACGGTCCCTTCTCGTCTTCGCCCAAAATAAATATATTTTTATTATCGACCTTTTCTACGACGCCTTCGCGACCGGCTTTGATCGCTTCCCACGAATCGCGCGCGATGATCGCTTCCATACCCGTTCCAACGATAGGAGCAGTAGAGTGTATAAGCGGCACGGCTTGACGCTGCATGTTCGAGCCCATAAGCGCGCGGTTAGCATCGTCGTGCTCCAAAAACGGAATCAGCGACGCCGCTACGCCCGCGACCATACCCGAGCAAAGGTCTATCAGCGAAATATCCTCACGCTTAGCCATGATATTTTCGCCGTCTTTTCTGACCTCCAAAAGCTCCTCTACGATATTGCCCTCTTCGTCCAATTTAGCGGACGCCGGAGCGATTACGAGCCCCTCTTCTTGCGTAGCGGTAAGATAGACGATCTCGTCGGTGACCTTGCCGTCTACGACCTTTTTATACGGAGCCTCGACGAAGCCTAGATCATTTACCTTCGCATAGGTCGCTAGGGTATTGATCAGACCGATATTTTGACCCTCCGGCGTTTCGATAGGGCAAATTCTACCGTAGTGCGTAGGATGGACGTCGCGCACCTCAAAGCCAGCGCGCTCTTTAACTAAACCGCCCTCGCCCAGCGCAGATAGACGGCGCTTATGCGTGACCTCGCTAAGCGGGTTGGTCTGATCCATAAACTGGCTTAGTTGACCGCCGGTGAAAAATTCCATAAGCGTAGTGGTGATGATTTTAGGATTTACGAAATCATACGGCATAAGCTCGTCGAGGTTGCCGCTGATACTAGTAAATTTATCCTTGATCGCCTTTTGAACCTTGATAAAGCCAAGGTGCATCTCGTTTGCCAAAAGCTCGCCGATCGAACGTATGCGGCGATTGCCGAGATTATCGCGATCATCGATGAAGCCGTCGCCGTTTTTAACTCTAATTAAATATTTCGCCGTCTTGATAATATCCTCGCTGGTTAGCACGGTTACGTACTCCGGCGCTTCGATGCCTAGTTTATGATTCATCTTCATGCGACCGACTTTGGTCAGATCGTAGCGCTCCGGATTGAAAAATAGATCGTTTACGAAGCTCTTTGCCGCTTCTTTTACCACCGGCTCGCCGGGGCGCATAACTTTGTAAATTCTAATCGCTGCCAGATCGTTCTCGTCGTCTATGCCCTCGCTTTGCTGTAAGAGTTTAAGCGCGTCGGCATCTTGGATGAAGGAATTTATGATCGAAGTATCCACGCCGCTAGCTAGGTCGTTGGCGATCGTAAATTTTTTCTCGGTGTTGGCGATCTTGGCTAGCTTGCCCTCATCAAGCGCGGTTAGCGAATCAAAAAGTACTTCGCCGCTGTTTTTATCGACGATGGCATCGGCCAGGTAGCGCTCGGCTAAAATTTCAGCCGGATACTCGATTAGCTTTAATCCATCCTCCGCTAACTTCTCCGCTTTTTTGGATGTTAGGCGCTTGCTTGCTTGATGAAGCACTTCGCCCTTTTCGTTTATAATGTCGTAATCGAGCCTGCCCGCGTATTCTTTCGGATCGAAATCGGTTAGGAATTTTCCTTTTTTGATATAGATTGTCTTAATAGGATAAAATAATTTTATAATGTCTTGTTTTTTGTAGCCGAGTGCGCGAAATAGGATCGTTATCGGAACCTTGCGCCTTTTATTTATGCGCACATATAGTACGTCTTTTACGTCGTATTCGAAATATAGCCAGCTGCCGCGATCAGGTATTATTTGAGCGGTGTAGATAAGTTTATTTAGAACCGTAGGGCTCTCTTCCTCTTTGAAGATTACGCCCGGGCTTCTGTGCAGCTGATTTACGACGACGCGCTCTACGCCGTTTATGATAAATGAAATTCTATCGGTCATTAGAGGAATGTCGCGAATGAATATATCTTGCTCTTTGATCTCTTTTACGCCGATTTTTTTGCCCGTCTTTTCATCGCGCTCATGCACGAGCAGACGAAGCTTCATCTTTAAATTTACCGAATAAGTAAGCCCTCTTTCCATGCATTCTCTAATCGAATACTTTGGCTTTGAAATTTCGCTGCTTACATACTCGATACTTAGTCTATTCTGTGCGTCGTGGATAGGAAAAATGGCTTTGAAAACCTTCTCTATGCCGCTTTCTCCACCCGAGTTATCAAGATTTAAAAAATGATCAAAACTTTTCTTTTGTAGTTGTAATAAATTCGGAATTTCGATGTCTTTGGGAACCTTTGAAAAATCCACCCTGAGACGATTTCCTGAATATAGGCTATTTAACATTCCACTACCTCGTAGTTGTATTTTAAAGAAAGAAGTGCCGATGCAGCGCACCGGCACACATTTGTATGCGAAATTTTAAAATTTCGCGATTTATTTGAGTTCGACTTTAGCGCCTGCTTCTTCAAGCTCTTTTTTAGCCTTCTCGGCGTCTTCTTTGTTAAGTCCCTCTTTAAGAACGGACGGAGTAGCCTCGGTAGCGTCTTTGGCTTCTTTTAGACCAAGGCCCGTTAAGGCGCGAACGACCTTAATTACGTTGATTTTCTTATCGCCTGCATCAAGCAATACGACATCGAATTCTGTTTTCTCTTCAGCCGCTGCCGCACCTGCACCACCTGCACCTGCGCCGCCAGCTACCATAACCGGAGCTGCGCTTACGCCGAATTTTTCCTCAAATTTTTTAACTAGTTCGCTAAGCTCTAGCACCGAACGATTAGAGATATACTCCAAAACCTCTTCATCTGTTGAAATTGCCATTTTATTCTCCTAAATTTTAATTAAGCGCTAGCTTCTTTTTTCTGCTTAAGCGCATTGAGGCCGATCGTAAAATTTTGAATCGGCGCATTCCATACTTGAAGTAACATCGCGATAAGTTCGTCTCTCGAAGGCATCTTCGAAAGCGCTCTAACCTTATCTACGCCGGCTACTTCCCCATCGATATGAGCGGTCTTAAGCTTAAAAATTTCATTTTTCTCTTCAAATTTAGCCGCTACTTTACATACAGAAAGCTGCTCGCCCCATAAGAAGATATTGGTATCTTTAAAGCTAAGTCCGTTTTTTTCGGCATTTTTTAATGCGATATTGGCTAGGGTGTTTTTGATAACCCGAACCTTTACGCCCGCTTCGCGCGCGCTATTTCTAAGATCTTCAAGCTGCTTAACGCTAAGGCCTTTAAAATCGGAAATTACTATAGCTTCGCTAGCTTTGAAAGCCTCGCCAAGCTCCGCTACTATCTTTGATTTTTCGTCTCTCGTCATTAGGTCTCCTTTCCGATCGGTGATTTCAAGCCAAGCGATCGAAATTTTGAAATTTCGATCAATTAAGTTAAAAACCTTGAACTATCTCCAATCTAAGATAAAAATTTAAAATTTTATTTTAAATCGATTATTTCTTGATTATCCAGTGTAACTGCAGGGCTCATAGTAAGTGAAAGCGATGCATGAGTTACGTATCTGCCCTTCGCAGTCGCTGGCTTATGCTTATTTATGGTTTTAATAAACGTCGTAAGATTGTCTAAAAGCTGCTCTTTGCTAAAGCTAGCCTTGCCAAGGCCTGCGTGGATATTTCCCTGCTTATCGACGCGGAAATTTACCTGTCCACCCTTAGCATTTTTAACGGCTTGAGCGATATCCATAGTAACGGTACCGGTTTTAGGGTTCGGCATAACGCCTTTTGGACCGAGAATACGACCTACCTTACCGACTAGTCCCATTAAATTTGGAGTGGCGATAAGAACGTCGAAATTTATATTTCCTTTTTGAATCTCTTCAATCAGATCATCGGCACCCACGATATCGGCACCCGCTTCGCTAGCCTCGCTAGCTTTTGCGTCCTTTGCAATCACGGCTACGCGAACGCTTTTTCCCGTACCGGCAGGTAAAACGACCGAGCCGCGCACCATCTGATCGGCATGTCTTGGATCTACGTTTAGTTTAAGAGCGATCTCCACCGTCTCATCAAATTTAGCAGAAGCTAGAGTTTTTACCGTGCTTACCGCTTCGTCTACACTATAAATTTTATTTACGTCAACTTTTTTTAAAAGTTCGTTGAATCTTTTTGAATTTTTTGGCATATATTTCTCCGCAATTAAAGTGCTACCGCTTTTTTAAACCTTAGCGGTCAAAAGGTCTAGTCAGTGACCGTAATACCCATAGAACGAGCCGAACCCGCTATAATCCTAGCAGCCTGCTCTCTATCTTTGGTATTCAGATCGGCGATCTTTTTCTCGACGATCTCTAAAACCTGAGCCTTAGTTAAGGATGCTACCTTCTTTTTAAGAGGGTTGTCCGAACCCTTATCTATCTTCGCCGCTTTTTTGATCAAATCCGTCGCAGGCGGTTGTTTAGTGATGAAAGTAAAGCTTTTATCGGCATAAACCGTGATGATAACAGGAATATTGAAGCCCACCATATCTTTAGTTCGCTCGTTAAACGCTTTGCAAAATTCCATAATATTAACACCCTTTTGTCCTAATGCAGGACCTACCGGCGGGCTTGGATTTGCTTTTGCGGCCGCTATTTGCAGCTTGATTTCGCCAACAACTTTCTTAGCCATAAATTTACTCCTTATAAAATTTAAATAATCTTTTCAACTTGCGAGTATGAAATTTCAATCGGCGTGCTTCGTCCGAAGATCGAAACATTGAGGCGAAGCTTGCCATGTATCATATCATACTCTTCTACGATGCCGTTGAAATTAGCAAAAGGTCCATCGACGATCCTAACCGTCTCGCCCTCATCGAAATTAATCTTGGGCTTAGGAGCCTCGCGATTATTAATCTTTTCTAGAATTATTTCGATATCTTTTTCCGGTAGCGGAGAGGGCTTTTTAGCCTCGCCGATAAAGCGACTGACCTTAGGCAGCATCTGAATTCTATGCCATAAAGTGGTATCCAGATCTAAATTTGCAAAACAATACCCTGGATATAAGCTACGCTCTTTAATGGTTTGCTTTGTATTTTTGACCTCTATAACATCTTCGGTAGGTACTAGCACTTCACCGATCTTTGCCTCCAGCGCTTCGTCTTGCTTTAGCGCTTCTATCGCGCGCTTTACCGCCATCTCGCTGCCGGCGTAAGTTTGTATCGCATACCATTTATTTGCCATATTGCGATCCTTACTTAAGCCGTTATCAAAGCGGACATAATCAGATCCACTAGCGCTAAAAACAGTGCGATAACTACGACTACGACTACTACAGAGATATATGCTGTTTTAGTCTGATCTTTAGTCGGGAAAATTACCTTATCTAACTCTACTTTTGCTTGTTTATAATACTCTTTTACTTTTTCCATACCCAATCCTCGTGGCAGGGCAAGAGGGATTCGAACCCCCAACCATCGGATTTGGAATCCGGCGCTCTACCGTTGGAGCTATTGCCCTATAACAATTAGCCTTTTAACTTTACTTCTTTATGAAGCGTGTGCTTTTTTAATCTAGGGCAATATTTTTTAAGTTCTAGTTTTTCGGTCGTAGTTTTGCTATTTTTATAAGTAGTATAGTTAATATCGCCACTTTCGGAGCATTTTAATCCGACCTTTACTCTACTTGAATTCTTTGCCATTTGGTTTCCTTGAATAAAAAAGCAAGCGGAATTTTAAAATTCCGCTTGCAAAAAATTAAGCGATGATTTTCGAAACGACGCCTGAACCTACGGTATGACCGCCTTCGCGAATCGCGAAGCGAGTACCTTGCTCAAGAGCAATCGGAGCAATTAGCTCAACGGTAATTTTAACGTTGTCGCCAGGCATTACCATCTCGGTTCCCTCAGGAAGAGTAATCGAACCGGTAACATCTGTAGTACGAACGTAAAACTGCGGTCTATAATTATTAAAGAATGGAGTATGGCGTCCGCCCTCTTCTTTAGTTAGGATATAAACCTCGCCCTCAAATTTAGTATGAGGAGTGATCGATTTTGGTTTGCATAAAACCATACCGCGCTCTACTTCCTCTTTCTTAGTACCGCGCAATAAAACACCTACGTTATCGCCAGCTTCACCTTGATCCATCTCTTTTCTAAACATCTCAACGCCAGTGACGGTAGTAGTCTGAGTAGGTTTAATACCTACGATCTCGATAGTATCGCCAACTTTAACGATACCTTTTTCGATTCTACCGGTTACAACGGTACCGCGACCGGAAATCGAGAAAATATCTTCGATCGGAAGAAGGAAATCTTTATCGGTATCGCGAACAGGAGTTGGAATATAGCTATCAACTGCGTCCATAAGCTCCATAATCTTTGCAGACCATTCGCCGTCTTGTCCGGCTTTCGCTTCCTCAAGAGCCTTAAGAGCAGAGCCCTTAATGATTGGGGTCTCGTCGCCAGGGAATTTATACTCTTTTAAAAGATCTCTAACTTCCTCTTCAACTAGCTCTAAAAGATCCGGATCATCGACCATATCAGTTTTGTTTAGAAAAACTACGATATAAGGAACGCCTACCTGGCGAGAAAGCAAGATATGCTCGCGAGTTTGAGGCATAGGACCATCCGCAGCAGAGACAACTAAAATAGCGCCGTCCATCTGCGCCGCACCAGTAATCATATTTTTTACATAGTCAGCGTGGCCTGGGCAGTCAACGTG
>NZ_CALIMW010000198.1 GCF_938045405.1 uncultured Campylobacter sp. | reverse complement strand
TAGAAGCGCTGCCGAACGCGACTTTTAAGGTTGAGCTAGACAACAAACACGTGATTTTATGTCATATCGCTGGCAAGATGCGGATGCACTACATCAAGATAATGCCGGGCGATCGCGTAAAAGTCGAGCTGACCCCTTACAGCCTCGATAAAGGCAGGATCACCTACCGCTATAAGTAAGGATAAAGTTAAATTTAGATATACTCGCGATTTTGCGACTAAACTGTAGGAAGAAGTGTTTTCAAAATCCCCACTATTTTGAAAACAGTTGGTTTGATACTTTCGCTTTTGAAATTTCATTAAACCTAGGTGCAGTTTGCATTTAAAGTGGAGAAAATTTTAGGAGAGTGGAATGAAAGTTCGTCCATCCGTTAAGAAAATGTGCGACAAATGTAAAATTGTCAAGCGCAAAGGTGTTGTTCACGTTATTTGTGAAAATCCAAAACATAAACAAAGACAAGGATAAGTTATGGCTCGTATCGCAGGTGTAGATCTACCAAAGAAAAAAAGGATTGAATACGGACTAACTTATATCTACGGTATAGGTTTATTTACGTCGAGAAAAATTCTCGATGCGGCAGGAATTTCTTACGATAAAAGAGTCGCCGATCTGAGCGAAGATGAAGCCGCCGCTATCAGAAAAGAGATCCAAGAGCACTATATGGTCGAAGGCGATCTTCGCAAACAAGTGGCTATGGATATAAAAGCGCTTATGGACTTGGGCGGCTATCGCGGCTTAAGACACAGAAAGGGCCTTCCTGTTCGCGGTCAAAAAACAAAAACGAACGCCAGAACCAGAAAAGGCAAACGTAAAACCGTCGGCGCGGCAGCTAAATAAGGATTGAGATATGGCACAAAAAAAAGTAGTTAAGAAAAAAACCGTCAGAAAAAATATCGCCAAAGGCATAGTTTACATCTCCGCTACGTTTAACAACACTATGATTACCGTAACGGACGAGATGGGCAACGCGATCGCGTGGAGCAGTGCGGGCGCTTTAAATTTTAAAGGCAGCAAAAAATCCACCCCTTATGCGGCGCAGCAAGCCGTCGAGGACGCGCTAAACAAAGCCAAAGAGCACGGCATCAAAGAGGTAGGCGTCAAAGTTCAGGGTCCGGGAAGCGGACGCGAGACTGCCGTTAAAAGCGTAGGTAGCGTAGAAGGGATTAAAGTTACATATTTCAAAGATATCACTCCTCTTGCGCACAACGGTTGCAGACCGCCTAAACGACGTCGCGTGTAATTATAAAAGGAGAAATTTATGGCTAGATATACAGGACCGGTTGAAAAATTAGAAAGAAGGCTCGGCGTCGATCTATTTATGAAAGGCGAGAGAAGGCTTGCGGGCAAGAGCGCGCTTTTAAAACGCCCTTACGCTCCGGGTCAGCACGGACAAAGACGCGCTAAACTAAGCGAATACGGCTCACAGCTTCGCGAGAAACAAAAGGCTAAATTTATGTACGGCGTAAGCGAGAAACAGTTCCGCAGACTATTTGCCGAAGCGGCTCGCAGAGAGGGCAACACCGGAGCGATTTTGGTTCAGCTTTTAGAGCAGAGGCTAGATAACGTCGTTTACCGCATGGGCTTTGCTACGACTAGACGATTTGCGCGCCAGCTCGTTACGCACGGACATATCTTGGTAGACGGCAAGCGCGTCGATATCCCTTCATACAGCGTTCGCGCAGGACAAAAGATCGAAGTGATCGAGAAGAGCAAAAATAACCCGCAAATTTCAAGAGCGCTGGATCTTACTGCACAGACCGGCATCGTAGCGTGGGTAGATGTAGAAAAAGAGAAAAGATACGGAATTTTTTCTAGAGTTCCGGAGAGAGAAGAAGTTGTTATTCCTGTAGAGGAAAGATTTATCGTAGAGCTTTACTCGAAATAGTAGGTGCTAATATGAGAAAAATCACAACATCAGCTCATATGCCAACTGAAATAAAGGTTGAGAATGTCAGCGAAAATGTTGCTAAAATCATAGCATATCCCTTTGAAACGGGATATGCCGTCACTCTAGCTCATCCTTTACGAAGGTTACTTTATACGAGCACGGTCGGTTTTGCGCCGACTGCGGTTAAAATAGAAGGCGTAAGCCACGAATTCGACAGCATGCGCGGCATGCTCGAGGATATGGCGGCTTTTATCATAAATTTAAAGGGCTTAAGGTTTAAAATCAAGGGCGATTCCCTACGCGAGGTCGTAGAATACAGCTTTAAAGGACCTAAAGAAATTTACGGCAGCGACCTAAATAACGACGCCGTAGAGATCGTAAATCCAAGCGCCTATCTGGCTACGATAAACGAGGATGCCGATCTTAAATTTACGCTCATCATCGAAAAGGGTATCGGCTACGTCCCAAGCGAAGAGATCAGAGAAAATTTAGACGCTGATTTTATCGCGCTGGATGCATTTTTTACCCCGGTAACCAAGGCCGTTTACGATATCGAAAACGTATTTGTAGAGGATAATCCCGACTACGAGAAGGTGGTCTTTACGATTACTACCGACGGTCAGATCAGCGCGATAGATGCGTTTAAAAACGCGCTTGAGGCGATGTATCAGCAGCTGGCGGTTTTCAAAGGTATCGTAAATATCAGCGCTGCCGATACTTTCGGTAGAGCTATCCCTGCAAATTCCGAGTTTGCAAAGCTTTTTGAGAGCGTTAGCAATCTAAGCTTAAGCGCGCGAAGCTTCAACTGCCTGGATCGCGCGGATATTAGATTTATCGGCGAGCTAGCGATTATGGAGGAGAGCGAGCTTAAAGACCTTAAAAATTTAGGTAAAAAATCGCTTGAGGAGATCAAGGCCGTAATGGAGGAGATCGGTTATCCTATCGGCAACCAAGAGCTCGGCGATAAAAAAGAGCAGCTAAAACGCAAGCTTGACGAGCTGAAGGCCCAAAGACAAAAGAATGAAGGACAATAAATGAGACATAATCACGGATATAGGAAGCTAGGGCGTACTTCGTCTCACCGTGCCGCCCTGCTTAAAAATTTAACCATCGCTTTAGTTACTAGCGGCAAGATCGAAACCACGCTTCCTAAGGCAAAAGAGCTAAGAAGCTATGCCGAGAAGCTGATCACTCGCGCGCGCAAGGGCGACAGCGAGGCGCATAGATTTGTTTTCGCGGCGCTTCAAGATAAGGCTGCGACAAATAAGCTAGTCACCGAGATCGCTCCAAAATACGCAGGCGTAAACGGCGGCTACACTCGCATCATCAAAACCCGCCTTCGCAAGGGCGACGCCGCAGAGATGGCTTATATCGAGCTAATCAGCAAATAAAATTTCGGGATCACTCCCGAAATTTCTTCTATGAAATTTAAAGCTTTACTCCCGCTTATTATCGTCGCTGCGGGCCTAGCGTGGGCATTGGACAATTATCTTAGCTACAAAAATATCGAAACGATCAATTCTGAAATTTCGCTAAAGCAGGCATTGGGCGGCGAGCAAATCTCTAAAATCCGCGTCTATAAATCCAAACGAATTCTTGAAATTTTAACCTCAAAAGGCGTCGCGAAAAGCTACAAAATCGCTCTCGGACGCGAGCCAGAAGGACATAAAGAAGTTCAAGGCGACGGCAAAACCCCGGAGGGCAACTACACCATAAACGGCAAAAATCCAAACTCGGCGTATCATCTAAATTTAGGCATCTCCTATCCGAACAAAGCCGACGTAGCGCACGCAAAATCCCTCGGCAAGAGCGCAGGCAGCGATATCAAAATCCACGGGCTACCGAATAAATTCAGCTACCTAGGGCAGAGTATCGCGGCGTTCGGCGACTGGACGGAGGGCTGCATAGCGCTCGTCAATGACGATATGGACGAGCTTTTCGAGCACGTGAAAATCGGCACGCCGATAGAAATTTTGCCGTGATTGCACGCACCCGCGCTGAAATTTCACAGCCGTGATCGATATAAAACATAGCGTAAATTTCATCTACGAGCTTTAAATAATATTCGCCGCCCAGGCTTTTGTAGTCGCGAAATTTGCGATTGAAAGCAGAATTGTTTTTATAAAATTTAATCGTATCGGTACTTGTCCTGATTAAATTTAGGAAGTTTGCTTAAAATTTCCTCTCCCGCTCAAGCAAAATTCATCCCAAATATAGCTCCCGACCGGGCTAAAATTTCATCCCAAATTTATGGCGCAAATAGGTCAAATTCAAATATATGTGAGCTAGATAATTCGCAAACTTTATCCTTACCGGATCGATAAAATTTTAAAATCATAGCTCAGCCGTCCGCGCTGCATAAATTCTTTACAACCTACGGCGCAAAATCCACGCTCCTAGCGCAAAATTCCAGATTAAATTTCATCCCCGATAAGCCTTTTTTTATCGCTTTTGGATATAATTCGCCAAAACCAAAACAAGGAATTTTAATGATACCATTTAGCGATGAAGAGCTTCTAGCTCCGGTACAAGGCAGCTTGGAGCTAATCCGACCGATGCTGCAAAACGACGGCGGCGATATGAAGCTTTTAGGCATAAAAAACGGCGTCGTCTATGTCCGCCTTACCGGGCATTGCCACGGCTGCGCCGCAAGTGCGCAGACCCTAAAATACGGCGTCGAGCGCCAGCTTCGCATGGATATTCACCCCGAGCTTAGCGTCGTAAACATCCCCGAAGGCGAAGAGTTTGAACTATAAAAAACTGGGGCTAAAGGCCTTTTCGCGCGGAGAATTCGAACTTGCGAAGCTATATTTTTCGCTCGCATACGAAAAAAGTGGCGAGGAGGAAATTCTATTTTTGCTTGAACTTTGCCAGACCGCGATGGCAGACCGCGAAGAGGCGCTTATGCTCTTTGATTTTTACAACCTCAGCCCAAAAACTCACACCGCGGAGCTTTTTAAAATTTTAAACTCCATTAATGAAAAGATCGCGAATGAAGCGGCTTCCGAACCCGGCGCCGAGGACGAGATCGCCGTTATCGCCTATGCCGATTTTATGCGAGCGGTAGGTCAAAAGGGCTTTAAAGACGCCTTCGAATCGATCATTTTTTCCTCCAAAATCGCCATTTCGGACAAAACCGAGATGATAGAATTTTTAGAAAATTTGATAGAAAACGGCTACTACGAAATGGGGCTTAATTACGTCGAGAGCTCGGCCGCCGCGTATGCAGGCGATGAACGCTTCGAAGCGCTGATGCAAAAAATCAAAAATCATGAAAATACGACTCGAAAATAGCTTTATCACCGATAACTCCGCCGAGTGCGAGGCGGGCTGCTTTTTTATGCACACTGACGCGAACGCTAAATTTGAACCCGAAGCGGCGCAAAAAGGCGCGCAGATCATCTCTATCGCGCAAGCAAAGGAACTTTTAAAGATCGATCCGCGCATCAAAATCGTAGGCATCACCGGTACGAACGGCAAGACCACGACCGCGGCGGCGATCTATTCGACGCTGCTGGATCTGGGCTTTAGCTGCGGCTTAAGCGGCACGCGCGGCGCCTTCATAAACGAGCGCAGAATCGACGAGAAGGGGCTTACGACGAGCTCAGTTTTTAAGACGATGAGCTATCTTTACGAAGCCGGCAAGCAGGGCTGCGAGTACTTCGTTATGGAGGTCAGCTCGCACGCAATCGCACAGAACCGCATCCAGGGGCTAAATTTTGCGCTTAAAATTTTTACGAATTTGAGCCAAGATCATCTCGATTATCACGGCAGCATGCAAGAATACGCCGCAGTCAAGAGCTCGTTTTTTGCGGACGACGCGCCAAAGCTCATAAACGCCGACGACGGACACATTAAATTTAACCCCGCAAACGCCCTTACCTACGGCATAAAAAACCCCGCGAGCTTTGGCGTGAGCGGATACGGGCTAAAGGGCGGCATCGACGCGCTCGTGCGCACTCCAAACGGCGATAATGCGCAGCTGCAAAGCGATCTGATCGGCGAGTTTAATCTCTACAACCTTACCGCAGCGTTTGCGGCGGTTAAAATTCTGACCAAGCTGCCGAACGAAAAGATCGCAAAAGCCCTGGCAAACTTCGGCGGCGTCGAGGGTCGCGTGCAGATCGTAAATAAAAACCCGCTTGTGATCGTCGATTTCGCCCATACCCCAGACGGTATCGAAAAGGTGCTAAACGCACTGCGCACAAGCGGCGAGATCATCGCGGTTTTTGGCGCGGGAGGCGATCGTGACCACGGCAAGCGTCCGAAAATGGGCGCTATCGCCGAGCACTTTGCCAAAATTTGCATCGTCACGAGCGATAATCCGCGCAGCGAAGAGCCGAGCGAAATCATCGAGCAGATTTGCGCCGGTATGCGCCGAAAGGATAAAATTTTAAAGATCGCGGATCGCAAAGAGGCGATCGCGCACGCGCTAGATCTTGCCAAAAACGGCGAGATGATCGCTATTTTAGGCAAGGGCGACGAGACCTACCAGGAGATCAAGGGCGTGAAGCACCCCTTCAGCGACAAGCAGGTCGTAAGCGAGCTCGTCGCGGCGCGAGGCGGGTCGAATTTAGACTAAATTTAAAGGATAGGTGATGAAAATCGAAATTTTATCAAGCAAAATCCACCGCGCGCGCGTGACGGACGCCAACCTCAACTACGTGGGCTCGGTCACGATCGGACCCGAGCTCATCGAAGCTGCTGGGCTTTGCGAGTACCAAAAAGTCGAGATCCTAAACGTCAATAACGGCGAGCGCTTCGCTACCTACGTGATCCGCGGCGAAAAAAAAGGCGAGATCTGCCTAAACGGCGCGGCTGCGCGTAAAGTCTGCGTCGGCGACGTCGTCATCATCGTGGCTTACGCACAGATGAGCGCCAAAAAAGCGAAAGATTTCGAACCAAAAATCGTGCAGGTAAACGAAAAAAACCAAATAACGGAGTAAAGATGTTTGAAGGAATGGATTTTTCGAAAATGGGGCAGATGCTCGATCAGATGCAGGCCAAGGCTAAGCAGATCGAGGAGGAGAATGCGCGCAAGGAATTTACCGTAAAATCGGGCGCGGGCATGGTCGCCATCAGGCTAAACGGCGCGGGCGAGGTGCTCGATCTAAGCATCGACGACAGCCTTTTTAACGACAAAGAGAGCTTGCAGATCCTGCTAATTTCGGCGATAGGCGACGCGATAAAACTCGTCGAAAATGAAAAGAAAGGCGTCGCAGCGTCCATGCTAGGAGGGCTCGGCGGATTGGGTGATCTGCTTGGCAATAAGGGCTAAGCGTAGTTCAAAAATGGTGAAAATAGGCTTTTTAGAGAGGGCGACTACTTCCCGCCTGGCGAGCGGTTTGGATTTTACGAAGCAAGCGGCTTCTGTAGCGAACTAAATGAAGCCCGATTTTATAAGGCGGCGTTAATTTAGATTTTTGTGGCAATACGGTTTGCATAAAGCACAGCTCGCTTGATTTGACGCGAGGTTATTAAATTTCAACCTTAGCAAATCGGTCAAATTTAATGGGTGGCGTGAGGGCAAATTCTAAAATTTCGGCGAGCTGCTACGCTGCGGCGCAAAGTAAAATTTAGCTCGCACGGCTTAAATGCAAAGCAAGGCGAGCCGTTGCGCGACATCCGCGAGCAAATCGAGCGTAAGATGCGGCTCAAAAAAGCGGAGCATCCTTCGCCTCGCGCACTGCGTAAAGCTAGGGAAATTAAAATTTAAAATTTTAAGCGGCATGATTACTTCTACGCGACGCACAAACGGCTCGCGACAGCAAATTTTAGCTGCGCGACGAAAAGGTATTCGAAGGGCGCGAATTTGCATTCGTCAAGGGCGCGCCCAAGCAGAGTAAATCAAAACCGCAAGGTAGGATCGATGGATATTTTAGAAAAATTTAAAGACTACTTGAAGCGCAACGAGCTGAAGGTGCCGAGCTTTCATCCGTACTTCGAGGAGGCGCTCAATTACATGCTGCAAGCGGGCGGCAAGCACTTTCGCGCGCAGCTGCTGCTAGGCGTCGTTTCGGCAGTGGATGAGCGGCGCTTTGAGGGCGCGCTGGCGATCGCGATGGCGCTTGAGATGATCCACACCTACTCGCTTATCCACGACGATCTGCCCGCGATGGACGATGCAGATCTGCGCCGCGGACGGCCGAGCCTGCACAAAAAATACGACGAGGTCACGGCAATTTTGGTGGGCGATGCGCTAAATACAGACGCGTTTTTGATCGCCGCGAGCGCGAACCTAAGCGACGAGATTAAGATAAAATGCATTAAAACTCTAGCGCGAAACGCAGGCAGCAGCGGCATGGTGCTGGGTCAGGCGATCGATTGCCGTTTTGAAAACAGCCCGTTAAAGCAAAACGAGCTTGAGTTTTTGCATCTGCATAAAACGGGCGCGCTCATCGCAGCGGCGTTTGAGCTAGGCGCCATAATCGGCGGGCTAAAGGACGAGCTCGCGCATGAGCTTTATAAGATCGGGCTGAAGCTAGGTCTTATATTTCAGATCGAGGATGACATCATCGACGCTACGGGCGACGAAGCAAGCGCAGGCAAGCCCGTAGGAGCGGACGGCGCGAAAAATTCCTTCGTAAATTTACTCGGACTTGCGGGCGCTAGAAGCTACAAGCAGCGCCTGATAGACGAAGTGGGCGGCGCGATGGCGGGCTATGATGCGAGCCTACGCGATTTGGTTTTAAATTTGATAGAAAAATACCTGAAAGGATGAAAAATGTCGAGCGAGCAGCTAAGTAAAATTTCAAATACGATCAAATTTCTAAGCGCGGATATGATCCAAAGCGCCAACTCAGGCCATCCCGGCACGCCGATGGGGCTAAGCGACGTAATGAGCGTCTTTATGAGCAAGGTCCGCCACAACCCCAAAAATCCCGCGTGGCTGAATCGCGACCGCGTCGTATTCTCTGGCGGGCACGCAAGCGCGCTCGTGTATAGCTACCTCTATCTTAGCGGATACGATTTGAGTATGGACGATCTAAAAAGCTTCAGGCGCCTGCACTCCAAAACACCGGGCCATCCGGAGATCACTACCCCAGGCGTCGAGATCGCTACCGGGCCGCTCGGACAGGGCGTCGCAAACGCAGTCGGATTTGCGATGGCCGCAAAATACGCCGCGCATCTGCTAAACGAGGAGGGTAACGAGATCATCGATCACCGCGTCTATTGCTTCTGCGGTGACGGCGATCTACAGGAGGGCATCAGCTACGAAGCGTGCGCGCTTGCGGGCAGACACAACCTCGATAATCTAACGATAATTTATGATTCTAATGGCATCACGATCGACGGCAGCACCGATATCGCATGGTTTGAGGACGTGAAAGTGCGATTTGAAGCGCAAGGCTTTGAGGTCGCACGCATCGACGGGCATAATTTCGATCAGATAGAATTTGTCCTTGACGAGGTCAAAAACAAAACTAAGCCCTACCTCATCATCGCAAACACCACAATCGGCAAGGGCGCGCTCGAGCTTGAGGGCACGGCCAAGACGCACGGCGCGCCGCTTGGAGAGGAACTGCTTGCGCGCGCTAAAGCAAGCCTAGGCTTTGATCCAGCCCAAAGCTTCGTCGTAAGCGAGGACGTGCTTTTTGCGACGCGCGCTGCGGTCGAGAAGGGTGATTTGGAGGAGCGGCTTTGGAAGGAGAAGCTTGCGAAGCTAAGCGATGAAAAAAGAGCGCTTTTAAACGAGCTTTTAAATCCCGATTTTAGCAAGATAGAATTCCCTGATTTTAGCGGGCTTAAGGTCGCCACGCGCGATAGCAACGGCAAAATTTTAAACGCCATCGCAAACGCGGTGCCCGGCTTTTTGGGCGGAAGCGCCGATTTGGCGGCGTCGAATAAGACCGAGCTAAAGGGCGGCGGCGACTTTCCTTGCGGCAAAAATTTACACTTCGGCATCCGCGAGCACGCGATGGCGGCGATCGGCAACGCCTTCGCGAGATACGGGCTTTTTATTCCGTTCAGCGCGACGTTTTTTATATTCAGCGACTATCTCAAAACGGGCGCTCGGCTCGCAGCGCTGATGGGCTTGCGCCACTATTTCGTCTTCACGCACGACAGCATCGGCGTGGGCGAGGATGGACCTACGCACGAGCCTATCGAGCAGCTTAGCACCTTCCGCGCGATGCCAGACTTCTACACCTTCCGCCCCGCAGACGGCAACGAAAACGTAAAATGCTGGCGCACGGCGCTTGCTCTAAATGCGCCCGCGGCGTTCGTCTGCTCGCGCCAAGGGCTTGAGCCGCTACCTAAGGCGGTTTTGGGCGACGTGCAAAACGGCGCGTATCTGCTAAGGCAGAGCAAAGAGGCGCAGATCACGCTCATCGCAAGCGGCAGCGAAGTCTCGCTCTGCCTAAAAGCGGCGGCGATCCTGCAAGAGCAAGGCATCGGCGCAAACGTCGTAAGCGCGCCGTGCTTCGAGCTTTTGTGCGAACAGGACGCTGACTATCTGGCGCAAATCCTGCAGGCGCAAACTAAAATTTTAGCCGTCGAAGCCGCAAGCGCGCTTGAGTGGTATAAATTTGCAGACGCGGTACACGGCATGCAAAGCTTCGGCGAAAGCGGCAACGCGAGCGAGCTATTTAAGCTTTTCGGCTTCACCGACGTCACGATCGCAAAGCAGGCGAGAGAGCTTTTAGAGCAGTAACGGAAAGGGCGAAATTTGAGCGAAAAAATCAAAATTTCGTATTTAGACGGATTTAAAATTTACGGGTTAAAAGCCCGCACGAAAAACGCGGACGAGCTAGGTGGAAGCGGCAAAATTCCCGCGCTGTGGGCGGAATTTATGAAAGAGTGCTATGACGGGCAGAGCGAGATTTACGGCGTCTATTACGATTACGAAGACGGCGCCGACGGGCTTTACGATATCTTTATCGGCACCAAAGCGCCCCGCAGCGACGAAGCCTTGGAGATCAAAAGCGGCAAATACGCCGTTTTTAGCTTTCCAAATGAGCCGCAAAACGTAGCAAAGTTTTGGGGCAAAATTTGGAGCTTTTTTGAGGCCGGCGAACTAAAAAGAGCGTTTAGAACGGATTTTGAGTTTTACGGCGGAGACGAGATCAAAATTTTTATCTCGGTTTTGTAGGGCGGCGCATGAAATTTATAAACGGCGAGTGATTTTTCACCGCCGCGACGATGAGCTTTTGCGTAAAATTTCAATCTAAAGGGAGAAAATGGCTCAAATTTCAAACGAGGAGCTTATCAAAACGGCTTGCGATATGATAAACGCCAAACGCTCGGCGCAGCGTATTCGAGGGGCGAAACTCATACGCAAGCACGCTCTTACTGCGCTTGGCGAGCAGCTTTACGCCGCATTTTGCACGAGCTGAAAGACGCGCCGGGTCGTACCTTAAGCCATAGATTTAAAACGAAATCTAAATTTGCGCCGTTAAATTTCAACCCCTGCCCGCAAAATTAGGCGAAATTTCACGCGGAATTTCATTTTTAAATCTGTTATTAAGCCATTTTTGGCTTAAATTACATTTTTATTCGGGTAGATGTCCGAGCGGTCGAAGGAGCGCGCCTCGAAAGCGCGTAAGGCGTCAGCCTTCTAGGGTTCGAATCCCTATCTACCCGCCATTCATTCAAATTTCACCCAATACTTTGGAGTTAAGATGAGCAATAAACTCCTTTCGATGAGCCTGCAGGAGCTGTGGCGGCTCTTTCCGATACGTCTCGTGCCGCACGATCCGCGCTGGAGCGAATACTTTAGGCAGGAGCGCGAAATTCTGCGCGGGCTGCTGCGAGACCCCGGCGAGATCAAGATCCACCATATCGGCAGCACCGCGGTAAGCGGGATCTGGGCGAAGCCGATCGTAGATATTTTGATCGAATGCTCGGATATTGCCGCCGCCAAACAGCGCCTGATAGACGCGGGCTATCTGCTAATGAGCGAAAGTGAGAGCCGCTGCAGCCTAAATAAGGGCTATACCGAAGCGGGATTTGCCGAACGCGTTTTTCACGTGCATCTGCGAAATTTCGGCGATGCGGACGAGATATTTTTTAGAGATTTTTTGCGGGCGAATGCGGATATCGCCGAGCGGTATGAGGCGCTTAAATTAGAACTTTGCAAGCGCTATGAGTTTGACCGCGACGCCTATACTGCGGCAAAAAGCGAATTTGTGCTTAAGCTTACGCGCATCGCTAAAGAAAACTCGAAATAATCGCGCGAATTTGAGCCTCTGTGTATCAGCTCACTCACCAAGAGCGATAAAAATGGCTAAATTTTATAAACGAAATGGGTAGATAGCGCCGCACCTTGCAGATTAGTTTTTATAAAATTTTAATCGTAATTTCAAATTTAAAAGGCGACCGCCCGGCTATCGACAGATAAAATTTTACAAATTCCGCCAGCAGCAAAGTCGCCCATAAAATGCGTCGTATCACCCACATCATATTCAAGCAAAGGCATATCCTCACACCTCGATACAAGTTTAAATTTAAAAGCCTATGAGCCGTAAATTTATACATCCCGCTAAAACATCGGCTCATATACTCGCTAAATTTAAAGTTGCAAAATTTTAAATTCCTCGCCGCCAGCTAGTCGCGCGAATTCCACGTCGAGCGCTTAAATTTAATGATCGCTCTTTAGCCCCGCGCCGCAAAGCGGGATAATGCTATCTCCTTGCAGATCATGGCTTTCTTTGTAGCGCAGATACGCCGCGTAGGTAGCCGCGGTCGTGTGCTCGACGTAAAATCCGCCGCGCGCAAGCGCCGCTC
>NZ_CALIMW010000197.1 GCF_938045405.1 uncultured Campylobacter sp. | reverse complement strand
GCCTTTTTATACGATACGACCGGGCGACCGCCTCTGCTTCCGATAATAGCGACTTTGATGTCATCTCCTACGTTAACCTGCGGGTTTCCTTGCTCGTCGCTAACCTCGGCGGCGTCTAAAATGCCCTCCGACTTCCTGCCTACGTCTATGAAAACCTCGCCGTCCTTAAGGGCGATAACCTTACCTGTGACGACCTCGTCGCGAGACTTCCCGGCGTCATACTCCTCTAACAATGTCGCAAAATCTTCCTCTGCGTGGTTTTGAACCTTCTCGTTCACCTCAGCCATATGCTTCCTTTAAATTTATTTGTGCTTTTTTGAAAAGAACTAAAATGCGCGATTCTAGCCAAAATTTGCTTTCGATTTGATAAATTTCTAAGAGTAAATTTGATAAGAGGGCTTATAAATTCTGCGTTAAATTTTCAATCCGAGCTACCACTTTTTTGATGATCCAATCAGGCGTGCTAGCTCCTGCGGAGATGCCGCAGAGGCTTTTGTTTTCAAACCACGAGCGCTCAAGCTCGCTTTCGTTTTCTATAAGGTAGCTGTCTTTGCAAAAATTTTGCGAAATTAAAAAAAGCTGCTTGGTGTTGGAGGAATTTTTCCCGCCCACGATTATCATCACGTCGGCTTTTTGTGACAGGCTTTTTACCGCCTCTTGATTTTCCAATGTCGCATTGCAAATCGTATTAAAAATTCTCAGCTCCCTCGCGCGCTGCATCAAAAAATCCGCGATTTTAGTAAAATTTTCTATCTTTTTCGTAGTCTGCGAAACGAGCGCGACGCGCGAGCCGAGCTTGACGTCTTGCAGTTCCTTCGTATCCATGATCACGAATACGCGCGATTTTGCGTAGGATTTCACGCCCTTTACCTCGGGATGATTTTTATCGCCGAAGATCACAATGTCGTAACCCTCCGCGCTCATCTTTTCTACGATCTGCTGCGGCTTGGTCACGAAGGGGCAGGTAGCGTCGATGAGCTGCTTGTTTTGCGCTTTTAGGTTTTGCAGATCGTCCTTTTGGATGCCGTGCGTGCGGATGATGAGCTTTTGCTCGTCCTTGATCTCGCTAACGCCCCCCAGGGTTTTGACGCCGAAATTTTGCCTTAGCCTATTGATCTCTTCGGCGTTATGTATGAGTTCGCCGATCGTAGCGGCCTCGCCGGCGCTTTCTGCGATCTTGATCGCGCGCTTGACGCCGAAGCAAAAGCCGTAGCTTTTGGCCATCTCAATCTTCAACGCCGGCTCCGATCTGTCTTAAAATCGCGGCAAAATTTGGAAACGACGTCGCGATACAATCGCTATCTTCGATGATCATCCCCGATCTTAAGCCCAAAATCGCAAAGCTCATCGCGATGCGGTGATCGCCGCACGGCGTGATGATAGCCGCGTTTGCCTCGCCGCCTTCGATCTGCCAGCCGTCCTGTAGCTCGCGCGCCTTAATACCGCAAGCGCGAAGCCCTTCGCAGGTTACCTTTATGCGGTCGCACTCCTTCACGCGCAGCTCGGCGGCATTTTTAAGCACGCTACTTCCCTGCGCGCAAGCAAAGGCGATAGCAAGCGCAGGCGCTTCGTCTATCAGCCACGAGATATTTTCGCTAACCTCCACGGCGTGAAGCGGCGCGTAAACGATCTCTATATCGCCGATCTGCTCGTAAATTTCGCTCGTTTTATTAAATTTAACCTCGGCGCCCATACGTTTTAAAATTTCATACGCCTCTATGCGGGTTTTGTTTAACAGCATATTTTTTAGCACTATGCGCGAGCCCGGGGTTATCGCTGCGGCGACTGCGAAGAAAAACGCCGAGCTTGGATCGTTTGGGATAAAAATTTCAAGCGGTTTAAGCGGCGAGCTAAGCGACGCGACTTCGATCGCAAGTCCGTTTCGCGAAATTTGCGCGCCCATCGCTTTTAGCATCCGCTCGCTGTGATCGCGGCTAAGCTCGGGCTCGCTAAATTTACATCCGCTGCCGCGCAAGGCTGCTAAAATAAGAGCAGTCTTAACCTGCGCGGACGCAATTTTACTCGCGTATTCAAAATACCCAAGCTTTTGCCCCAGCACCGCGATAGGCGCCTTTTCGCCGCCTGCTCGTCCGTAAATTTTAGCGCCTACTTTGCAAAGCGGGTCCGCAACGCGCCTCATCGGGCGCTCGCTTAGATACCGATCGCCGCATAGCACGAAAAAGCCCTCGCGTCCCGCCAAAAAGCCCATAAATAGCCGCATTGCAGTGCCAGAGTTGCCGCAATCAAGCGGGACGTTAGGCTCTTTGATAACCTCCGGCGGAGTGATTAAAATTTCGCTAGCGTCGCGCTGCACGCAAGCACCCAAAAGCTCCATTATTTTTAGCGTATTTAGCGTATCCTCGGCGGCTAGATAGTTTGAAATTTTACTCGTTCCCTCCGCTAGCAGCGAAAAGATCGCCGCACGGTGCGAGATTGATTTATCCGCGGCGATGTTTGAAATCTCCGCCCGCAAAGGGCTCGCTTGCGCAAAAATTCTCATCGCAGTCTAAGCCCCAGTTCGCTGCTAAGCGCGGCTAAAATTTTATCGGTAAAGCCCGCGACTTCCTCGTCGCACAGCGTTTTTTGAAGGTCTTGAAATACAAGTCTGATCGTCAGGCTCTTTGAATCGCCCAGGCTTTCGTCGCCGTAAAGATCGCTCGGGATAAATTCCTTTAGCGCCTCAATTTTAAGGGCATCTATGCACTGCTTGATCTGCTCGAAACGCATTCCGCTCGGCACCAAAATACTTAGATCGCGCGATACGCTAGGAAACTTCGAATAAGCGTCCGCTACGATATTTTTAAATTTAAGCTTGGAAAAATCGATCTCGCACAGATAGCTTTTATCCAGATCGCGCCCTGCTTCTACGGCGTAATCCACGCGCCCGATAAAGCCCACTATCTCGCCGTCCTGCTCGATCTGAGCTTGCTCGAATTCGCTTAAAAATTTCAAATTTTCGCCAGGCAACCTGACATTAAATTTACCGATGACGCTTTGGATTAAATTTGCAAAATACAAAAAATCCACCGCAGCGGGTTTTGCGCCGGCAGCGATAGAGGGCTCCGCCTTTAATCCGCTAGCGATAAAGCCCAGTCTTAGGCTCTGCGCGCCGCTTTCGTCAAAGACCTCTCCTAGCTCAAAAAGCTTGACGCTTCTGCGAGAATTCTTTAAATTTCGCTCAGCAGATTCCAGCAGATGATTAATCAGCGTCGGTCTTAGCGCGTCCAGCTCGCCGTTTATCGGATTTAAAATTTTAACCTTGCACGGCGCAAAACCTAAGCTTTCTAGCGCCTTCCCGTCGTCAAATACATAGTGCACACACTCGAAAAATCCTACCGCAGCCGCCTTGTTGCGAAGCTTGCGTCCGTTTTGTAAATTTACGTAGGTATCGTTTAGGCGGTTTTTTTCGTAGAAGCTTAGCGGCGCGGCGGCGATATTATCGATGCCTACGATACGCACGATCTCCTCGCACACGTCGTGAGAATTTACGATATCGTGGCGGAAAGGCGGTACCTTGGCGGTGATTAGATCGGCTTCGACGCCCACATCAAAGCCCAGCCTTTTTAAAATTTTAACGATTTTATCGCGCGGAATTTGCGCGCCGATCATTGAGTTTATCTCTTTTTCGCTAAAGCCCACGATAAGCGGCTCCAAAGCATTTGAAATCTTTTGTGTGCCCGCATATAGGCTCACGGCTTTATTTTTAAGTAGCAATCTAAATAGCAGATCTAGCCCCAGCCTAAGCTTTGGCTCGCTGCCTCTACTTGAGCGATACACATGCTCATCGCCTTTTAGGCTTTTATTTTCGTTTACTGCTCTAGCGATGATCAGTGGCGCGGTGTAGTTTGCCTCTAATAGCACCACTTTGCTACTGCAACACGCCTTTAGCTCCGCGTCTTGGCAAATCCCTGCTACGCTAAGCAATCTCTTGCCCGCATAAACGCCGAACTCACCGTTTGGCATAGGCTTTATGTCAAGCGCTACCTTGCCATCTGCGGAAGCGATCTTTTCAAAATCATAAGCGCGCAGCAATACTCCGGTAGAGTGAGTAGCGTAGTTGATGAAATTTTGCACCGCGCAGCTTTGCAAAATACCAACGCTTGCAAGACGCAAGGTCTGCTTTAAATTTAACTTCAGCTCGCCTTTGATCTCATAAGCTCGAAAAGCAAATTTAGCGCTTACCTCATCGCTTGCACGCACGCTTAAAATTCTACCGATACCAGGCGCTCCGTCGGCATCTTCAAATTCGTGCTTTTCCTTTAGCGGCAGATCAAGTGTCGCGCTTAGATCGCGCGCTATACCTAAGATGCTAAGGCAGTCGCCGCGATTAGCGGTAAGCTCGATCTCGATAAGATCATCATTAAAAATTTCATACTCGCGCAGCTCCTTGCCCAGCACGAGCTCGCCGATGCTGCTATCAAGCACCATAATGCCCTCATTCGTCTTAGCAAGTCCAAGCTCGGTCGCAGAGCAGATCATACCGAAGCTCTCCACTCCGCGAAGTTTGGCAGGCTTTATCTCAAGACCGCTAGGCAGCACGGTACCGATTAGGCTAACCGCGACATATTGCCCTGCCTCGACGTTTTTTGCGCCGCAGACGATCTGCAAGCTCTGCTTACCGACATCAACCTCGCAAACGTTTAGATGATCGGAATTTTCGTGACGACGCTTGCTTTTTACGAGTCCTACTACGACGCCTTTAGGAAGTGAAATTTTATCGTGAGCGTCAACCTCCAGACCGATGGAATTTAGCGTAGAAAGTAGCCTTTCGCTTGGAATTTCGCTTATGTCGATCCACTCCTGCAACCAATTTCTCGTTATTATCATTTAAACTGCTCCAATAATCTAATATCGCCTTCAAATAGCGAGCGCAGATCGGGTATGCCGTGCAGCAGCATCGCGAAGCGCTCGACGCCGAGCCCGAATGCGTATCCGCTGACGTTTTTCCAGCCTACCGCCTTAAAGACATTAGGATCGACCACACCGCTGCCTAGTACCTCGAGCCATCCCGTCTGCTTACAGACGCGGCATCCATGCCCGTGGCAGAAAATACAGCTGATATCGACCTCAGTGCTCGGCTCCGTGAACGGAAAGAAGCTCGGACGGAAGCGCACCTGTACGCTACCGAACATATAGCGCAAAAATTCCTCCAAAACGTATTTTAAATTCGCAAAGCTCACGCGGTCTCCCTGCTCGACTACGAGGCCTTCTACTTGATGAAACATCGGCGTGTGGGTTAGATCCATATCGCGGCGAAAGACCGCGCCCGGGGCGATCATACGCACCGGTGGAGCTTTAAATTTCTCCATCGTGCGGATCTGAACGCCGCTGGTGTGCGTGCGTAGTAGCCGCCCGTCATTTAGATAAAACGTATCTTGCATATCGCGCGCAGGGTGGTATTTGGGTAAATTTAGCGCCTCGAAATTATGAAAGTCGTCCTCGATGAGCGGGCCGCTTTCGACGCTGAAATTTTGCGCGATGAAGTAGTCAATGATCTTATCCATCGTCTCCATCACGGGGTGCAGCGCGCCGCAGCTTACGTTTTCGTTAAAAAGCGTGACGTCGCTCGCTTCATTTTTCATCGCCTCTTTTTGCTCCGCCTCTTCCAGGCTCGCCTTTTTTGCGGCGATGAGCTCGCTAAAATAATCGCGCTTTTCATTCGCGCTTACGGCAAGCTCTTTTTTCTGCTCGGGCGCTGCGGATTTGAGCTCGGAAAAAAGCGCCGTTATGATGCCTTTTTTGCCAAAAAGCTCCAAGCGCACGGCTTCTAGCTCGCTTAAGCTCGATGCGGCGTCGATTTTTGCTTTAATTTCTTGCAAATTCTATCCTTGTAGTTAAATTTAATGGCGCGATTGTAGTTAAAATTTGATAAAAGCTAGGTAAATTTGCGTGTTTGGATTTTTTGGCTATAATCGCGGCTAAATTTCAACCTCATAAAAGGATCTAAAATGAACGTCTTTGAAAAGATCGTAAACGGCGAAATCCCGTGCAACAAAGTGTTAGAGAACGATGAATTTTTGGCCTTTCACGACATCAACCCAAAAGCGCCGATCCATATCCTGGCGATCCCTAAGAAATGCTACGAAAACTTCCAAGTAACGCCTCCTGAAGTGATGAGCAAAATGAGCGCTTTTATCCAAGAAGTAACTCGCAAAATGGGGCTTGATAAGAGCGGATACCGCCTCGTTTGCAACTGCGGCGAAAACGGCGGACAGGAAGTGATGCACCTGCACTTTCATATCCTGGGCGGAATGAAGCTGCCGTGGGATCACGTAAGCGACCGAAATACCGAAGAGAATTTTTAAGACTAGAGCTTAATTCTATAAAAACTAAAATTCCGTGAAATT
>NZ_CALIMW010000196.1 GCF_938045405.1 uncultured Campylobacter sp. | reverse complement strand
CTATCGACCTCCAGCAGCGCACTTTCGATGAGCCGCGCGATAAAGGGCGCTGAGCCGATAGTAAGCGGGACGATCGCTGCGGTGGTACCGATGCTCGTGCCCACAAGAAGCTTCGTAATTTGGCGATACGAAATTTCAGATTAAAATCTCTCTAGCATTCAAACTTGAAATTTTAAAAAATCAAACAATTTAAAATTTAAACTTCTGAAATTTAATGCTATAAAATTTTAGCCTTTGCGGTTACGGATTTTATTTTGAGTTCGTAAATTTTCGTGCGCTTTAATGATGCTTTGGAGGCGAATTCTACGCGCGACATGTAGTTTGGGGTGTATTTTTCGCAAAGTATCCGTAGGGCGTAAATTTTACGCTCATCATCTAATACTTCGTTTGCTTCACAAACGGCGATCGCACTGCGGTACTCCGTCGTATAAACTCTAGAGCCTAAAGCGGCAGCGTCGTTTGCGATAGATCGGTATTCTTCGTCGCTTGGGGTAGGAACGCGGTTATAGCTAACAAAAACCGCCGTTACCGCGCGTCCGTTTTGAAAGAGTTTTGCCTTTGTGCCGGCAGGCGCGCCGTGGATATAAATAATGTCTGCATCGCGCACCGGCGAGATAGGCACGCTAAAAATTTCGCCGCTATCGTCTATGCAGCTAAGCGTAGCGTATTCGCTCTCGTCGATGATTTTTAACGCCTCATCTTCGCTTAGCTGCCTATCTCGTCTGCGCATTTAGTCCATCTGGTTTCGTAGGAATGCGGGCTCGTCGAGCTCGTCGTAGGTTTCGTCCCCGTTAAAATCGCCGCTGCTTACCTTTTGCCTAGAAAAGATAGAATTTCGACCCATGCTCTCTAAAAGCGCCTTTCTGCGATCCGCCACGTTATCGCTGGCGACCTGCTTTTTTTCCTCGACGCTCCTTTCAAAGCCGGTGGCGATGAGAGTAACTTCGACGCGGTTGTTTTCCATCTTAGGATCGGTGGTGGTGCCCCAGGTAACGTCGGCGTCCTTATCTACGGTATCTTCGATGATATTCATCGCAGATTCGATCTCAAGCAAGGAGCAATCAGGCGACATTTTAAAATGCACTAACACGCCCATAGCGCCATGGATGGAGGTGTTGTCCAAAAGCGGAGATTGGATCGCGCTTTTTAGCGCTTCCTCTGCCGCGCCGTCGCCCTCGCTAACGCCGATGCCCATCAGCGCTAGGCCGCGATGCGTCATTACCTTTTTAACGTCGGCATAATCGACGTTGATATCGCTATCGCCGGACTCTAAGATCACGGAGATCATACCGTTTACGGCTTGGAATAGGACATTATCTACGATCTTAAATGCGTCTTTTAGACCGGTTTTTTTATCGATGATCTTCAATAAATTTTGATTTGGGATAACGATTATGGAATCGCACTCTTTTTTAAGCTCTTCAAGACCCTCTTGCGCTAATCGCATGCGCTTTTTACCCTCAAAACCGAAAGGAGTGGTAACGACGCCAATAGTTAGCGCTTTTTTCTCTTTCGCAGCTTTAGCGACGATAGGTGCAGCGCCCGTACCAGTACCACCGCCTAGACCGGAGCCCACGAAAACGATGTCGGAGTAGTCCAAGCGGTCTTTAAGATCATCATAGTTCTCCTCTGCAGCCATTTTAGCAAGCGCCGGATCCATACCGCAGCCAAGGCCTTTGGTGGTGTTTTCGCCTAGTAAAATTCTAGTATTTGCGATCGATTTTTCTAACGCCTGCGCGTCGGTGTTAGCCACCATAAGCTCAACGTCGGTCTTGGTAAATCCTTCGCGGATCATGTGATTTATCATGTTGCATCCGCCACCTCCGACGCCGATGACCTTCATCTTGGCACCGTAGATGCCCTTTCTTTCTTCCATACTATATCCTTTCACGAGTATCTCCTTAGCTTAAAATTTAAAACCAATTTTTCATAGACGACCAAATTTTATTGAAAAAATTCTGTCCGTCTTTTTTGGGAAGTTGGATATTTAGATCCTCCTTCTTAGCCGCACCGCTATCCGCTCTGACGCCCTCTTTTTCTATCGCCTTATTGACCTCTTTTTCATAATATTCGTTCACATTTCGTTTCGGAGCCTTGTTTATAACTTCGTCTTTGTAGCGGAGTTTACCGTTAGAGTCCATCTCGTAAGGGGTGAATTCGCCGAAACCATACATGCAAAGTCCTAGTGCGCAAGAATTTGAAATATCATCAGCGATCTCGTGCAGGCCGCCCACGCTTTTTGCTCTTGCAACCCTAACGGAAGTGTTATCAAAAACTATCGCCGCCAAGTCACGCACGTCGTCTAGCTTCGCCATACCGCCCGTGATTACAATACCTGCGCCTATGCGGTCTTTATAGCCGCTTCTTTCGATCTTATCGGCTATCATATCGAAGGTCTCTTTAACGCGAGCCAGGATGACTTGAGAGATAATCTCAAGGCTTATGATGTGGTTTTCTGACTCGCTATCTCCTAAAGCAGGCAGCTCGACTTCGCTATTGCCTTGATTAATTAGATCGTTATAGGTAATTTTAATATTTTCCGCATATGGAAGCGGCGTGTGTAGGG
>NZ_CALIMW010000195.1 GCF_938045405.1 uncultured Campylobacter sp. | reverse complement strand
TACATAGAAAAATCAAGGTTTGGCTTTTGAGCGCTTTCTTTAATTTGATCTTTTTTGAGATCTTTTTTTCCGCTGTAGCTATAGAATAATTCAACAAAATCTTTATGATCAAGGTTCAATTTGCCATTTTCAACTTTACTAGGGTTTTTAGCTATAAAATCTTTAAAATCTATTTTGTTGCCGAATTTATTTTTACATTCAAAAAATAAATTAAACATAGGTATAGTTGCGATGTTGATATGTTTCATAAACATATCGGCATTATAAATTTTAAAATATGTATTCATAAATTCGCTAACTTTAACATTGAGCTGAATAGATGTATTGTCGTATTTTCTGTTTGCATATTTTTCATCTACTATCTCGTCGTTCTTGGGTTTTTTATCGGCACTTTTGCCCCAGATATAATAACTCAAAACATCTAAAGCATAGTCGCCTTTTAGCGGTAAATCATATTCAACGATATTTTCATTCTCTTTCATGATATCCTCCTTCAGTATCTTAAGAATTCGTGTTCATGGATTTTGGCGGTTTTTCCGCAACTACTTTAAAACTATGCGATTGAATTTTTATCGCCCTTAATCTATCTTGCAATTTACATAATAATTATTGACTATTTGTCCAAATGTCTTTATATAGCCCTCGTAATTGTTATTATCTAAAATATATCTTATATAGTTGTATACCTCTTCCTTAAAATTATTAACACCATAACTGCCGTAGTGTAGAACCTTATTATGGTATTCTTCATAGTTATCGTAAGAGCCGTAAAATGAAATTTTTCTATATTCTATACAACTTCTCTTATTGATAAAACTATCCTTTGCGTAGATATCCACAAGGTCCTCGTCAGCGCTTAGAACCGCGAAAGCTTGTCTAATAGGTATATCCACATATTGTTCTGTTGGTTTACCATTCTCCCATTCACCCCCTTTAACGATGTCGTTCGTAGCCTCTTTTATGGTGTAATATTTCTTTAAAGCTTCGAAAGGCTCTAGCCTCTCAACCGAGACGTTTTCTATCAGTCCACCGCCCTCAAAATACTGATGTTTCGATATAATCGCGGTTTTATTTACGTCATTTTCGACCACTAATTTTAAGGTTCGCATTATCTCATCCGTAGTTGGGTTTTCTTCTATGATATAAAATTTAGGAGGCAATCCGCCTCTATCATCGCGCCGAACTCTATCAAGAAAGGTAGTGTCTAAGTATTTTTTTAAAATTGCATCGTCGCTAAAAGGAAATTTCATAACGAAAACGATTGAAAGCAGAGCTAACAGCGATAAAACGTACTTACGCTTTTTCAAATTTATCCCCTTAAAATTTTAAAATTTCAAGGGCGCAAATTTACAAAGCTAGCGCCCTTTAAAATTTCATAGATTGCTTTAAATTTCGCGAATTCGCCGTTCTTAAATTTAAACGTCGCGGTGAAATTTTAAAATTTCACCGCAAGCTTTGGGCGGCTTTAAATTTAACATACCGAGTTCTATTAGCATCCCGAGTTCGGCTGCACCCGCGTTTCGCTACCCGTGTGGATCAGCAGAGCTTTGCCGCGCTTAAATCTACACGGCGGGTCGGCTTGCACGGATGAGTACTCCTTGCCGTTTAGTTTGTAGATGATGTTGGAGCCCTGCACCGTCTTTTGGGAGTTTTGGATCGCATCTCCGGCGACCGCGCCCACTGCTGCGCCGCCTATGAGCCCCACGGTTTCGGCTAGACGCCTACTGCTGCTATGTTTGCCGAGCTTATGCCCGATGACTGCACCCGTAGTGCCGCCCGCGACGCCGCCTAAAATTTTACCCGTATTGCCCTCGGAGCGCTCTACGTTGATTTTGGCGGGCAGGACATCGACGATCTCGATCCGATCGCTCTGTCTCATGCGGTTCGTCTCGCTCGCGTCATAAACATCTCCTCCGTATCGATCCTGTGGAGTCGCGCAGCCGCAAAGCGCCATTGCTGCGATCAAACATAATGTAAAATTCTTCATGTTTTCTCCTTTGTAATGAGCTACGGGCGGCATTATACTATGGATTTTTATACGAGCGGTTAAGCGGCGGCGTTAAAATTTACCGGCTCGCTGCCGCTTAAAATTAGCTGTATACGAGGCATCTTGCCGTATCTGGGCGCCTTATAAAATTTTTATTTCACTCAAAATTTATCTTATTTTGTTAGAATCATTCTTATTTTTAAGGAGAGAAAATGAAAAAACTACTAGTTTACGCCACCAAAGGCGGCGATACGAAGGTCGTGAGCGAATATATCGCTTCAAAGCTCGGCTTTGAGATCAAGGAGGCCAAAGAGCTAAATGAGGAGGATTTGGCGGGCGCTAGCGCGTTTATTTTTGCGGCTTCGACGCACGGCGACGGACAGATCCAGGCTAAATTTGACGACAAATTGGAGCTTTTGAATAAAACTGATTTTGACGGACGCAAGGTCGCGCTCATAGGCGTCGGTAACGTCGAGCGCCACGGTAGCGATTTTTGCAGCGGTATGAGCGCGTTTTTGCCGGTGCTTAAAAAGGCTCGTCTCATCGGCGCTTGGGGCGCAGAGGGCTATAAATTTAAACATTCGCGCGCCTTCATAAACGGCAAATTCGTAGGTCTTACGATCGATTTTAAAGGCGACGAGCACTGGCAGGCGAGGGCCGATAAATGGATCGCCGCAGTTAAAGGCGAGTTTTAAATATTTCAATTTTTATGCGACCGACCGAGCTCTGGGCTCATCGAGCCTAAAGCTCGTTAAATTTCCCTATTAAATTTCACGCTTCGCTTGAAAGTGGCGCCTCCTCGTCAAAATTTTAAAATTTTTAATTCAAAAAGTAGCGATATTTTACAAGCCGTACCGCTTAAAATCGCGTGAATAGGATGAAATTTTATCCACCAAAGCTCCAAAATATTGCTCACCAGCGCGGCGATCAATTCAATACGGCAAATTTAATGCGATCGATTTATAAAATCGCCGCCCGAACTTCAAATATCAGCGCCGCATTAGAAAAGTTATTTTATAATAACCGCATATCAAAATTTAAGGCGATCTATGAAAAGGCTTCTAATTTTCGTCGTTTTTGCGCTAGCCGCTCTCGCCGCGGCGATCTACTTCAATCTCGATAGGCGCGAAGAGGTCGCGCACAAGGCCTACGGCATCATCGATATCAGGCAGAGTTCGCTTAGCTTCGAGCGTAGCGGCCGCATTAGCGTACTTTATCGCGACGAGGGCGATTTCGTGCAGGCTGGCGACGTCTTGGCGGCTCTGGATACGGCGGATCTGAGTTTTCAAAGGCGTATTCAGATCGCGAGATGCGACGGGCTTAAATTTAATCTGCAAAAGTTACAAAACGGCTTTCGTAGCGAGGAGATCGAGATGGCAGCGGCGAACGTAAGCGCGCTGCAAAACGCCCTACAGCTCGCTACTTTGACGAACGAGCGCCTCAAGAGCCTAGGCAAAAGCAACTCCGCGTCCAAGCAGCAGATCGACGAGGCGTTTTATTCTATGAAGCGCACGCAAGCCCAGCTGCAAAGCGCGCAGGCTAATCTACGCCAGCTTCAAAGCGGCTACCGCGGCGAGGATGTCGGCGCCGCCCGCGCAAATTTGGCAAGCTGCGAGGAAAATCTAAAATATCTGAATTACCAAATCGAGACGCAAAGCGTGCTAAAAGCGCCCTTTAGCGGGCAGATCAGAGCGCGCCTTAAGGAGCTCGGCGACATCAGTATACCCAGCGTGGGCGTTTTTGAGCTCAGCGAAGTAAAAAACAAGCGCGCGAAATTTTATCTAAGCGAAAATCAGCTCCGCTTCCTGCGTGCCGGACAGAGCGTGCGGATCATCGCCGCGGACGGCTCTAGCGCGAGCGCAAAGGTCGCCTACGTGAGCCAAACCGCGATGTACACGCCCCGCACGGTGCAGACCGAGGAGCTACGCGCCGATCTCGTGTGGGAAGCGCGCGCCGATTTCAGCGACGAGGACGGCAGCTTTCGCTTAGGCCAGCCGATCAGCGTGGAATTTTGACGAGCAAGCGCCGCGCGCGAAATTTTAATGCACGAGCGAAATTTAGCGCGCGGGCGGCACTTCGGACACTGCGGGCGAAATTTGGATAGCAGAGCCCATCGCCCGACAAAATTTTACGCAACGCCGCGCAAGACGCTTATACGGCGTGAACCTGATGAAATTTTAAAAACGCGCTTCGAGGCGGAATTTAAACGGCGCTTGTTCAGCAGAGCAGGGCGATAAATTTCGCCGCGCCTAGAACGAGGTTGTACAAAGGCGGTGCAAAATTTATCGCGCGAGTTTTGCGCGAGCAGGCGGGGCTTTGGATAAAAGATCGGAATTCTCAGCGCGGCGAGTAAAATTTTGCCGAGATTTTGGCGCAAAGCAGCGCGGGTTAAATTTTAAAATTTGCGGCTCGGTGGAAACGAGTACAAGCAGGGCGGCATAGCGGGTAATGGGCTTTGTTTCTAGCTGGCGTTTTGCGATAAACGAGCGGCAATTGAGTGCCGACTGCGGATAGCGGTAAAATTTCGCTACAAAACAAGCGGCGTGATTAATGCCGATTACGAGCGGAAGTGAAATTTTGCCCAAAGGCGCGGTAGCGGTAAAATTTCGCCGAAAGAGGCGCAGCGCAGATAGAGCTCGGCACTTATGGGTCACCAGGTACCTGAAAACTCGCTTTCATCTGTGTTTTGAAGCGAATTTATCGCGGATACTCACTGGCTGCTTCATGTTTTGGAGACCGCCCTGTCCATGCGCGTTGTGTGCGCATCGTTAGCGGCGCGGCTAGCCGATGCGATATGCACACGCTCAAGAAGGATCGGGCGGCGCGCGAAATATTCGGCGCGAGCCGTAAGCAACGCCGATCGTGCGGGCACTCAAATTCGAGCGGGCGATTGCAGGCGCCCCGGCGCGATAGAGCTTGGTTTTACGCGCTTGCGGTAAGTTACGTCGAATTTATATGCGAGGTTTGGGCGAAATTGTTTGACGCGCGTCGCTAAATTTAAAGCGCGCGGCGGTTGTAAAACCAAGATACCGCGGCGGTCACAAAACTAAGACGCCGTAGCGGCTGCGAAACCACGATGTCTTTGTGGCTGTAGAAGCAAGGCGCTGCGGCAAAAAGCGCCTTTTAGGCATGCGTAGGTCTCGTTCGTCGCGCCAAGCGACGGGGCGAGTAAATATAAAATTTGGAGCTAGGCTTGGATCTACTAAATATCGTAAATTTAAAGAAATTTTACCTGCGAGAGGATCGCAGCAAAAACGTCGTTTTTGAAAATTTCGATCTGCGAATCGGCGACGCGCCGCGGCTCATCAGCCTCACGGGCCCCGACGGCGCGGGCAAATCCACGCTTTTAAAGCTCATCTGCGGCATCATCGCGCCCGATTGCGGCGAGATAAAATTCGCAGGTTTCACGCCTAGCGGCGAAAATAAAGAATTCGTCCGCGCAAACGGCTATATGTCGCAGAGCCTGGGGCTTTACGAGGAGCTTAGCGTCTGGCAAAATTTAAACATCTTCGCAGGCCTAAAAGGGCTTGATCTAAAAGGTGGCGAGGAGTATCTGCGTGGGCTTTTGCGCCGCGTGGGGCTTTTGAGCTTTAAAAATTACGCCGTGGATTCGCTCTCCGGCGGGATGAAACAAAAGCTTGGCGTCGCTTGCGCTATCGCAGCTCGTCCGCGGCTTTTGGTGCTCGATGAGCCCACCGTCGGCGTCGATCCGCTCTCGCGCAGCGAGCTGTGGGCGATCGTGCGCGAGTATCTGGATCAAAGCGGCGCGAAATGCATATTTTCGACGGCGTATTTCGACGAGGCGGCGGATGCCGATCTGACGTTGATTTTGCTCGGCGGCAAGATCATAGCGCAGGAGCGCGCGGCAAATATCACTGCGGCGCTGCGGGACCGTACCTTTCGCATCGACGGCGAGGATTATCAGAGCCTGGCGCGCCACTTGATGTTTAAGACGCAAAGATTTTTAAAAAACTCCCCGCTCATCGATATCTGCCCCAGAGACGGCAGCGTCGATCTGCTAAGCGATGAGCCGATAAGCCTGCGCGATCTGCAGGAGTTTTTAAACGCGAGCCTAGAGGGTGACGGCGAAAATACAGAGCGCGAAAACGGGCGCGGCGAAAATTTTAAAATTTCGAATGAAAACAAGGACGTTAAATTTAGCGAAAACGAGGGTGTTAAATTTAACGAAAGCGGGGACGCTAAATTTAACGAAAACGGGGGCGCTAAATTTAAACTCAGCCCGCGCGAGGCGAGCCTAGAGGATGCATATATTTTTTTAAACAGAGCGGAGATCGGCGCGGCAAATTTCGGCTACGAAAAAAGGAGCTTCGATACGGCTCAAACCGTCATCAAAGTGCGCGACGTGAGTAAAAAATTCGGCTCATTCACCGCCGTGGAAAATACGAGTTTCGAGGTCAAAAAGGGCGAGATTTTCGGTCTTTTAGGCCCAAACGGCGCGGGCAAAACGACAACCTTTCGTATGATCTGCGCGCTTTTGGGGATGAGTGGGGGCGAGATCTCGGTCATGGGCGAGGATCTGCGCCACGCTAAATCATCGATCAGATCGCGCATCGGCTACGTCTCGCAGAAATTTTCGCTTTATAAAAAGCTAAGCTGCTATCAAAATTTAGAGTATTTCGGTCGCAGCTACGGCATCGGCGGAGTAGCGCTGAAGCGGCGCATAGAGGAGCTTTTGAGTGAGTTTGGCTTACAGCGACTGCGAAACGAGACGTGGCAGAACCTGCCCTTTGGCGCGGGGCGCAACCTTTCGATGGCGTGCGCGCTTATCCACCGCCCCGAGATTTTGTTTCTCGACGAGGCCACCAGCGGCGCCGATCCGCTCTCGCGCAGGCTCTTTTGGAACCGCATAAATGCGCTCGCGCGCACCGGCGTGAGCGTGGTCGTGACGACGCATTTTATGGAGGAGGCGGAGTATTGCGATCGATTTTTGATCCAAGATCGCGGCAAAATCCTGGCGCTAGGCAGCCCCGACGAGGTCTGCGTGCAAGACGGGCGGCGGCTTAGCGTGCAGCAAGCCTTTATAAACGAGGTGCAAAAATTTAGAAGCGAGGCGGGCGATGAGGGCTTTTGATCTAAATTTTACGCGAGCGGCGAAGATTTTTGATCCAAATTTTATGCGGGCGGGGCGAAAACCGGTGCGCCCACGCGATAAAATTTTAAGCGGCGCAAGGGTCTTGCGGGGCGATGAAATTTTAAACGGCGGCAGGATTTTGAGCGACCGGGCTTTGGGCGTCGGTGAAATTCTAAGCGGCAGCGGGATTTTTAGCAGCGGCGAAATTTGGAGCGATAGTAAAATTTTAAATGGTGGCGAAATTTTAAGAGATTGCAAAATTTCAAGCGGCAGTAGAATTTTAAATCTGACGTCGCGCGGCGGGATACGGCGCGGATTTAGTAGACGGGTACTGCGCGAGCTCTGCGCAGAAGCGAGCCCGCTTCATCTGCACCGTAAATTTCAAAGCGCGAGCGGCTCGCAAATAGATCATAAATTCAAAAGAGCGACCACTCTGCAAACAGATCGCAAATTTAAAATGGCGGTCAGTTTGCGAGTAGCTTATAAATTTAAAACCCCGATGCAAGAATTTCATCGCGGATCTTCCGCCGTCGCGGGGCTTTTACGTCAAAAATCTAGCAGCGAGGCCGTGCTGCGCAACTGTTTAAAATTTCAAAGCCCGCCGTATGCGCTCGCGCGTTTAAAATTTAGGGGCACGATGAGCAAAATGGGCGCGGGCAGTCCGCCTGCGCCGTTAAAATTTCAAATCTCGGTTGCCGCACTTTCGCAATTAAAATTTAGGGGTGTGCCAAATTCGACCCCGCGGCTAAAATTTCAAAGCGCGACGGCAACCGCATTTGCGCTATCAAAATTCGGGAGTCCGCCGCGAGCGGCGCAGTGTTGCAAAATCCTAGCACAGGGGCAGGGCGGATGAACTTTACCTTTTTAAAAATCCTCGTAAAAAAGGAGTTCGCGCAGATCGCAAAGGACCGATCGGCGCTCGTAATCGCGTTTTTGATGCCGCTAATTTTGGTCGTGATCTACGGATACGCGATGCGAATGGACATAAAGCCCGTCAAGGTGGGCTTCGTAAGCGATCTGGGCTCCAAAATCGAGCGGGATCTACTCGGCGGATTTTTGGGCTCAAAATACCTGCAAACCCACGTCTATACGGATTTAGAGAGCGCGAGGAGAGATTTTAAGGCGCACAAGATCGAGAGCATTTTGTATTTTGATCCGCGCTTTGCGGCTAAATTTCAAAACACCTTGAGCGGGCTTGGAGGCGCGGGCGGCGGCATAAATTTAAACCTTTCTAGCGACGAAAGCTTCTCCACGGGCGGCGCAAGCGATATTCAAAATATTAGCAGCAGCGAAAATGTCCGTCCGCTTGAGGACAGAGGCGCGGACACCGGCACGGAAAGCGGGATGAACACCTCTGCGGGCGGCACCGGCGCAAGCGGCGAGGGTTCATACGGCAATGGCGCGGAAACGGGCGGCAGCGGAGTAAATTTAAGCGGCGCGACTGCAAATTCCGGTAGCAGCGCAGGCGACATAGGCGCAAATCAAGGAAGCGTAAATTTAATCGGCGGCGCAGGTGATACGAATGTAGGCCCTATCGACGGCGCGGACGATCTCCAAAATACGAGCGGCGGCGTCAATGCAAGCCCCTCCGCTAACGATGTAGGCGGCGCGGGTGGTGCAGGCGGCGCGAGCGGCTCGAATAAAGACGGCGCCGAGATTTTCCTTATCCAAAACGCCACTCAGTCGCAGCTCGCGCTTCTTAGCTACGTTTACGTCGCAGGCGTGATCGAGCAGGTTTTGGCGCAAGATTACGGCTTTTTGAACGCAAATTTAAACGCCGCAGCAAGACCTGTCAGCGTGAATTATCGCAGCTGGTTCAACGAAGCCAACGAATCGACGTGGTATCTCGTATCTGCCGAGTACGTGGGGATTTTAGGGCTCATCTGCCTATTTATGGTCGCGGTCGTGATCTCGCGCGAATGGGACCGCGGCACGATCGCCTCGCTTTACAACTCCAACGCAAGCGCGCTTGAGATCGTCACTGCCAAGGTCGGCGCGTATTATTTCCTGGCGCTTTTGGGCGGCGCGATGACGCTCGTTTACGGGCAGGTTCTTTTAGGCATCCCGATCCGCGGCAGCGTGGCGATGCTACTGGCGACGCTGTGCGTCTTCGTGCTGGAGATGACCTGCCTAGGCATGCTGATCTCGGCGATCTGCAAAAATCAATTCCTAGCGCAGGAATACGCCATCGTCATCGGCTATCTGCCCGTGACGCTGCTTAGCGGCATGATATTCGATCTGCGTGGACTGCCCGCGGCGGTCAACTTCATCGGGCACCTGCTGCCGCCCACATACGCGGTCGAGTCCTTTCGCATCTGCTTCCTATCGGGCGGACAGAGCGCGACGCTGTGGGTAAACCTCGCCATTCAGGCGCTCGGAGCGGTTTTGTTTTTCAGCTTGTGCGTGCTTAGCGTAAAAAGGGGCGCACGATGAAATTTTTAAAATTTTCGCGCAAACAAACAGAGCGTGGATATAAAATTTTAAAATTTCTCGGCGCGAGGCGCTTTAGCTTGCGGGCGGCGGAGAGTAGATTTGAAATTTTAAAATTTCTTAACGCGAGGCATTTTGGCTCGCATAAACAGGCGGCGGAGTTTTTGAAATTTGCGCCCGAGCTGCCGCGCAATAGATCTAAAATTTTAAAATTTACGCCCAAGCTGCGCAATCGGTTTGGAATTTTAGAGTTTATACGCACTTCAGCGCGTCTTGTGGACACAGCGCAAAATTTTATACCGCAGCGTGGATTTAAAATTTTAAAGCTTATTTGCGAGCCGCTGCGCATTCCGAGTCGTGTTTTGCCGCGCACAGATAAAGCCGAAGCAGGGCGTGCGGTGCGGCTTACTTCGCAGCATACGCACGACGCGACAGAAAAACGGCACGCGGTTAAGTTTAATCATGCGGGCGGATATTCGAATTTTGTGCGCCGCCGCATAGCGCGACTTCGTAGCGCAGCTGCACGGCACGGCTACGAAGTAGGGCGCGCAGAAAAGCTTAGCAAATTTGACCTCATGGGCGCGGTGGTCGCCTTGATCGTTGCGCTTGCGGGCGGGCTGGCACTTGTGGTGCTGTTCACGCTTGCCAATACGAATGTGTCGGAACGCGTGCGCGAGATGGCCACGTTAAAAGTGCTGGGATTCTTCGATCGTGAAGTGCATCGGTATGTGAATCGAGAGATGATGATTCTGACGGCCATGGGAGTGGTGATCGGTTTGCCGATAGGTCGATGGGTCGGTGGTCTGCTCACGGCTGCGCTGAATATGCCGGCATTGTATTTCGAGGTGGAGGTCAAGCCGATGAGTTACGTGATTGCGGCGGCGGCGACCATGGCGTTTGCGCTGTTGGTGCAACTGTTCGTGAATCCGGTGCTTGACCGGATCGAACCGGTCAGTTCGTTGAAGTCGGTGGAGTAATACGACTCAGGGGAGTGTACCCCGCCATTTTCCTCCTTTCTCATGTGTGTCACGTGTTGTGTGGCTTGCGAAACCATTGAAGATAAGGGGGTGTATGGAGCGTGTGTTTGGCGTGATGCCGCAGGCTTCGGTTGGCGTGTCTTGACCGTTGTGCCCGAGTGTTGCGGGTTTCAGCCGTGTGACTCGTTTTTCGTGGGGTTTGCCCGCATTGATTCGTTCCGCTGTAAGCAAGGTGCGGTGCCGTGAATGTTGAGAGCGGCGAGAATATTATGCGGGGGTCGTAGGGAGGGTATCGGAACAAATCCCCCCGATACGATTCGGCGTATCGCAGTTATATGAGGGGTCGCCATATGAAAATACTTTCGCTGGGGGGGGGGCTTCTTTTCTGCCCACATGCA
>NZ_CALIMW010000194.1 GCF_938045405.1 uncultured Campylobacter sp. | reverse complement strand
AAGTCGCTATTATCGGAAGCAGAGGCGGTCGCCCGGTCGTATCGTATAAAAAGGCTCTAAAGAAGGAAAAAGTAAAGGCGTTCATCGACTCTTATGATGAAAACGCGGAAAATATCTATGATGTTAAAATTCTATCGTTTAATAAGGGCGGCTACGTTTGCGCCAACGCAGACGAGGTGGAATTTTTTATGCCTCGCTCGCAAAGCGCGCTTAAAAACCCAAACGGCGCCATCGGCAAAAATTTCAAAGTAAAGATCATCAAAGTGGATAGAGATGAGCAAAGCGTCGTCGTATCGCGCAAGAAACTGCTTGATGAGGATCGCAAAGCAAGTAAAGAAGCGATCGAAAAGGTAGTCGCTACCGAGGGCATCATCGAGGGCGTCGTCAAAAAGATAACCACCTACGGTATGTTCGTAGACGTAGGCGGCGTGGACGGACTCGTACACTACAGCGAAATTTCATACAAAGGCCCGGTAAATCCAAGCTCGCTCTACAAAGAGGGCGATAAGGTTCCAGTTAAAGTTATCAAATACGACAACGATAAAAAACACCTCTCTCTTTCGATCAAAGAGGCGATGCCCGATCCTTGGAACGAGATCAAAGATAGCCTGGAAGTGGGCGATACTATCCGCGTAAAAGTAAGCAATATCGAGCCTTACGGCGCGTTTGTCGATCTTGGCAACGACATCGAGGGCTTTTTGCATATCAGCGAAATTTCGTGGGATAAAAATATCAAAAATCCGAAAGATTTCATCAGCGAGGGCGAGGAGCTCGACGTCGAGGTCGTAGAGATCAACCCTAGCGAGCGCAGGCTGCGCGTGAGCCTTAAAAATTTACTCACTAAGCCGTTTGATGAGTTCGTTGCTAAGCATAAAGTAGGCGACGTGCTAAAAGGCAGCGTTACTACGATTACAAATTTCGGCGCGTTTGTGAGGATCGATGGCGTAGAGGGACTTTTGCATAATGAAGACGCTTCATGGGATCGCGGCGAGAAGTGCAAAAATTTATTCAAAGTAGGCGACGAGATCGAGGTTAAGATCATTAAGATCGACAAAGATACTCAAAAAATTTCTCTAAACCACAAAGAGCTCGGCGATAGCCCGATTAGTGAATTTGCCAAGAGCCACAATCAAGGCGATGTCGTAAAAGGCAAGATCCGCGATATCAAAGAGTTCGGAATTTTTGTCGAGCTTGGAGGCGGTATCGACGCGCTTATCCGCAAGGAAGATCTTGGCAACGTAAGCGTAGATAGCCTAAAAGTGGGCGACGAGATCGAGGCTGCGATCGCTTTCATCGACGAGAAGAAAAATAGAATCCGCCTAAGCGTGCGCAGGCTGGCTCATCAGAAGGAACGCGAGGCACTAAACGAGATCAATAGCAACGACGACGAGAAGCAAAGCCTAGGGGATCTAATCAAAGATCAACTAAATAAATAATTCCTCCCGCAAGGCATCCCCGCCTTGCGGACCTACTTCAAAAGGTTAAATTTAATGAAAACTATCATAGTCTGCGACGCAATCCACAAAATCGGTTTTGATCTGCTTAAGCAGGAATCGGACGTTAAAGTAATCGACGCCACGAGCGTGCCCAAGAACGAGCTTTATGGAATTTTAGGCGATGCTGACGTCGCGATTACCAGAAGCTCTACGGCGGTGGATGAGAAATTTCTTGGCGCAGGCACCAAGCTAAAAGCGATCGTGCGCGCGGGCGTGGGCGTAGATAACTGCGACATCGACGGCTGCTCCAAGCGCGGCATTATTTTGATGAACGTACCTACGGCAAACACCATCGCCGCGGTCGAAATGACCATGTGCCATCTGCTAAATGCGGCGCGCAAATATGTAAATTCCTGCAACGATCTAAAAATTAATAGAATTTGGAAGCGCGAGAAATGGTACGGCACCGAGCTTTATAAAAAGAGCCTCGGCATCATCGGCTTTGGAAATATCGGTTCGCGCGTGGGGGTTCGCGCGCTTGCGTTTGGGATGAACGTCATCGCCTACGACCCATATATCGAGCCTGAGAAGGCCACGAAGCTCGGGGTAAAATATACGAAAAATTTTGACGAAATTTTATCTTGCGACTTCATCACGATCCATACGCCGAAAAATCAAGAGACGATAAATATGGTAGGCGAGCCGCAAATAGCAAAGATGAAAGACGGCGTACGCCTAATAAACTGCGCTAGAGGCGGGCTGTATAATGAAAAAGCGCTCGCAAACAATCTACGCAGCGGCAAGATTGCGTATCTTGGCATCGACGTTTTCGACAAAGAGCCTGCGATCGATCATGAGCTTTTAGATATCGAAAATTTAAGCGCGACTCCGCATCTTGGAGCAAATACTCTCGAATCGCAAAGCAATATCGCCCGGGAAGCCGCAGAGCAGGCGATCAGCGCCGCGCGCGGCTTAAACTATCCAAACGCTTTAAATTTGCCGCTTAAGCTCGAGGATCTGCCGCGCGGTATTGAGCCGTATATAAATTTGGTCTCGAAAATGGCCTATCTTGCGGCGCAGATCAATAAAGGCCCGATCAAATCGATTCGCATCGAGGGCAGCGGCGAGGTGGTGCAGTATCTAAAATCGATGCTCGTTTTTGCAATCGTAGGCGCACTGCACGATTCTTTGGGCGACTCGCTAAATTACGTCAACGCTAAATTTCTTGCGGATGAAAAGGGGATCGAGACGAGCTTTGGCGAGCTTGCAAATAGCGTCTATAAAAGCGAGATCGCAGTAAAAATCATGACCGACGAGGCGATCTCAAACGTCGCGGGCACGGTCTTTGACGGCAGCGAGGAGCGTATCGTAAATATCGGCGGATTTAAGACCGATTTTAAGCCGAAGGGCAAGATGATAATCTTCAAAAACACCGACGTGCCGGGCGTTATCAAATCCGTAAGCACGATCCTAGCCGACGAAAACATCAATATTGCGGACTTCCGCCTAGGCAGAGGCGAGGAGGGGGACGCTTTGGCGGTCATTTTGGTCGATTCCGAAGTGCAAAAAAGCACGCTTGATAAGCTGGCGGCGCTTCAAACCTGCCTAATGGTGCGCTACGCGGCGATTTAATCCTTTTCCGCTTAGGAGGTGAAATTTTAAATTTTGCCTCTCCCGAATTCTTTAATAATTTAAATTTACTTCCTGTGTGCAGAGCCGCGCTTGCGATACGTTGCGACATGCGCTCGGCAGATACGTTTTGGCGCGCGGCTTGTGAAAACGCTGCGCACGCGTCAAATTTAACTCTCGCCGCGGGCTTGCTTTTAAATTTTAAATTTCGTCCTTGCGGATCTGCTTTTAAATTTCATCATCGCGGGCGCCGCCGATTAAATTCTGCCGCTATGCGAGTTCGGCACTCAAAGCACTGTGTCGCGATACAAGGCGCGGTAAAATTTTATTTTTACGAGACGCGGGCGCTTTTGTTTCAAATTTATGCGCGACAGGCACTTTCATCTCTAATCGTATCGCCCGTTTAAATTTCGGGCAACCGCCGAGCGATTGCGCCGCTGATTAAATTTTACGTTTTGCCGAAATTATGCTTCGCCGAAAAATTCCGCCCGGCGTAAATTTAGTCGATGCAAAATTTCAGCCGTAATGCGCCCTGCTAATTTGTGAGTTTAAGTGTTTCGATTAAGCTTAAAATTTTGCGGATCTGCGTTTGGTATTCGCGCGCGAGCTCTATGCTAGCGGGCCTATCAAAAAGCGTAGTTTCAAAAAGATCGGGCGCACCGTTTAAAAATAGATATAAGCGCTTATCCATAAATACCGTGCTCAAGCTGAACTCGCCGCTCGTTTCGCGATTTATTTCGCGCAGACGCTCCATAAACGCGGGCGTTAGCAGATAGCGCGCTTCTACTTTGTCATCCGCAAACACGCGAAAATCGCGCATAAAATCCACATCGTCCATCATCTCTTTTTCGCCGAAGATCTTGGCGTTTAGCTCCCTGCTTACCACTATCGTTTTGCCCGAGGTTTTTTTCGCGAGCTCGCAGATCAGTACGTTGCCGTCAAAGTCCATATAGTTATCGTAGAATATTTTGATCAACATAATCGCCGCTATGAGCGGATTATCCGTTTTCATGTAAAACCTACCATTACTATGTACCTCGCTGAGGCTAAATTTAATCCCGCAGTGCGCGCCCGCAATCCGATCCTCGCTTTTGATCCTAGATTTCCTATAAATTCTAAATTTTTGAAATTCCTCTTCTTGCATGCCGGTATATGGATCGTATTTTAAACCGGCATCTATATCTTTTATTACGGCGCGGACGAATATCTCTTTATAAAATTTGTAGTAGCGAATTTCCGCTTCAGTTTCTTGACCGGCACAATGAAGAAGAAATATCCAAAAGATCTGAAGAAAAATTAAGGTACCTAAAATTTCGGCAATTTTTATCAAAGAAGTATCTGCTTTGACGCCGTCTAGATACATTGCTACGAACAGGATCGCAAGAAAGGCGGCTATGCAGAGGTAGTAATATCTATTAAAAGCTCTAGCGCACGCTTTTTGTTCGGTTAAAGTTTGCGAAATAGCATCTTGCAAAGAAGGCGACATATCTATCCTTGATAAAAATTTCGCCCGTATTGTAGCGAAATTTAGCGGAATTCATAAAGAGCGAATTCCGCCGCATAATTGAATGGTCGAGATCGGAGCTTAATTTATGCAGTCCGTGCGGCGCAAATTTTAAAATCTTACTATTCTGAAAACAATTCGCACCGGATTTAAAATTTAACGCATTGCGTAAACTTATATTTCACGCGAGCTGCCTTTGTAAATTTGCGTTTAAATTTTGCGATCACAGCACCCTGAGGCTGTCTGAGAGGAAATACATAAAAATCCCGAGCCCGAACATCACGAAAAGCCCCAAAAATTCGACGTAAAGCTTCAAACTTACGAGCCGCTTTGAGCTAAGCTCGTTTGCCTTCGCGCCAAAAAGCGCGGCTAAAAATATTACGACGCTCATTCCAAAACCGATGAAAAGCGCACTTGCGACGCTAAGCGCGAAGCTTCCGAGGCTGAAGGCAAGCACGAAAATAAGGATCGTACCGGGGCAGGGCACGAGCGCCGCTGCAAGCGCGATAAGCCACTCTCGCCCTTTCTCGCCGCCGCCACTCGCGCCATTTCGCAGCGAGCGAGATGAGGTTTGGTTTTTTAAATTTGCAGAATTTAAAGCCTGTTTTTGCTCGTTTTGGCTAGACGAGTTTTCCTCTAAATTTGCGGCTAAATTTGAATCCAAATTTAGCTCTGCCGTTGCGGCGCCTAAATTTTTGGCATCCAAATACTGCGCGGATTCGCCGCTTTGGATATTAAATTTAGAAAATTTATAGCTCTTTGACGCTACGTGAGCGGAATTACCGGCGTTTGCAAATGCCGTATTTTTTAATCCGGCGCCCGTCTCTGCAGTGTTTGCGGCGGAAGCGCAAGCGGCGCAGGAGCAGCCCGCATCGTGGTGGGCGCCCGATCTTACGCGGCGAGCTTTGTCGTAGATGATGAGCGCCGTTATGACGATGATCAGAAGCGCTGAAATTTTCGTTGTGATCGAGGCGGAGTTTGCAGAGACGAGCCCTGCGACATTTTGCAGCACGAACATGCTCGCGCTTACCAAAACGAGCGCTCCTAGGACGTGTAGAAGCCCGATTTTAAGGGCAAATCCGAAAGCTTTGATGTAGCTGCCGCCATGGGCTAAGAAATAGCTCGCCGTTAGCAGCTTCGCGTGCCCTGGGCCTGCCGCGTGGAAAAAGCCGTATATGAAAGAAAGCGCCAAGACCCATAGGATGGTGCTTGCGCTTGCATGCTCGCTGCTTGCGCGAAACGCCGTTTTGAGGCTTTTCATAAAATCCATCGTCTTTTGCGCGACAAATCCCAGCGAGACCTCTTTGTGCTGCTCGCTTGAAATCTCGTCGCTGTCGGATGTGGCGCCGTTTTTGCTCGCGTTATTTTGCGCTAAATTTAAAGAACTCTCCTCGGGCGGCGTCGCTAGATTTTGCGTAGAATGCGCGGAATTTAAAGAGTTATCTCGGATCGCAGCAAAATTTTCGCCCGCGCCTTTATCTGCAGGCGCCGCAGAATTTGCGGAACCACCTTTTTCCTGCGCATCCTTTTTAGCGGCTTTATTAATCTGCGCGAGAGCATCCGAAGCGGCGATATTTTTTTGCGCCTCTACTGCAGCCTCCGAAACGATATCACCAACCGATCTTTGGTTTGATCTGCGCGCCGAGCTGGCATTAGGTTTTCCTTGCCCGCCTTGCGCAAGTTTATCCTCTGAGCCCGCAAGGCTCTGCTCGCTAGATGTAAGTTCGCTCTGCGTTAAATCGGAGTTCGGCGCGCCTGAAATTGGCGGCTTTTTATCTGCGATCTTTGGTTTTTCGCCGCTAAATTCTATAAAAGTGGTGGCTAAATTTGAATTAGGCTTCGCTACAAAGCCCTCGCCCAGATTAATGGGCTTGTCGTCAAGCATTTTGAAATTGAAAAATCCCTGATCGTCGTTAATGGAAATTTTAAGAACGCGGTTGTTTCGCAGTTCGAAGCCGACCTTTTGATCGAACTCAAACACGAGTCTGCCCTTTTTGACGAGGCTTATTGCGTTTTTAAAATTTCCCTTGATCTGCGTGCCTACGAGGTTGCTAAGCGCGGGCTTTGCGTTTTTTGGCGCTTGATCGTAGAATTCCGCCTCGCAAAGGTAGTTTTTAGGGGTTAGATAATCGGTCATCGCCTTAGTTATCTCGGCAAGCTCGCTATTTTCAAGCTTGGCATTGGAATTTATATCGTAGGTCTGCATTATAACGTCGGTAAAATTTTGAGAGAAAAGCCACGAAAAATGCAGGCTCACGATCTTGCCGTCTTGTGCGACAGGGGTAATGCTAACGTGCGCAGTAGGCGTGTATAGGGCGCACAGAGCGCACGCAAATATCCGCGAGCTAAAGATCGCGGATAAAAGTAAAATTTTAATAAATTTCATCAACTACAAATTTTCTCCGAAAACGTCGATCGTCTTTTTCATCGTCTCGTACCAATCTAGCGGCAGCTGATCGATCTCCATCACCTTTGCGCCCGTTTGCGCGGCGATGGTTTGCGCTGCCTTTTTGGAAAACTGCGGTGCGACGAAAATCACCTTGATCTTTTCCTCTTTGGCTTCCTCGATTAGCTCGGCTAAATCCGCAGGCTTAGGCTCTTTGCCCTCCACTTCGACTGCGATCTGCTCTAAATCGTATCGATGCGCGAAATAGCCCCAAGACGGATGATAAACCATAAATTTCTTTCCTTTGACGCCCGCTAATTTCTGCTTTGCGTAAGCGTCTAGCTCATCAAGCTTTTTAGCAAATTTATCGAAATTTGCTTCATAAATTTTAGCATCCTTAGGATACTGTTTGGTTAACGCGTCTTTAATATTTTTAGCTTGAATTTTTACAAGCTGCGGATCGAGCCAGATATGTGGGTCTAAACCGCCGTGATGATGATGGTGCTCGTGCGCCTCGTGGTCTTTGTCGCCATGCTCATGATGCGCGTCATGATCGTGATCATCGTGATGTGCGCTATGATCATGTTCGTCGTGATGGTGATGCTCTGCCATAGCCATTTTGGTAATGCCATCTTCGGTGCGGATTATCTTCATCTTCGGATACGATGCGGCAAGCTTTGGTAGCCAGACTTCATCAAATTCTATACCGACTGCAAAATACAGATCGCTATTTTCTAGCATTTTCATCTCCGAAGGCTTAGGCTCGTATGTGTGCGGATCAGCGCCTTTACCAACCATCGTATTTACCTGCAGGGTATCACCTGCGATCTGTTCAACAAAATACTTCGTAGGAAGTATGGTCGTGGTGACCGTAGGTTTGGCGAATGCTACGCAACTAGCTGCTAAAAGCGTGAAAACAAGCTTTTTCATAAAATTCCTTTCCAAAAAAATTGCGGAAGTATATCAAAAGCAACTTAGTTGCAACTTAATATAAATTTATCTAAATTTCGCTATCATCGCTTAAATTTTAAAAAAGGCGTAAAATGGATCCCAAAGATTTTTTAGCGAGTCACGATATCGCTCCTACGGCGCTTAGAGTGCAGATCGTGCAGATCCTAAGCGAGAAAAAATACCCGGTAAGTTATGATGAACTAGTAGAACTAACAGGTGCTAATAAAACCACGATATATCGCAATATAGCGCTTTTGGAAGAGAAAAATTTGATAATTACCAGCGAAAATAATCATAAAAGCTTTTATGAGCTCACCGACGGCGCAAAAGCGTATTTTGTCTGCGAAAGCTGCCATAAAATGGAGGAGATTTCGATGCCAGCTTTGCCACAAAAAAATGTCAAAAGTGTGCTCGTGCGAGGATTGTGCGAGAAGTGCGGCGGCTGAGGCGGGAAATTTAATAAAAAGCGCTCAAAGAAACTTAGCTAAAACGCTAGGGCAAAATTTAACCGATTTTTAACGGATTTTTATAAAACAAACGATATAATCCGAGCGTTTCATATTTTAAAAGGGAAAATTTAGTGAATAAAAACGATACGATAAAAGCAATAGAGAAGTTTGTAAGTTCTCAAGAAATGACGATGTTTCGCCTGAAAAAGGGTATCTACGGCGATGCGATGAAAAACCTGGATCAGGTTTTTACGCCGTATAAGGAGTTCGCCGAGTTTTTCAAAAATCCCGCAAATAGGTTGCAGGAGCTGTTAGGCAACATCGCGTACGAATCGATTTTAAACTACACTGAAGCAGGGCTATCGCACTGCGAGAAGATCCACTCGATCTATTTTGTGGAATCCAAAGGATTTTTCAAAAGTGGGCTAAAGTATATCGAGCCTGATGCGACCGCGAGAGAAAGAGCCAAGAGCTATTACGACAAATTGCTGGAAAATAATGAGAAGCTTAACGAATATATCGATATCGGCTTGCAAAGGCTACATGGCTTAGAAGCGAAGGTTTTCGAGTAGGCTAGGCTAGCTTTGGGATTTGATTTGCGCGGCGAAATTCTATCGCAAATTCTTGGCGCTTAAAATTCTATGATTAAATTTCATACCTTTTGTAGATCGCAAACTTATACTATTTAATTTCGCGTTAGCGCCGCTTTTAATTGCACATATGGTAATAGGGCAGCTTGAGCAATTCCGTGGCGGTAGGCATTATCCGATACGATCAAAGAAATAATCTAAATTTTTAAAGCTCAACGAAGCGGGTTAAAATAAGCAAGCTTGGCTAAATTCCGTGGAGCGACTAAAGAAAGTTCTAACATAAACTAGTGCTTAGTTGGAGGCTGCGAATTTGAAATTTTGCGGCTAGCGCGAACGGGAATTTAAAATTCTAGCGCCACTTTAGATTTCTGTGAAATGCGGAATTTTAAAAGTAGGTACTGCGCCCGCAATAAGCAAAACGCAAGATTTGAAATTTTATTAGAAATGCTCGCTGCGAAGTAAAATTTAAGAGCCAGGCTGCAAGGCGATGCGGCGTAAATTTTAATTTGCTCTATAGCGCAAAATATATTCAGCAAGAGATATTTTTGGAAACAGAAGGGGCGGTAACTAGCCGAGATGAGTTATATTTATCGTGCTAATATTGCATTATAGATATCTACAGTTATGTAGCCGATACGTAAAAATTATTTAGAGGTGTCAAGGTGGGAGCGTGCGGTGTAAATTTTAACTCATTTTGGCGCGCTATTTTAATATCTCTATCATGCGCAGCAAATTTAAGCGATTAAACTTATTGCGATTAGAAAATTTTAAACGCGGATTAAAGCTTGGCGGCGAAATAAGCCTTGCTAGCACTCTGCTGCATCTTAATTTCGCCGCAAACAACTTTATTTATCTGCCTTTTCGGCTTTATATTGCGCTAACAGGGTGCCTAGCTCATCTTTTATGCGAAGCTTTTCTTTCTTCATCGCATCGATCTCCAGATCGCTCATATGCACTCTGCCGGCCTGCGCGTCGGCGATCTTGTGATCCAGCTCGTCGTGCTTCTCAAAAAGCGAATCAAATCGCGCGTTTTTGCCTTTTAACTCAGTGATTAAATCTCTGTATTCATGAAACATGCCTACTCCTTTGAAAAATTTATTCAAGTATATCAATAAAGCGCTTAAAACCTAATTTCAGCTATCAAATTTAGACTGAATTTCACGCATGAGATTCCAAATTTTAAGAGGTAAAATTTTAGCCTTTAAAAATTTAAAACAGGCAAATTTAAATGATAAAATTTTAAGAGCAGAGCTTTAAAGCCCTGCCACTATTCGCTATTTTCGAGACGAGATTTTTATTATGAAAGAGTAAGCTGTGAATCTTTATGATCTATAATCCGCGTTGATTTTTACGTAGTCGTAGCTAAGATCGCAGCCGTATGCGCTAAACTCGCCATCTCCGAGCCCTAAATCGCACCAGATTGTAAAGCTTTTTTGCTGCATTACGGCGTGAGCCGCAGCCTCGCGAGCGGCGTCCAGCTCGCGATTTTGCGCGTCATAAAGCAGCACGTCGTCGTATTTGATACGCAGCTTTTCTTCGTCGCATTCGATACCGCAGGCGCCTATGGTGGAGGCTATGCGACCCCAATTCGGGTCTTCGCCGAAGATCGCCGTTTTAACAAGCGGCGAATTGCTTAGCGCCTTTGCTGCTATGCGGGCGTCCCCAGCATTTGCGGCACCGCTTAGCCTAAATCGCACCAGCTTGGTTGCGCCTTCGCCGTCTTTTACCAGCATTAGCGCAAGCTCGTGCGTAAGGGCGTTTAGCGCGGACGCGAAAGCATTCTTTTCGTAGGCGCATTTGGCGCTGCTGCAGAGCATAATCGTATCGTTGGTGGAGGTGTCACCGTCGACGCTTACGGTGTTGAAGCTCTGCTCCACCGCCTTTTTTAGCAGCTCGTCCATATCTGCACGCGGTATTTTTGCGTCGGTCAGAACGAAGCAGAGCATGGTCGCAAGCGCGGGATTGATCATGCCCGCGCCCTTGCAAACGGCTGCGATGTGAAATTTCTCGCCGTTTTCTAAAGAAATTTCATATGCAAGCTCTTTTTTTATCGTATCTGTCGTCATAATGGCGGTGGCTAGGGCATCTGAGTTTCGCGCCGAGAAGTTAAAATTTTGCGCGGCGGCGATAATTTTTTCCTTTTTGAGGCGGTATCCGATGACGCCGGTGGAACTCATAACGGGGTTTATCAGAGGGATTTTTTTGCCAAGCTCGCTAAAAATTTCATCGATATCGGCGACGCCTTGCTCCCCGGTCATCGAGTTTGCGTTTTTAGAATTTACGAGGATAAAATTTGTTTTAAGCTCCCCGCCCGCGCGCTCCTGCGCCCTTTTGAGATGCCTAATCGGCGCAGCTTGAAATTTATTGCTCGTAAAGATCGCGCTTACGGCAAAGGGCTCATCGGCGCGGATAAATCCTAGATCGTTGCCCTGTTTTTTAAAGCCCGAATTCACGCCGTCAAAATAAAAGCCCTCGACATTTTGCAACCCAAGCTCAAGCGGGGTGATTTTAAACATATCTCATCTCCTGTGGCTTGTATTTGCTGCGGATGAGTTTTTTAGTGTTGCGGATACCCTCTGCCGTGCCAATGACTAAAAATTTCACTCCCGTACCGATGAGGTAGTCGCCGTCCGGCATCGGAATGAAGCGGCTGTTGGGCTCTTTGATTCCCACGACGTCGGCGTTTGTAAAATCGCGCAAGCGAGTTTCTTTTAGACGCTTGAAGCGGATCCACGAAAAATCGGGCACCGTAATCTCCTCGATATCGATAAGCGAGTCTTTTTTATACAAAAACCGCTCCAAAATGTTTTCCATATCGGGGCGCACGCTGATCGCAGAGAGCCTTTGTGCGGCGAGTTTGGATGGTGAGACGATAGAATTTGCGCCGAGTTTTTTTAGCCTCTCGGTGTCGCTGTCATCATCGCTATTTGCCATGATGAAGTAGGGGGTGATGCGACCAAGCTCCTTTTCGTATAGGCGCACGAGCGAGATTATTGCGATATTATCGGCTAAATTTGGACTTAGCGTGATGACGGATTTTGCAGATGAGAGGTGGGCCTTTAGCATCGTGGTTTCCACGTGCGGCTCGCCTACGATGAAGTAGGGGTAGCGGTTTTCCTCGGCGATTTTGGCTAAATTCGGATCTGGATCGATCACCACGAAGGGTAGGTGGTTTTCGCGAAACTGCTTGGCAAGCTCGGCGCAGTAGATGTTGTTGTAACAGATAATGTAGTGGTTCTTGAGCCTTGCGATGTTGTTGATCATTCGTTGCTCCCTAAGTAAATTTTGAAGTTTGCCGTTTTTTATGACCTCGACGACGACGCCCAGGCAAAACGAAAAGGTTCCAAAGCCCATGAGGATGAATAAGACGGTAAAAATTCTACCCGCAGGCGATATCGGCGCTACTTCGGTAAAGCCTACCGTCGTGAAGGTCATACCCGCCTGATAAAAGGCATCCACGAGCGAAAAGCCTGCTATAAAGACATAGCCTAATGTGCCGATTAGCATCATCAGCACGATGGTTATCAGCGGTAAGCGAAAAGGTCGTAGCTGGTCGTAAATTTCTGTGTAGAGGTTGATGTCCGGCTTAGTCGAGCCGGACCAGTCGAGGAATCGCTTGATCTTGTCCAAAACAGACATAAATTCCTCTTTAAGAGGTTATTTTGATTGTTTTTTCATAGTTCGTAGAGTTGAGGCGGCTACTTTGATTCGTCTGGTTGAGCCGTCTTGTAGCTGAACGCGGATGGTGCGTAGATTGACCTGGAATTTCTTTTTGGTCCTGTTATTTGCGTGGCTGACGTTGTTTCCTACCATCGCACCTTTGCCGGTGATTGCGCATCTTCTTGCCATAATAAATCCTTGATGATTAAAATAAATGGCGATTATAGCGAAAAAATTTCAAATTATGCTTAAAATCCGCTGCGGTTTAAATTTAGCGAAATTTATGACAAAACTAAGTAAAATTCCGCATCTTGAAATTTTAAAGGAATCTTAATGTATGTCGCACCCAGCATTTTATCGGCGGATTTCGGAAGGCTTGCGGAGGAAATTCGCGCAGTCTGCGAAGCGGGCGCCGATCTCATTCACGTAGACGTGATGGACGGGCATTTCGTACCAAATCTCACGATCGGACCGCTCGTAGTAAGCGCCGCGGCAAAGGCGAGCAGCAAGCCTTTAGATATCCATCTGATGGTTAAAAACGTGCCGTTTTTCGTCGATCTTTTTTTGCCGCTAAAGCCGAAATTTCTTAGCTTCCACATCGAGGAGGGGACCCATCCGCTGCGCCTCATAGATCACATACGCCGCTGCGGCGTCTCGCCCGCGGTCGTGCTAAATCCGCACACTCCGCTTAGCGTGCTGGAGTTTATCTTGGGCGAGGTCGATATGGTGCTTTTAATGAGCGTTAATCCTGGCTTTGGAGGGCAGAAATTTATCCCCTCGGCGCTTGAGAAAATTAAGCAGCTGCGCGAGCTGATCGATCGCAAAGGCGCAAAATGCCTCATCGAGGTCGACGGCGGCGTAAACGGGCTGAATATCGCAGATATCGATGAAGCTGGCGCCGACATCGTGGTGGCGGGCAACTACATATTTTCTTCAAACGACTACGCGGAGGCGATCCGTGCGCTTAAAATTTAGGCGCGGCACAGGGGTAAAATTTTGACGCATAGAATCGAAAATCTCATAAATTTACTGGCTCAAAAGAGCATAAATTATTACGATTTTATCTCAAAAGCAAGCGATATTGCCGAAATTACCGAGCTTTTCGAGCCCAAAGACCTCTCGATGTGGCGGGCGCTGGGCATAGAGATAATAAAGCTAGATAGCGGCAAAATCACACTCAAAACCCGTGAGACGGACATAGATGATCAGGAATTTTGCTTCGTGGACATCGAGACGAACGGTGGGCTCTCAAACGGCCAGATCATCGAAATCGGCGCGATAAAAACGCGCGGCACGCAGGAGTTGGACCGCTTCGAAAGCTTCGTTTACGCGCCCGTCGTACCCGAAAATATCACGGAGCTTACCGGTATCCACGCGGACGATCTTGTGGGCGCGCCGCCGCTAGCTAGCGTGCTGGAGCGGTTTAGGCTGTTTTTAGGAGATAGCGTTTTTGTGGCGCACAACGTCAAATTTGACTACGGCTTCATCGACGCGAGCCTGCAAAAATGCGGCTTCGGAATGCTTTTAAATCGCAGGCTCTGCACCGTCGAGCTCGCGCGCCGCACAATCGAGGCGCAAAGATACGGGCTCGGCTCGTTAAAAGAGCTTTTAGGCGTGCAAAACGTCCACCACCGCGCATTTAGCGACGCCGTTTCCTGCTTTGAAATTTTCAAATCCGCGCTCTCGCGGCTGCCGTGGAGCGTGCAAAGCACTGAGGATCTGATACTTTTTAGTAAGACCGCAAAGAGCCTGGCGCTGCCTAAGCCGCAGCTTTCGGGGCGTGGCGAGGGCGAAATTTTATAAATCGCGCGCCGAATTAAGAGATGAAATTTTAGTGAAATTTCGCGCCGCCGTTTGAGAGGTAAATTTTACGCTTTTAAGCGGCGGCGCTTTAATCTGCGCGGATTGAGGTAGCGTAAATTCGATCCGAGCGATTTTGGGCGGCGCAAATCGGCGCGTATGGGCCTAGATTTTGAAATTTTACCCTTGCCGTAGCGATTGAATGCGCACAAATCGCGGCGGCGCAAATTTAAAGCGCTACTGCGGCGAGATGTGATTGCGAGTGAACCGAAACGGCGCGAATTTAAGCAGGCACGGTTTTAAATCGCATTGCGATCGCACCAAATTTAAGTGTAAATGCCCGCAGCGGCGCCCTCCGCGTATGCCGGCTAGGCGGGATCATGCGATTTTAATTTGCTCGGGCGGGTGTGGCAGCGAATGCTCGCGGAGCCTTTTTGCTTTCGCGGTTTTGATCTTTGCGGCGATAAATTTTGCGCCCGCCCGCGGTTTTACAACCTTGCTTCGGGCGAATTTTATGAGTGTTCGCAGTCACGCGGATGCGTCCAAGGCGTCGCGCGCTTTAAATTTTAATTTAGCCTAGGTGCGCGAATTCGATGCTTTAAACTCTAAAATCAATAAATTTTGCCCGCGCCTGCCCGTCTTTTGCGTCCCAAAAGCGATAAATTTGGCGCGCCCGCACTGCCGCCGCAGATGCGCTAAGCGCGAAGGTTTTCTGCATTCGCCGCTTGGAATTTTGATTTTAGCTTGACGACCCGATCGGTACGTGCCCGTGCTGAAAATTTTAAAATGGAGATTTATAAAATTTTTTGGCGCCGACCGAAAATGAAATTTCATAAATTTTTATCGCAAAACACAGCGCGATCGGAGTAAATTTACGTAAACCCAAAATTTATCGTAGCGGCGTACCGTAGTCGCATATGTACTAAAATTTAGCGATAAGCGAATCCGCGATCCTAATAATACGAATTTTACGCAGACGCGCCCCGCTCCGAATCAAAGCGTCATCGGAGGGCTAGCGGGCTTTGTGAGCGAGCGGAGTAATGCGTCGCCGTTATCTTTGCAAGAAGCGCGATCTTGCGATTGAGCGGTCTTTTCCACCTCAAAAAGGGCATATCGCGGGCTAAAATTTAAACGGAATTTCATAAAGCGTGGCGCTGCTTTTAAATTTACGTTGCAAATTCCATAGGCTGCGAATACTGCGTTAAATTTTAAAATTCTGTCTGTTTTAGTCATGTCTTGAGGTATGTATTGTGAGGGTTCGCGAGCCGCTTGATTGGAAAATGAGTTTTAGATCGTGCCTTGCGTATGTATCGTGCGGTAAAATAAATTTTTGCGCCGTAAAATTTCGCGCCGCTGCGTTACTGCTGAGCCGCTCGCCGTCTTACCTCCTGTCCTATTGCTCCGTATTTTCAAACGCGCTAGAATTTCAGCAAAGCTACGTTTTAATGCAAAATTTATCCGCTTACCGCGTTCTGCGGCGGATGAAATTCTGCCGTCCGTCGCAAGCTGCGCGCGGTATTTACTTGCTGTGCTTGCGCGTCATAGACCGCATATCCTTGCCGCAAGCCGCCACTTTACTAACGCCAATATTTGTAGGCTTTCGCCTGCTTCTTCGCGTATATTTTTGCGCCTTGCAAGCTGCGCGTCACCCCATCTGCGTCAAGATCGCGCCGTGCCTTTAAAGCACGCAAATCTATCCTGCATAAAATTTCGCTTCTTCGCCGTGCTCGCCGCCTGCCACACTTTGTCGTGCCTGTCTGTTGCGAGCCGTCGCCGTCTTATTTCGCAACCGCACCTGCCACGCATACATACCGCGCTCGATGTAAGCTTTAGCGGGCGCGCCTTAAAATTTCAGCCCAAAAGCCCTATTTAGCGCCGCGTCCGAGCAGAAACAATCTCACCGCTTGTTCGGCGACGCGGGCTAAATTTTGTGTCGCGGTCTCTTTTTCCATTGCGCGCTCAAGGCTCATAGGTTCGTTTAGGATGCAAAAAAATGCGCCTATACCCCGCTCATTACAGCCGCCGGCACAGGGCGAGATACCGCCTGCCAGCGCGATTACGGGCACGCCGTAGGAAGCGGCGATCTTCGCAACACCGCAAGGGGTTTTGCCCATTGAGCTTTGAAAATCGAGCCTTCCTTCGCCGGTGATGACGAGCTCGGCGCCTTGCATATCGCGCTCTAGTCCGATCTCTTCGGTGATGATGTCGATGCCTGGCTTAAGCGTCGCGTTTAGAAAGCTTACGAAGCCAAAGCCTAGCCCGCCGGCAGCTCCTGCTCCGGAGCTATTCCAAAGCTCGCGTCCGAGGTACTTACTTACGACGCTTGCGAAATTTATAAGCCCTGCATCAAGCTGCTTTACCATCGCCGCATCCGCGCCCTTTTGCGGAGCGTAAATATATGCCGCGCCGTTTTCGCCAAAGAGCGGATTATCCACATCGCAGGCGATAAGAAACTCGCACTCTTTAAGATGCGGCAGCACCGAAGTGCAATCTATCGTGGCGAGTTTAATCAGATCCTCGCCCGCTCCCGCAAGCTCTGCGCCATTTGCATCTTTAAATTTAAAGCCGAGCGCGCGCAGCATCCCCATGCCCGCGTCATTCGTAGCACTTCCGCCGATGCCGATGATAAACTTTCGCGCGCCGTGCGCAATCGCATGCGCTATCATCTCGCCAAAGCCGTAGGTGCTCGTTTTTAGCGGGTTGCGGCGCGATTTTTCGATGAGCGGCAGACCCGATGCGGACGCCATTTCTAAGATGCCTAGCTCGCCTTTTAAGGCGTAGCGCGCGGGCGTTTTTTCGCCTAACGGATTTGCTACGATGACGTCCATGAACTTAGCTTTTAGCGCGTCTGCAAGGGCTTCAACGCTTCCTTCGCCGCCATCTGCGATAGGTTTGACGAGCACCTCGCAGCCTAGCTTTTCGATGCCTGATTTTACGGCGTTGCCCGCCTCAAGCGAACTAAGCGAGCCCTTAAACGAGTCGATCGCGACTAAAACTTTCATATTTTTCCTTTAGCTGGTATTTTAAAATTTTGGAATTTTACAGCGCGTAGGCTAAATTTACGATGACAAGACTGAAGCAAGAGTAGAATTTTAAAATCTCGTTGCCGAATTTATGGGGTAAATTCTAAAATTTCATGTCGTGGAATTTTAGAATTCTGTAAGCCACAGAATTTCGGCTAAATTTTAAAATTCCGTAGCGATAGAATTTTAAAATTTCGCTCCTTGAGGCTTTGTGTGTAAATTTAAAACTCCGCTATACGAAATTTTAATACTAGGGCATTTGCGCGGTACGGCTAGCTACGTAAATTTAAAGAATTTTATGTAGCTAGCCACTGGTAGATACCGTATTGCACTCTGCACTGATTTAGCGCTGTAGCGGCTAAATAAGCAGCCTAGATCAAAAACAGCGACAAAATCCACACGCTGATCATACCTGTAATGCCCATAATTAGCGTAAGCATGGTTTGAGTGCGGTAGCCTTGCTGCGGGTTCATCTTGCTAAAATTCGTAACGACCCAGAAGTAGCTGTCGTTAGCGTGCGAAACCGTCATCGCGCCCGCTGCGATCGCCATTACCACAAGCGCGCCGGACATTTCGGAGGTGAAGCCCAGTACCTGCATCAGCGAGCCGTCCGCGTTAAATGCGCCCATAATCGAAGCTGTAGTGATGATCGCCACGGTGGAGCTTCCTTGCGCGGTTTTTAGGACTGCCGAGATTAAGAACGGGAAGAAAATCCCCGCGGCTTTAATCGCGGTCGCATTGTCCTTGATGTAGGTCACGAAGCCGGCGTCGGTGATGACCTTGCCTAGCACTCCGCCCGCTGCGGTGATGAAGAGGATCGGACCTACTATCTTTAAGGATTCGTTGGTGATCTCGCTAAATTCGCCTAGTTTGCCGGTTTGCACAAGTAAAAATACCGCAAAAACTACGCCCAAGGCTAGCGCGATGATAGGATTTCCTAAAAATTGTGAAATTTCGCCCGCAAACCCGCCTACTTTTAGGATCTTGGCGACGGAGCCCAGCGCCATAAATAGGATCGGTATCAAAATAGGGGCTAAGCTTAAAAATCCGCCCGGCAATTTGCCGTATTGTTTAAGCAGATCGTCGTAGCTTTTGGCGATGACTTCATTGGCTTCAGCTTCGCTTATATGGACGCTTTTGGCGACCTTTTTAGAAAAAAAGTATGTGGCGATCAGCACCGGCAAGGACACCACCGCGCCCATTGCGATTACGAGCAGTAGATTGCCGCCTAGACCCACGGCGCCTGCTGCGGCGATCGGCCCTGGAGTCGGCGGGATGAATACGTGCGAGGCATAAAGTCCGCCGGAGAGCGCTACTGCTAGAGCGACCGGATTTTCGCCGATTTTTTTACTGATCGCTTCTCGGATCGGGTTTAAAACTACGAAGCCGCTGTCGCAAAATACGGGGATACCTACGATCCAGCCCATTATGAGCATCGCAAGCTCGGGGCGCTTTTGCCCGACTACGTTTACGACCATATCGGCGAGTTTGAGCGCCGCGCCCGTCTTTTCGAGCACGGTGCCGATGAGCGCGCCGAAGATTATGACGATACCGATACTCTTAAACGTGCCGCTGAATCCGTCGCCGATAATCGCGGGGATCTTGGCTAGCGGTATGCCCGCGACGATCGCGAGCGCCAGGGAGATAAGCATTAGCGCCAAAAACGGGTGAACGCCTGCTTTGGAGATCAAAAAAATCATCACGACGACCGCTATGGCGAAGCAGATGATTAACGCAACACCGCTCATAAAAGCTCCTTGAATGGATTTAATTTGCCCGCAAGCGGTTTTAAGCTTAAGCTCCGTTTGCGCCTCAAATTTAATGCGGTAATTTTAGCGAAATTTTAATATAAAGCAAGAAAGGCGGCGTTAAATTTATGGAAATTTATGATTTATGCGGAAATGATGGACTAGCTAGCAGAATTTATCGGTTGGAATTTATCGGTGCCGCGCGGCGAGAAGCGGTTTAAATTTTAAAATTTACGATATTTGTTTAGGCGTGTAGAGCGACTTAAACCCTTTTTCAAAATCGAACATTTTATCTTTTCGCGCGGTGCGCGGCGGAAATTTTATCGCGGATCTGTCGTCGCGGCACAGTAATGGGGCGACCGCTTGCGCTTTACGCGCGGGTTTGGCAGTTAAAGGGCGGACGGATTTGCGGCGTTTGCTGTGGCGGCTGCGGTGGAGATAGGGCAGTAGTGGCGGAGGTGGCGGTGAGGCAGCGGCGGCAGGGCTTTTGATATACAATTGGCGATGATAGAATTTTGATCGCAAACTACTTGCAGCAGCCGCGATAAAATTCTGATTGAATAGGTGTCGGCGGAGGCGGCGTCTGAATTTTATTAAAACTATTGGCGTAGCGGCGCCATAGGAGCTTTTCTCAAAGATGAAATTTTAATCAAAGGCAGAAGTGACGTCGGAAGAGCTTCGATCAAAAAACGGCGCGTAGCGACTCTGGTAAAAACTAGCGGCAATGCCTGATCTCTAAAATTTTAATCGAGAATACTTGGAATGCGAGAATTTCTAGCGATAATTTTAGCTCGTCCGAGTCGGAATTTTGATCGAGAGTATCTGGCGATAGAATTTCATTCAAAGCTAGCAATGGCGAAATTTTATGGCTTCGAAAACGGCAGTAATTTTACTATTTGAAGGCAACGGGAGGGGGGGATACAGCTTTTTATATAATTTTTCTGCGAGTCTGCCGTGATCTTTTCACGATTTTTTAAAATTCCAGACGGTATTTGCGCGGTTTATATGTGACGAAATTTCACGGCTCGGCTAAATTTACAGAGCCATTTTAAATTTAGAAGGCCGTTTTAAATTTTGCAGAGGACAAAGTAGTCGAAATGAGGTATCCGGTTTTAAATTTGCAAAGCCGTTTAAATTTGTAAAGTTACTTCCCGCTGCGTCTCTTTTTTTAAGTTTCTTGCGTGTAAATTTTTAATCGGCAGCTCTATCTAATCCGCAAAATTTTAGTTTTTGAAATTTTATATATTTTCGAGCTTGCGTTTTGGCTGAAATTTTGATCCACGACCTCGTCCGCCGCAGCTTTCGCCCACTCTTCGTCGAAGTTTTGTCCGTTTAAATTTGCGCTGCTAGAGTAAAGCCAGTCAAATTTACGCAAAAACTCCTCGTGAGCGCACCCTTTTACGACGCGCACGGCCTTGGCGTTCGGATATAAAAAGGTCGTTTTCCTCGCGCGGCGCACTAAATTTTTAAATTTAGCGGGCACGCGAGCGAGATTTTTTAGCTCGCTAAGTTTCGCCGTCGTTATGAGGCAGGGTTTGTCCGCCGCTCGGCGTTTTAGCGCGTTTATCTCGCGAAAATCCTTGCTCAAAAATCCCGCCGTCGTATCGGTCTGCGCCAAATAGATCATCTCTCCTCCAAATTTACGCCTTTTTCCTATCTTTAGCCAGCAAAAATATGCACGAGATAATGAGCGTAAAGCCCGCAAAATCAAGAAACACGAACTCCGTCCCCAGCCAAAAATAGGCAAACGCCGCCGCGCTCACCGGCTCGATGCACGCTATCATGCTCGCCCTGCTTGCGCCTATTATCTTTAGCCCCGTCATGTAAAAGCTAAACGCGCATATCGTGCCTAAAATCACCACCGCGGCAAGCGCCGCAAAGCCCTGCGCGTCGCTCACGCCGCCTAGCTGCCAAACCCGCGTGTAAAGCGCGAGCGCGCCGCCGCCGATGACCATGCCCCAGCCTAAATTTAGCGCGACGGGGTATTTTTGATTTAGCTTCGTTGGGATGAGACTATAAATCACGACGCCAAGCGCGCTAATGAGGCACCAAACCAGCGCCTCCGCGCTGATAACCAGCGAGCCAAGATCGCCGTGGGTGGCGAGCAGCACGACGCCCAGCACCGCGAAAATGAGCGCGATGAGCTCGACCTTTTTAGGCGCGCGCCGCTGTGAAAAGCAAACGACGGCAAGGATGAGCGCGGGCGCGGAGTACTGGATCACGGTCGCGACGGCGGCGTTTGAGAGCTCGACACCGCAAAAGTACGAATACTGCGTCATCATAAGCCCAAAAAACGCGTAGATGAGCAGCTGCGGCAATAGCGCGCGATCTTTTAGCGGCGCGAGAGCTGCGCGCGGCGAACGCGCTAAATAGTACGCCACCATCGCAAGCCCGGCAATGCTCAGGCGGTAGGGCACGAGCCAGTCGGCGCTGACGCCTTTTTGCGTGAACAGATACTGCCCGCAAACGCTGCTAAAGCCCCATAATACGCCGCCAAGAAGCGTGATGAAAACGCCGAAAAATTCGCTCTGTGATCTCATTTGCCGCCTTAAATTTAAAGCCAAAGTATACAAGCTTATGCTTAAGCTGGGGTTAAATTTGGGATTCTGCGGAGTTTGTTGGGCAATGTTTGCAACTAGTAAAATTTTGTAAATTTTAAAATTTAAACCGTACAAAGAGATAGCAAAATTTTACTCTGCTATAAGAATTTAATAAAACTACGCGAGAATAGTGTAACTTTGATTTAAGAATTCGTTTTTATCAACTCTCTTAAATTGTAAATCAAATTTAACTTAGCATTAGCGGCTTATGCAGTGAATTTGGCTTTGCATTACGTGGCGGCTTCGTAGTTTGCCTAAGCTATATTAAATCGCCGCGAGGCCAAATTTAGCCCAAAAATGGCTAAATTTTCCTAATCGGGAGTCTGATTATCGTTTTGCATTTTTGCGGCGCGGTTTTTCTGGGGTCGCTTAGGTAGATTTCGTGATGCGCTCTTTGCTCGCCAAAGTCCTTTGCGTAGCCATTCGCGGCGATAAACTCGTCTATTTTGGCTACGCTTTGCGGCTCGTCATCAAAGCTGCCGACGTGTAAAATTTGCGCGCAAAGCCCCTCATCTATCCTCAAAAACTCCGCCGCACCGCAGTCCAGCTTCTTTTTCTGCGTAGCCTGCTGCACCGCCCAGTCGAAATTTTCTCGCGCGATAAAATCAGGTAGTCTAATTGCGCTAATCCAGCTAAAATCGCTCTTTCGGGCGTAGTCCGCCGCTCCGTCAGCAGAGCCGCGCTGCCGCCAAAACCCCTCTAGCGGCGGCACGACGTACTCGAAAAAGCCATCGATTTTATACTCGGTTTTGTAGCTCATTTTTAGCGCGTAGCTCACGGCGTAGAGCACCTCTATTGCGCGCTGATACGCTCCGCCTGATTCGTTCGGGTCGCCCTCGCCGCGGATGCAGACGAAATTCGCAGGCGGGACGGTTAAAATTTGCGGCGTCTGCTTTGGCGCG
>NZ_CALIMW010000193.1 GCF_938045405.1 uncultured Campylobacter sp. | reverse complement strand
CGTTCTTGATTATGGATTAGATGAAAAAGTTTCAGGTATCCAATATAATAAAGTCTGGAAAGTATTGTCAATAGTGCCAAATGGTAGCGAAAAAATATCAGTAGATGAAATTTTTTCACTTTTAAAAGAGCAACTTATAGTATTTGGGCTTGATGGATTATATAAGCAAGGTGAGAATTATAAAGTCACGTTGATAGATGCAAGAAAAGGATAAATAGTTTTTTATCCGATCAGAGTTTAGCTCGGTAAATTTTAAAATTTAGCGCAGCGAAAGGCTAATTTGATGAGGAATTACGACAAAGAGTTTTGAAAACGTCGAAATAAAACGCAACATAAAGGCCGAATTGGTCTTAAAAGCTATAAATTAGGGGCTAGGGTGATAAAAGAGTTCATTAAAAAATGCTTTGAGCTAAAAGGGGTGAGGATTTTATTCTGGATCGCCTTGCTCTTTTTTACTATAGACTGCTTGGGCATTATATTTGCCAGCATAGATGCGGTTTTTTTGGCGGAGTATAGCGGTTACGATATCGCAAATCCGTTTTCTATCGTTTTAAAAGCTTTTGAACTAACGTGGCACGAAGAGGCGAGCGATAGCGAAAGCGATATTTTCGGCGCTATGGTATTGTATCTATTTTGCGCGACGGTAATTTTGCCTCTGATCATCTGCTGTTTTGTATTTTCCAAAATAAAGGCTTTTATTCTGCTGGATAAAATATCCGCCGCATCTGCATTTTTTATAAGTTTATTTTATGCTTATCCGCTAGCTGCGATAATCCTGGCAAGAGCCGATTTGACTTGGTTGGGACATCTGTTTGATCGCTCAAATTTTAATTTTAATATAATGATGATAAGCGTTTTATCGTCGCTAATAATCGCATCTGTAACGGTTTTTATTCTAAAAAGAAGAGATAAAATTTAATGTGGATAAGTTTATGGGATCATCTTTTTTTTTGACCAAATTTTGCGTAAATTAATACGTAAAATTTTGTGAATAGGGCTCGAGAAATGGAAATTTAAAAGGGCAAATTTTGAAATGATCTTGAAATTTGTCTCTGCTTCAGATTTGAAATTTCAAGTTGCGCAGTTTGGAATTTTGATCATTGACTTCAAATTTTAAAATTTTAATCCCGCCTACTTTCTTAAATTTTATAATCTAAAATTCTCGTGTTTCAAACCATGCAGCTTGAAGTCGCTGCTTCTTAAATTTAAAATTCTAAGCTCTGAGATGCGGAATTTCACTCGATAAATTTTAAAATCTAAGCCGGAATTTTATTTGGTAAAAATTTTATCGGGTAGAATTCTGCTCGGTAAATTCTTAAATTCTATAGAATGCTACTATGTGAGAGGGAAATGAGATTTTAAATAGAGCATTTTAATTCCCAATGGGATGGATTTACTAGATAGAGGCTTGATCGGCGTAGCGCTTGAAGCTCTCGTTTTAATTCCCAACGGGATAGAATTCTACTTTACATCGTAGAGAGCATGAATAGGTTTCAATTCCCAAGGAGATAGATTATTAGCCCAATTTATATTAATAAAGTATTTTAGATTCACCTCGCCAAATTTACTCCACCAAAGCGCGGAATTTACCCTGCAAGATAAATTCCGCCGAATTTTACTTCACCCTCTTTATTTCGATTTCGCCTTCGTGCGCGCCGATTTCGATCCGATCGCCCGTTTTGATCTCGTCGCTTAGGATCATATCGGCGATCTTATCCTCCACCAGATCGTAGAGCGCCCTTCGTAGCGGTCTTGCGCCGTATTCGATATCAAAGCCCGCCGAGGCGATGAGCTTTTTGGCATTTTCGCTTAGGCTTGCGTTAATGCCGCGATTTGCTAGCGTTTTTTGCAGGCTTTTAAACATAATGCCCACGATTTTTATAAGATCGTCCTCGCTTAGGGCGTTGAAGATCACGATATCGTCCAGGCGGTTGATAAATTCGGGCTTGAAATAATTCTTCAGCTCGCTCTTTACCGCCTCCTCTCGCTCGGCAAGCGCGATCTCGCGCGGCTTGTCCGCATTTTTGGCGTCAAGCTCCATAATCTTAGCTGAGCCGATATTGCTCGTTAGGATGATGATCGTGTTTTTGAAATCAACCGTAACGCCCTTGTTATCGGTTGCGCGCCCGTCGTCTAAAATTCCAAGCAGGATATTAAAAACGTCTTTGTGCGCCTTTTCGATCTCATCAAAAAGCAGCACCGAGTAGGGCTTTCTGCGCACAGCTTCGGTAAGCTGTCCGCCCTCATCGTAGCCCACGTATCCAGGAGGCGCACCGAGCAGGCGCGAGACGCTGTGTTTTTCCATATACTCGCTCATATCAAAGCGGATCATCGCTCGCTCATCATCGAATAAAAACCTAGCGAGGCTCTTTGCGCTCTCGGTCTTGCCGACGCCGGTAGGGCCTAAAAACAAAAAGCTTCCGATCGGGCGGTTTTCGTTCACGAGACCGGCTTTGTTGCGCTTGACGGCGCGAGCGATGGCGTGCAGCGCCTCGTCCTGCCCCACGACGCTTTCTTTTAGATGCTCCTCGATGTGGAGGAATTTCTCCTTTTCGGAGGAGAGCATTTTGCTTACCGAGATGCCCGTCCATTTGCTTAAAATTTCAGCCACGCTCTCCTCGTCCACGCGGTTTCGCAAAAGCACGCCGTTTTCTTTCATCGCGTCCCATTTCGCCTCAAGCTCCTTAACCTTTGCTTGCGCGGCAGGGATCTTGCCGTATTCGATCTCGGCAGCCTTACTAAGATCGCCGTTGCGTCTTGCAAGGCTAGCTTCGTTTTTGAGGCTGTCGATCGCTTTTTTCTCCTCGCTGATGCCGCCGAATACGGACTTTTCGTTTTCAAATTTAGCCTGAAGCGCGTTTTTCTGCTCGGTTAAATTTTCGATCTCTTTGTCGATCTGCGCGAGCCGCTCGTCGTTTTTGCCGTCATCCTCCATCTTAAGGGCTTCCTTTTCGACCTGAAGCGTAAGGATGTCGCGCTTGGCCTTGGCAAGCTCGTTTGGCTCGCTTTCGATCTGCATTTTAAGCTCCGCCGCCGCTTCGTCAATGAGATCGATCGCCTTATCAGGTAGAAATCTATCGCTGATGTAGCGGTCGCTTAGCCTTGCGGCCGCCACAAGCGCGCTATCGGTGATGGTGACGTTGTGATGCACCTCCAGCCGCTCCTTTATGCCGCGCAGGATCGCCGTAGCCTCGCTCACGCTAGGCTCCGCGACCGTTACGGGCTGGAAACGGCGCTGAAGCGCGGCGTCTTTTTCAAAATACTTTCGGTACTCTTTCAGCGTCGTAGCGCCGATCGCGTGTAATTCGCCACGCGCAAGGGCGGGTTTTAGGATGTTTGCGGCATCCATCGAGCCTTCACTTGCGCCCGCGCCTACGATGGTGTGAATTTCGTCGATAAAAAGCACGACGTTAGCGGCTTTTACGACCTCGTTTATGACGGCTTTGAGCCTATCTTCAAACTCGCCGCGGTACTTCGCGCCCGCAATCAGCGCACTCATATCAAGCGCGATGACGCGTTTGTTTTGCAGGCTGAGCGGAACCTCTTTTTTGGCGATCAGTTGCGCAAGACCCTCGACGACCGCGGTTTTTCCCACGCCCGGCTCGCCGAGTAGGATAGGGTTGTTTTTCGTCTTGCGGATTAAAATTTGCATCATTCGCGAGATCACCTCGTCGCGACCGATGACCGGATCGAGCTCGCCCGCGATCGCCTTGGCGGTGAGATCGACGCCGAATTTACTAAGCGCCTCAAGCGTCTCATCAGCGGTTTGCGAATCGATGCTTTTACCGCCGCGAAGCGCCTCTAGCTCCTTTTTGATCTCGCTAAGATCTGCAAATTTAGATAGAATTTTCTTTAGCGGATCTGCGTTTAAATTCGCGATCAGCCAAGTGTCTACGGCGATAAATTTATCGCCCGAGCTCGTCATCAGCCCTTTTGCGAGCTCTAGCGAGTTCATCAGCTCGCGCGAGATTCGCACGTTTTCCTTCGTGACGTTTGAGCTCGTAGGCAAATTTGAAATTTCGCTTTTGATCTCAAGCTCGACCGTGGTCTTTTCGATGCTAAATTTATTAAAAATTTGATTTAGCACTGAGCCGCTGTCGGCTACCAAAGCCCAAAGCATGTGTAATACGCCCACTTCGCTATTTTTGGAATGGATCGCCAAAGAAACGCTGCTTTCGAGCAAAGAGCGCATTTTGTCGGTTAAAATTTCAATAGTTTCGTTCATAAATTTTCTCCTAAAGTTGAAGTTGATTGCATTATATAACTTTAGTCTGTTTATGTCAAGGTTTTTTAGTGAGATTTTAAAATTTTCGGCTTAAATTTATTCGTAAACGCGCAAATTTCGTATGAAATTTACCTTATTTTTAGCCAATTTTCTATAAAATTCACTCCATTTTACTTTCAAGGATAAACTTTGCGACAAAAACACCTCTTCTTCGGCTTGGGATTCATATTTTCTCTATTTTTAGGCGTCAGTTTTTTTACCGGAAATTTACAAGCCAGAGAGGTCAATGCGACCAAAAAGCCAGACAGCGAAAAAACGCGTCTGGAGGCGCTAGCTAAGCTTACCAAAACGCTTGCGATCGTCGAAAACAATTATGTCGATGAGATGACCTTTTCCGAGCTCGTGGACAAGACGATCTCGGGGCTTATGAATAACCTCGACGCGCACTCAAGCTATATGGACGAAAAGGCGTTTAACGACACGAAAGTCCAGACCGAGGGCGAGTTCGGCGGGCTTGGAATTCAGGTGGGTATGAAAGACGGCGCTCTGACCGTCATCTCGCCTATAGAGGGCACTCCTGCCGATAAGAAAGGCATTCAGGCTAACGACGTGATCTTGCGTATCGACGGCAATGCGACCTTCGGTATCACGATCGACGATGCAGTCTCAAAAATGCGCGGTAAGCCGAAAACCAAAATCACTCTAACGATCGTGCGCAAGGGTGTTAGCAAGCCTTTCGACGTCGAGATTATCCGCGATATAATCAAAGTAGAATCGGTCTATGCCAAGATGATTGAGGACGATAAAATTTTATATCTGCGCGTTACGAATTTCGATCAGCACGTAGTTCCGGATGCGAGCAAATTTATAAAAGAGCATAAAGACGCCAAAGGCATTATTTTGGATCTGCGAAACAACCCGGGCGGGCTTTTGGATCAAGCGATCGGGCTTGTAAATTTATTCGTCAGCAAAGGGCTTATCGTCTCTCAAAAAGGGCGCGCGAAAAACGAAACCGAAGCGCATAACGCCGATCCTAAAAAGAAGATCACCGATTTGCCTCTGGTAGTGTTAGTAAACGGCGGCAGCGCAAGCGCGAGCGAGATCGTAAGCGGATCGCTTCAAGATCTAAAGCGCGCCGTGCTGGTTGGTGAAAAAACTTTTGGTAAGGGAAGCGTGCAGGTGATCCTACCGATCGAGGATAAAGAAGCCTTGCGACTAACCATAGCGCGATACTATCTATCAAGCGGTCGCACCATCCAAGCGGTGGGCGTGACGCCTGATCTCATAGTGGCGCCGGGCAAGGTGCCGAGCCGTGACGAGGATGAATTCTCGCTAAAAGAAGCCGATCTCAAAAAGCACCTGCAAGGCGAGTTAGCCAAGGTCGAGACCAAGAAAAAAGATGCTCAGAAAAAGGATGAGAAAAATTTCATCACCGCAGAGCAGATTAATAACGACATCCAGTTAAAAACCGCAATAGACGCGATAAAAATTCTAAACATCAAGTAAGGAGAGTGTGATGCAAGCTACCAAAAAAGAGCTTATCTACGAAGGCAAGGGCAAAAAGATGTGGTCGGTTAACGAAAGTGACGACCTTTTGATCTCGGAATTTAAAGATTCGCTGACGGCGTTTAACGGCGTCAAAAAAGCCGAAGAGAGCGGCAAAGGCGCGCTGAATTGTAAAATTTCGACGCTGATTTTCGATCTGCTTAAAAAGCACGGCATCGACACCGCGCTTGTTGAGACGATCAGTCCGACCGAGCAGCTCGTAAAAAAATGCAAGATTTTCCCTCTTGAGATCATCGCTCGTAATATCGCCACCGGCTCGCTTACAAAGCGCCTAGGCATCAAAGAGGGCACGAAGCTTCCGTTTACACTGGTGGAGTTTTGCTACAAAGACGACGAGCTGGGCGATCCGATCCTAAACGACGAGCATTGCTTGTTGCTTGGCGCCGTAAAGAGCCAAAGCGAGCTTGACGAGCTCAAAAAGATCGCGCGCAAAATCAATGAAATTTTGATCAAATTTTTCGACGAGCGAAATTTAAAGCTCGTGGATTTCAAGATCGAGCTTGGCAGAGATAAGGACGGCAATATCCTACTTGCAGATGAGATCAGCCCTGATAGCTGCCGCTTTTGGGACAAACAAACCGACAAAAAGCTCGATAAGGACGTATTCAGGCAGGATCTTGGTAGCGTAAAAGTGGCCTACGAAGAGGTCTTGCGTAGAATTTTAGGATAAGCGATGAAGGTAATTGTAAACGTAAGGCTTAAGCAGGGCGTGCTCGATCCGCAGGGCAAGGCGGTTTTGCACGCCCTCGCTGCGCTTGGATTTAGCGGCGTGCGAGATGTGCGCGTAGCCAAACAGATCGTCCTTGATATAGATGGCGAGGATAGGGATAAAATTTATGCCGATGTCGCTAGAATGTGCGATGAAATTTTGGCAAACACCGTCATCGAAGACTACGAGATCGTGATATGAAGGTAGCGATCGTCAATTTCCCCGGCACGAATTGTGAGCGCGACACCAAATACGCCTTTGATAAGCTCGGTTGTGAAACGCAGATAATCTGGCATAAAGAAACCGACATAAACGCCGATCTGATCGTGCTTCCCGGCGGCTTTAGCCACGGAGATTATCTGCGGACGGCGGCTATTGCCAAATTTAGCCCGGTGATGAAGGCGGTTCTCGCTCATGCTGCGCGCGGCGGCTATATCCTAGGCATCTGTAATGGCTTTCAGATGCTTTTGGAGCTAGGCTTGCTCGCAGGCGCGATGAATAAAAATATAAATTTAAGCTTCATCTCAAAATTTCACCATCTGCGCGTCGTTTCAAACGACAATAAATTTCTGCACTGTTGCGATAAGGGCGAAATTCTAAATATCCCGATCGCGCATGGCGAGGGAAACTATTATGCGTCTGCAGATACGCTGAAATCGCTATACGACGAGGATTGCGTGCTGCTAAAATATTGCGACGAAAATGGCGCGGATCTAAATCCGAACGGCTCAGTGGACGCAATCGCGGGGATTTGCGATAAAAACAAAAAGATTTTCGGACTGATGCCGCATCCTGAGCGCGCGATAGAGCCTATTTTGGGCGGCACGGACGGAGAGAAAATGCTAAAAGGCTTAATTTGCTAAAAAAAATTCTTACTATTTTAGGTGTCTGTACGCTTGCGTTTGCTGCGCCGGAGATTGAGATCGATTCGCTTGATGATCTAAGTAAATATGCGCCGAAAAAAGCTGAGGATAAGCCCGACGAGCCGCAGACGCGCGATAATTCCAAAGTGATGCTGAAGTATAATAAAAAAGAGGTTATGTCGATGGATAATCTAAGCATCGACGATCTTAAGGCTTTGGCGCCTACTAACGAAGTCGATCTTGATGTATCCGACGATAAGGTCTATCAGGACATTAAGCCTAAGGAGCTTACGCTAAAAGCCAGCGGGATGCCTAGGAAGGTGTATTGCAATCAAATTTTTAAGATCGATTTCGCCGTATATTTGGGGCAGAAAATCACCGTTAAGCCAAAGCTAGAGATCAGCCGCACCAATGGTATGAAGTGGCTTAATGCCGATAATCTTACGTGGATCGAGGGCGACGAGATGTTTGAGACGACGCTGTGGTTTGCGGCAAGCGATAAGAGCGATAAGATAAATGAGCTCGTTTTGACCTTGCAGCGCAATGGAGAATTCTTTGAAAAAAGCTCTATTAAGCCTGATAATCCGGAATTTATGAAGCTTGACACGAAGCCTAATTTTTCGCATATCGTAGCTGACGAGCTGAAACTTAAAAACTACAAAACTACTAAATTTGACGACGCTTCAAATTTACTCACGCTTGATCTTGGTATCCGAAACGGCGCAATCAGCGCTTTTAGTATCGATAATCCAGCCATTATCAAGCAGGGGGTGGACTCCGTGCGCGGCACATACGCGAGCCAAAGCGGATATTATTTCGCCGTCGTAGATAAAAATATCACAAATTTAGACTTCAGCTATTTCAATCTTAATACTAAAAAATTTGAAAATTTTGGGCTTGAGCTCAATCCGCGCGCTGAGGATCTTAGCACGCAGATTGGGCTAAATCCGAAAGAGAGCAAGTTCGAAGCCTACAAGCAGATCGCGATCTACACACTAGCTGCCGTGCTTTTGGTGATGTTTCTGCTTAGTAAAAATATCACGCCGCTCATCTTTGCGGTGCTGATTTTGGCGGTAAATTTCTATGCGCAAAGGCCTTACGGCACGGGCAGTATCGCGCAAAATTCTCCGGTTAGAATTCTGCCTATGCAAAGTTCCACCGTGTTTTACGTGACTAAAAATCCCGAAAAGGTTGAAATTTTGGGTACGAATAAGGAATTTTATAAAATTATGCTGGGCGGCAACAAGATCGGTTGGGTTAAAAAAGATGAGCTTAGCAAGGATTAGAGCGCTATTTTACGCGATTTGGTTTATTTTTACCGTCGTTTGCGTCGTGATCGCCATGGCGGTAAAAAACTCCTCTCATCGCCGCTTCCGCCGCATTTGGGGGCGCTTCCAGCGCTACGGCGTCGGATACGATATCCAGATCATAGGCACTCCCGATCCGCGCGCGCAGTTAGTAATCGCCAACCACCAAAGCATAATGGATATTGTTGTGCTTGAAGAGACTCATCCCGCCGATATCTGCTGGATCGCTAAAAAAGAGATCGCAGACATCCCTATCATCGGCAAAATCATCACTCTTCCGAAGATGATCCAAGTCGATCGCTCCAATCCGCGCGATCTGGTGCGGATCGTGCACGAAGTGCAGCAGCGCGTGAGCGAAGGGCGCGTCATCACGATGTTTCCCGAAGGCACTAGACATCGCGGCACGCAGCTTTTGCAATTCCAAAGCGGCGCCAAAGCGATCGTTAGCAAGCTTGGTCTGCGTGTCCAGCCCGTGGTACTCATCGGCACGCAGCACATCGCAAACTCTCACGATTTCACCGTCCATAGCGGACATGTCAAAATCATCTACCTAGACCTGCTCGATACGAGCGATAAAGATTGGCTGCAGCACGCCAGAGACACGATGCAAGCCGTAATCAATGAAAACGAAACCGCCGAAGCATAGGCGGGATTCATAAATTTATCGATAAAATTCAAACGCGACTTTTACTAATTCGCGCGATTTCTGTGCGCTAGCGCGTTTATTTGCGCTTTGATTTGCGGCGGCAAAATTTTATAAAATTTCATCCGCTCGTGTTAAGCGGCGTGGAATTTTAAAATTTCGTTCGTGCGCGTGGACGACGAAATTTTAAAATTTTATCCATGCGCACAGGCGGTGGAATTTTAAAATTTCATCTAAGCGGCAGGCGGCGAGTTATCGGCAAGAGATAGGCAAGAAAACAGCGCCTGTATAAAAGCGAAATTTTAAAATTTACGCGGCGCGGCAAGATAGATTTTAGCGTATATTTAGCCATTCGCTCGGCAAAGGGCTAAACGATTTGTCGCAAGGAGAAAAGACGATAACTCGCAAGCAGCCTAAAATTTTAAATTATTAAGGAGGAGAGAATGGCATTTATTACAGAGTATATTTCAAAAGAGGATATCGAGAAATACGACTTACTAAAACCGAGTAATGAGATATGTGAAAAGTATCATCAAGTTAAGCTGGAATGGGCTATTCTAAATTCAAGAGACTGGTGTATAGATCGAGAAAGAGGTATTTGGCTTTTTTCAGTGTGCAGTATCACTATCGGAGATCCGAGAGATATGGAATTTAGCGGTGAAGATATATGGCTTTTGCATTATAGAGGCAAAGATATAGAGATCGATTTAAGGAATATACATAATAAAAATACTAGTACGAAAATTACGGATAATCCGTTTAAAATAATCTATGAGCTAGAATCCATAAGAAGTGATATCGGGGATATGCCAAAGCAAGAGATTGTAAATATTTTAAAAGAAATTTTAAATGAGTATGGCGATGGAGGATCTATTATCCCAAAAGAAAATATTCGAGTAACTTTCGTATCAAAAATTTAAAGAAAAGGGGATAAAGTGGCGTTTGTAGCAGAATATATTTCGAAAGAGGACTTAGAGGAATACGATATTATAGACACTGTTAATAAAATTAGAACAAAATTTAGAAAACCCTTATTGAGCAATCAAGATATTAGATGGTTAAATTGGGTAGTAGATAAACAAAAACAGACCTATCTTATCTTTATCGGTAGCCCTCAACTGCCGGATCCACGAGATGGCTATACGGGCGAGGATATTTGGTTGTTTCACTATAAAGGTAAAAATATCGAGCTTGATGTAAGACGAATTTATGATGAGACAACGAGTAAATATTTCACGGAAAATCCATTTAAAATCAAATATAAATTCCAAAGCGTAAATTCTGATATTGGAGATATTTCAATGGATGAAATTTATGAAATTTTAAATGAAGCATTATTGGAATACGGAGATGACGGCATTGATGGCAGAAAATTTCTGCCAAAAGAACACGAAATCGTAACTTTTCTGCACGATTAAGAAAACGTAAAAACGACAAGCTAACAAAAAGTCGATCAAATTTTAGCAGATATTGCAAGCGACAAGGACGTGCAACGTTAGCGGTACCGATGGCGGTGCGAGAATGAAAGGAGTTTAGCAAAACGTGGCGCGAGCCTGAAATGCGATGTGTAAAATCAAAGTGAATTTTATCCAAAACCCAACCGTGAGCGAGCGCGAGATGAAATTTTACTCAAACGCCCAGCGCATGAGAATCCGCTAGCGGACGCAGACTATTTATAAATTTTAAAATTTCACTCAAACGCCGAGCGTAGATTTAGATGCGGGATGATCTCAAGCTCTGCGGGCGAGACGAACTCCTTTTTACGCAGCTTTTCTATCGCCGCGCGCGCGATCATAGCGGCGTTATCGGAGCAAAATTTCATCGGCGCGAAAAGTATCTCGCAGCCCGCCCGCTCGCACAGATCCGTCAAAAGCCCGCGCAGATGTAGGTTCGCGCTCGCTCCGCCCACGACGCCGAAGCGCGCAAAGCGCCGCAGCTCAAAGATCCGCTGCAATTTATCCAGTATGTGCGCGCACGCCGCGTCCTCAAAGCAGCGCGCCAGATCGCGCATCGCCCGCTCATCCAGCTCGCCCGCCTCTTTTAGCTTTTCGATCTGCACGCGCACGGCGTTTTTAAGCCCCGAAAAGCTATACTCCAGCCGCTTGTCGCCCTTCAGCGGTACGGGCAGCTCAAATCGCGGCTCGCCGCCTTTTGCGAGCTCCTCGATGAGTGCGCCGCCCGGATAGCCAAGGCCTAGCATCTTTGCGATCTTATCGAAGCTCTCGCCGAAGCTATCGTCGCCGGTGGTCGCTAAAATTTCGATACCCCCCGCAGCGTCAATATCTAAAACCATCGTATGCCCGCCGCTAACGAGCAAAACGCCCATCGGAAACCGCGCCTCGCCGCCTAAAAACAGCGAGTAAACGTGACCTATGAGATGATTTACGCCGATGAGCGGCAGATTTAGCGCGAGCGCGAGCGCTTTTGCCATATTCACACCGCCGATCAGGCTCACGCTGAGCCCCGGGGTATTGGTCGCTGCGACGGCGCTAAGCTTGCTAAAATAGGGCTTTGCACGCTGTAAAATCCGCGGCAGCGCCTCAGTATGCAGCCTCGCGGCAAGCTCGGGCACGACGCCGCCGTATTTGGCGTGATCGGCTTCCTGGCTTATTTTTTCGTAAAATTTCAGCTCGAAACTGCGCTCATCCATCACCGCGACCGAGCTGTCGTCGCAGCTGCTCTCAATAGCAAGTATCACACGAAATCCTTAAAATTTTTCGCTCATTATACTCAAAAATCGGCGCAGATGAAATTTTAAAATTTAAAGCGGCGCGCTCTAGATTTGGTCGCGACGTGCTCACGCTCGCGGGGCTAAATTTAAAGCGTACCGTTCGGCTCGGTCGCAGTTTGTCTGCCGCGGCGGATAAAATTTTAAATAGATGAAATTTTGGCAGTTGAAATTTAGCGAGCAAATTTAAAATGGCCTTTGGATTTTAAAGCTCCAAAGGCCGTTGCGATTAAATTTGGTGGTAAATTTAAAAGGCTAAATTTCGGGCTCTTGTTCCTGTTTTTTCTCGCCGCTTGGAATCGCCGTATCGTACCAATCAAGCTTGCGAGTAAAATACATAACGAGCGAAATCACCGCAAAGATCATCAGACTTCCCATTAATAGGGCGTAGTCTTCGGAATTTAAGATGACATAGAGGATCGCATATGAAACGAGCTGAACGCAAGTGATGAAAATGCCCCAGCGCGCGCCTTTGAAAATCGCGCTCGCGTAGAAAAATACTATCGCGCTGACCGCGATCGCCGAGATGGCGTAGCTGATCGCAAAGCCGATGTGTTCGGAGAGCGAAAGCACCAGCAGGTAGAAAACGACGTCCTCAAGCCCGATGAGTAGATACTGGATCGGGTGGATGCGCTCGTGAGTATAAACCTCGCACAAAAAGATCGCTAAAAACGGCACCGCTAAAAATAACAGAGCGTAATCCGTGCAGCGCTTAATCAGCGAGTAGTTATTCACGGGCTCGATGAAGCCGATGCTTACAGCATCATTTCTATCGTCGTTGCTGCGCCAGTTCGTCATAGCGACGCGGTCATCTTGATCTGCAAGCCACGCAGGAGCAATGCCTGCGGCTAAGCCTGTAACTTCCCACGAAGCTTTAAAACCGCTAGCGCTTACCTCGCGCGATTTGGCGATAAAGCCGCCGCCAAAGCTAGGCGATGCCCAAGTAGAGCTAATTTCAAAACGGCTATTTTGCGCGATCGGAGCTAGATGAAGTGCCTCGCCGCCTTGAATTTTAAGCGTGCCGCTGATGCTAAAATCAGACGACAGCGCGGAAGCGGGGAGCTTGTAGATTAGGCTTCGATCGAAAATTTTAGCTTCGGTGTTGCCGTGATATTGCTTAAGCTCCTTGCCGTTTAAGCTTAAAGCGGGGGAGGCGGTGAAGGATTTTTGATTGCCTACGCCGAGCACTAGCACGGCTTCGTCGAAATTTAGCCGCGCAGGATCGACGCCGAGCTCGGTATAGTTTATCGCCTCAAAGTCCGCCTTAAGCGCAAAATCGCCGTTATATATCGGAACGCGAAAAATCCCGCGCTTTAGATAGGTGGGGTCGATCTCCGCCGCGAGGGAGTAGTTTTTAGGCACGATGATGAAATTTTTCTCTACGCGCCTTTTTATGAGCTCGTTGTTGCTTTTATCTATCGCTTCGATTATCTCTGCGTAGGGCACTACGATCGCAAGGCCCTGGATTTGCAGCTCGCCGCCCACCGGTGTGAGGATCGAATCCTGCGCGAGCTGTTTGGTTTCGGAGCGGGAGTAGGTAAGATTATCGATAAAGCTTAGCGGGATTAGCAGCAGCAAAAGCAGCACTAAAACTATGAACGGTTTCGTCCAAAATGCCCCTCGGATGGCGTTTTTAGTATAATTTAACAAAGGCTCTCCTTTTAAGTAGAATTAAAAACAGAATTTTAACGATGAAGAGTAAACGGACGGCGCTTGAAGCGGGAGGAATCTTATAAATTCTAAAGGAACTTTGGATGTGAAGCGCTGCGGATATCGCTTTGAATTTTGGGGATTTCGCTGCAAGCTAGAATTTCATTGCGAATGAGAATTTTGCTATTTGCAAGAATTTTACGAGAAAATTTCTGTTAGTAGGATTTAAAAGCTTGAAATTCTAAGTCTAAGAATTTCAAATTTATAAAGCCCTTGGAATTTTGAAATTCCAAGGGTTTTGAATTTTTAAAATTTCGCCGCTTTAGCGTGCAAAATTTCGTACCGTCATCTCGCGTAAGCTTTAAAATTTATACGCCACGCTTAGCTTGAAATTTCGTCCGGGCTCCCAGTCGATAGCATTTGAATCTCCGGTGAAATCGGCGCTGCGAGTGCGATGCGTAGGCTTTATCAAAGAGATTGTAAACGCCCGCGTTGATCTCAAGCCCTTTAAATCGTCCGCTATCTGGAGCGTAAGTGACGTATAGATCGTGAACCGCGTAGCTAGGCACTTTTGTTTTTTCGTCGCTATTTGCGGAGGCTACGTTTTTGGAGTTGAAAAAGAGCAAGTTATAGCCCAGCAGTAGATCCGCCGCAGAGATTGCGTATTCGGCATTGAAGGTGTATTTATCGCCATAGTCGCGGTAGCCGATGATGTTTGAGCTTAGATAGCCCGAGCCCCTGCGTACGCGGTCTTTATATTCTACGTGCTGGTGTGTGTAACCCGCAGCAAGGCTCAAATCATCTAATATCAATCTTGCGAAAAGCTCGACGCCGTCAATATCCGCACCGCCTGCGTTAGCCCTGCATAAGGTGCCCTGCGCGCCTCCCGGGCAGCCGACGATTCCGCCCACCGCATTGTTATCTACGATGAGATTTTTATACTCCGTCCTGAAGTACTTGGCGGTTAGGCTTACCGAGGAGTTCTCTCCTAGCTCGCTTTTGTAGCGACCGCCTATTTCGTAGGCGTTGCCCGTAGTGGCTTTTAAATTTTCATTGGCCATCCAGCTTAGTGGTCTGCCGCGGCTAGTACCCGCAGCCATCATGCTCTCCATTACGTCAGGTCCTCTAAATACTCGCGCATAGCTCGCAAACGCTCCAAATCCCGCGCCAATCTCGTAATCAAGCGCTAAAGCAGGGCTTACTTCGTCAAATTTATATTTGTAGCTAGAGATATTAGCGCCTCTACCGTTGTAAGTCTTTAGCTCGTGCCTTTCGTAGCGCACGCCAGGAGTTACCGTAAGCCCGCCGTAGCGCATAGCATCCTCGATATAAAAGCTATAATTATCGACCTTCTCGGGGCGTAGATTGCCGGGCTTAACATAGTTTTCGGAGCGGTAGTAATCAAAGCCGTAGCGTAGCGTATGAGCCAGATCGCCCGTTTCAAATTTACTCTTAGCGCCGATTTTGCCGCCTTTGGTCTCGACGCCCCATTTTACATTTGTCGAGGTTGATCCGATGCGCTGATGCTTGGTGTAGTATCCCGTGATGTCGAGTTCTAGCAGGTCGCTTGGATTATACGTGTATTTGATCGTGTGTGTATCGCGCTCGTATTTGCGGTTATCCAGCTGCCCGTTTAGCCATGAGCCGAATTCCGCCCGCAGCGGATAGAGACCTTTATACTGCATATGCTCGGTAGAGAGCGAAATTTTATGAAAATCCAAAAAGCTATAGCCCGCTTTTAATAAATAATTTATATCGTTGCCGTCGCCGCCCGTAGGCTTGCCGTTGCCCGATTCGCCGAAGCCGTATCCGTAGTGCTTAAACGCAGCAAGCATATCTAGGCTATCAAACGCTCTGCCGTAGAGCATCGCACTTTGCGAATAGCCTTCGTTATTGCTCGTATAGCCCACTTTGAGCTTGGCGCCGATATCTTGACCCTCTTCGAGCAGGTCGCTGGCATCCACAGTTTTAAAAGCTACCGAGCCACCCAAGGCGCCCGAGTCGTTCACGACTGAGCGCGCGCCGACATCGACCTCTACGGCTTTGATAAGATCCGGATCGATTAGTAAATCGGCGTTGTGATGAAAGGTATTGCCGTTTTGCTTCGCGCCGTCAATCGTGATATTTAAACCGCGATCGCTTACGCCGCGCATATAAATTTTTTGATTCATGCCGTTGGTGCCGCCTACGTAAACGCCCGGAATATCGCGAAATACGTCTTTTACGAGCGTAGCGTTACGGGTGTTGATTTTTACATCATCCACGGTGCTAGGCGTGCTAGAATCGCTAGTAACTTCGATTACGCCCAGGCTTTGCCTATTTGAATCTTTGCTTTTGGATACGTCCGTAGCGCTTGATTTCTCGTCTGCTTGTGCGCTTAAGCAAAGAACTGCGCATAAGGACAAAGCCAGATGAAATTTTTTCATACGAAACTCCTAAATGATAATGAGATTAAAAAATGGCGAATATATAAAATTAATCCTTTATTTTATATTAATTATCAAGACATTTTAAAATCATTAAAATTCTATCACCGAATGCTTTATTATCATTAAATAAAGCTAAATGATAAAATATAATTTAAATATCGATCATCAAAATTTTAGTAAAAATTAAATCTACTTTTGATAAAATCGCTCATTTTTTGGCAAGGCACTTTGCTGAATTTATAAAAATTTTTAAAATTTTTAAGGAGAGCTTATGGGCATTATGGAATTTTTGGCGCATTACGTGGATTACATTATCTTTGCGATCCTCGGATTTATGAGCTTTTTAGTCGTGTGGTTCAGTATCGAAAGGCTGCTTTTTTATTCGAAGGTTAAGGCGAGCGATTACAAAAGCAAGGCGCTATATGAAGAGGCTCTGACAAAAAATTTAACGACGCTTTATATTGTTTATTCAAATGCCCCGTACATTGGTCTTTTGGGCACAGTTATTGGCATTATGATCACATTTTTTGATATGAGTACTGCAAGCGGTATCGATACCAAGGCTATCATGCAAGGTCTCTCGCTTGCCCTTAAAGCTACGGCTACCGGTCTAGTCGTCGCCGTGCCTACGCTCATCATCTACAACGGTTTCGTCCGCAAGGTCGATGTGCTTCTAAACCGCTACGATGAGGTTAAATAAATGAGCATTCCTAGACGAGACGGGCTAAATATCGTCCCGTTCATCGACATTATGCTGGTGCTGCTAGCGATCGTGCTTAGTGTCTCGACTTTCATTGCGCAGGGGCATATTAAGGTAAATCTTCCATCTTCTTCAAGCTCGCAAAATCCGCAAGAGGATAAAAAAGTTACCATCAAAGTAGATAGCGAATCTAAAATTTATCTAGACGATGTCGCAATAAGCGAGGATGAGCTTGAGAAAAAAATTGCCACGCTCGATAAAAACGATCTTGTCGTGTTGAAAAATGATAAAGACTCGAAATTTTCCTCTTTCATTTCGATCATGGATGTCCTAAAAAAGGCAGGCCATGAAAAATTTGCGATCGTGACCGAAAAAGAGCAATGAATAAAGATAGCGCAATAGGCTTCATTGTATCTTTGGTGCTGCATTGCATCATCGCTGTGGGTGTTTTTGTTCTTTTATCGTCGGCACCGAAGCCGCCTAGCATGCCCGATATGATAGCCTTTTCCATCGATAGCATAATGGATGATGCCAAGCAGGGCGATATCTCCGATGAGCCCAATATCCCGCCTCCTTCCGATCAGTCCGAACCGGATCCTGAGCCCGAGCCCATTCCGCCAGAGCCCGAGCCCGAACCGGAACCAACTCCGCCTGAGCCTGAGCCGATACCTGAGCCAGAGCCGATTCCTGAACCGGAGCCTATACCAGAGCCTGTAGTCGAAAAACCAAAACCGGTCGAAAAGCCTAAGCCAAAGCCGGTAGAAAAACCTAAGCCGAAAAAAGAGCATAAAGTTCAAAGCAGCGATAGGAATTTAACGGCTAAATTTGACCCGACAAAGCCTGTTTCACTGGGTAGCGGCGGGGGCGGGGGCTCCAGTAGCGCAGGCGGCGGTAGCGACGCTATAACAAGCCGCGGCGATCCTAGCAATAGCGATGTCGGCAAGAAAATTTTTGCCATCATTTCGCGCTACGCGCAGTCGCATTATCCTAAAAATGCCCAACGTATGCGTAAAATCGGCGTCGTAGGCGTGCACTTTACCTATACGGCAAGCGGAGATGTTAAAGGTCTTCGCGTTACGTCTTCTTCGAATGTCGATTCGCTTGATGAGGGCGCGTTAAGCGCAGTCGAGCGCACCAAAGGTAGCTTTCCAAAGGTCGAGAAAGATATGGAATTTAACTTTAGCATAAAATATACGCTAAATTTTAACTAGCCTTAAAGCTTCTACTAAAAACCCCTGCCTGGGCGGTGAAATTTTAAAATTTTACCGCTCTTGCCGCTTTATCTTAGCTCGCAAAATTCCATCTTGGCGAAGTAAAATTTTAAATTCGCCGCTTTTGCCGCATGAGCTTTTATAAACGGATTGGCGCCGTGAAATTTAAAATTTAAACGTAGAAAATTATGTCTTTTCAAATTTAGCCAAGCAAGCATCTTATAAGCGTTAAAATTTTAAATTTAAGCTGCGAAATTGCTAGGAAATTCCACTGATTTTAATGGAATTTTTACTATAATTTCGTATGAAATTTAAAAGATTAAAGGAAATTTATGATAGACGTTTACGACTTGGCGGTGATCGGCGGCGGTCCTTGCGGCATCGCTTCCGTAGTAGAAGCCAAAAGAAACGGGCTCGCGCACGTGCTTCTGCTTGAAAAAGGCGACAACCACTCTCAAACAATTAGGCAGTTTTACAAAGATAAAAAGCGCGTCGATAAAGAATATAAAGGTTTTGACAGCGAGACGCGCGGCTCTATTTCGTTTGAAACCGGCACAAAAGAGAGCGTGCTAAATTATTTCGACGAGCTCTTAGATAGCGACGAAATTGATACGAATTTCAAAAGTGAGGTCGAAAAGATCGAAAAGCACGCAGATGAGTTTTATATCACGACTAGCTCGGCTGGATACCGCGCGCGCAACGTCATCGTCGCAATTGGCAGGATGGGCAAGCCTAATAAGCCCGCTTATAAAATTCCGCCTTCGATCACGCAACGGGTAAATTTCAATCTTGATAAATGCACGATTAATGAAAAAATTCTAGTCGTCGGAGGCGGTAACTCAGCCGCGGAATACGCTATAGCGCTATGCAAGACCAATGTCGTGACGCTTTGCTATCGCAAGCCTAAATTTACCCGCCTAAACGAGACGAACGAAAGCGACGTAATGCGCGAGACCAAATACGGCAACATCATCTTGCGTTTAGGCATCGATATAGAGGCTCTTGGGAATGAAAACGGCAAGGTGCTGGTAAAATTTGATAATGGCACCGAGCTCGTGTTTGACCGCGTGATATACGCGATCGGCGGCACGAGCCCGATTGATTTTCTTAAAAAATGCGGCATCGCTTACGATAAAAACGGCGTGCCGATCGTGGATGAAAATCTTCAAACCGCCACTAGTGGGCTTTACGTGGGTGGAGATCTCATCAGCAGAAGCGGCGGATCGATCGTGGTGGCGATAAATCACGCCCATACCATCATCAAAAATATTCGCAGATGAGGCTTTATCAGCCAAAAAAGGGCTATCGCTACACGAGCGATACGATTTTTTTGTGGAATTTTATAAGAAGCTCAGGCGTGCGCAAGACTGACGCAGCATCGCAAAATGGCTCTTTAGCGCTGGGCTGTGGCGCGGAATTTAAAGACGCGACAGATGGAGGCTTTAATGCGCAGTTTTGCGCTTCGGATTTCGCAGGCGGCGAAGCGGAATTTTGCGCCGAGGATTGCGCTTTTAGCAAAGAAGAGTCGTATGCCGCTAACCATAGCGTGGGGAATGATCGCGATTTTGGAAGTAAGGGCTGCGCTGAACTTAAGGCGGAATTTAAAATGGAATTTCAAGCGGAATTTCAGGAGAAATTTCAAAGCGAGCGCTATAAAAATTCCTATTTTCAAAACGACGAAGCCTGGCATACTTTAAAGCCCGATATCGCAAGCGGTGAAAATTTTAAATTTTGTGACGAGCAAATCGCGCAGCCTTTAGAATCTAAAAAGACGCACGATAAAGATTTTGCGAGCAAATTTAAAGACGCCAAAGCGCGCAAGGATTTTGCTGCGGAGTGCTTGTTTGACGGCGGGTTTGCCGCTTGCAATGATCGTAGCCCCAAAGGCGCGCTAAATCCGCGAGCGATATACGGCGACGTGCTGGATGTGGGCGCAGGATGTGGAATTTTAGGGCTTTTGCTAAAACGCGATTTTGAGAGCATTAATCTAAGCTTGCTAGAAATTCAAGAGCGAAATTTAGAAATCTTAAGGCTGAATTCTTTGCAAAACGATCTACCTGCCGAGATTTTGCACGCGGATTTTGCGGAGTTTAAAAGCAAAAAACGCTTCGATTTTATCGTCTCAAATCCGCCCTTTTATCGAGAGCGCATTTCGCTTAGCAAAGAGCCTCATATGGCGCTTAGTAAGAGCGCAGCAAGCCTTAGCCTACGGGATTTTGTGCGATCTGCGAACGCTCATCTTAAGCCAAGTGGCACACTTATTTTTTGCTACGAGGCGGGTAAGCTAGCTAAAATTTGCGAGCTTTTGGGCGAGTTTAGGCTAAATTTGACGAGGCTTGGTTTTGTCTATCCCGACATTTCAAAGCCCGCTAAGCTCGCGCTTTTGCAGGCTCGTAAGAACTCGCGCTCGCCCTGTGAGATCACCATTCCGATCTATGCTAGTGCGCACGGAAAGCGCACCGCACAAGCCCACGCGATCTACAAAAGCGCGGATTTAACGAGCGTGGATTATGAGTGAGTTTGGCTTTAGCTTTGATGCAAGCGCGTGCGAGCGCTGCGGCGGCAAGTGCTGCACGGGAGAGAGCGGCTATATCTGGATAGACGAGAGCGAGATCGCGGCGCTGGCGGTAAAATTTAAAATTTCGCCTGCAAGGCTTAAAGAAATTTATTTACAAAAAATAGGCGCTAGATTTAGCGTAAAAGAAAAGTCCTTTGAAGGCGGTTTCGCGTGCGTGTTTTTTGACGAAGCGCAGCGCAATTGCGGGATTTACGAGCTGCGCCCGAAGCAGTGTCGTAGCTTTCCGTTTTGGGAATATTTTAAAACGCATACTAAAGAATTGGAGGAAGAATGTATCGGGGTAAGGTTTTAAGCGGAATTTTAATCGCGGCGATGATTTTAGCGCCGCAGTATCTAAGTGCGGAGAGTGGGACGAATGCTGCAGCGGCGAAGCAGTCCGTTACGGATAAAAAGGCGTCTGATCGGAATTCCAGCATTGGCACAAAAAACAGTGCAAAAGATGCAATTAAAAAGAGCTTGATAAATCGCGGCGTAAGCGCTAAAAGTATAACCAAAGAAAAGCTAAACCACGCGATGCGAGCGCAAGAGGACGCCGAGCTAAATTTCGATTTGCTTACAGCTTTGGAGCTACTGCATAAAGATCCCGTCGCATCGATGTTTTTATACGAAAAGGCATACAATAAAACGGGCTCGTCCGTTTATTTGTTAGAGGCGCTAAAGACTGCTTTTGCGATCAAAGATCGTAAAAATACGGCGCGCTATTTAAAGCTCGGCGAAAAAAGTCTAAGCTCAGACTCTGAGTATCTGCGAGTAAAAATCGGCTACTACTTAGGCATTAAAGATAATCTAAATGCCAATACCGCTGCTCTTAAGCTAGTCACCGTAGATCCCGTTTCGCGTAGTTACGCGATCTTAGCGGCGACATATTATGCGATGGAGAATTTTACTTTAGCCAAAACCTACTTTGAAAAAGCCTATGAGCTAGACAAAACTGACGAAAATCTCATCAGATTATGCGACGTGCTGCTAAATAAACTCGATGATTCGGACGGAGCGATCCGCATCATCGAGACGCACAGGCGCATCTACGGCTGCGCCCAGGGTATGGCGTGCGAGCTGCTAGCTGATGTGTATCGCGCGAATAAGCGCTATTTAGATGTCGCTAAGATCGATGAAGCGCTGTATGAAGCCAAAGGAGATAATAAATTCTTAGACGATATGATAGCGATTTATTACTACTCAAACGACTTTGATAAAATAATCGAGCTTTTGAAGAAATACGACTACAAGCGCGAGCTTCTAATCGATGCCTACGCGCATAAGAAAGACTATAAAACCGCGATTAAAATGGCACGCGATGAGTTTATGAAGACCAAAAATTACGACTTTTTGGCGATCGAGGCGATCTACGAATATGAAAGTGCGGGCAAAAGCGTGGACGCTAAAACCCTGTCTAGCGTAGTGGCAAAATTTGAAAATATCGCGCCGCAGCTTAAAGACCCCGTGCACCTAAACTACTACGGCTACATCTTAATAGATCACGATTTGGACGTTCGCAAGGGCATCGAGCTCGTCCGCCGCGCCCTGCAAAAAGACCCCGACTCACCGTATTATCTGGACTCGCTTGCTTGGGGATACTACAAGCTTGGCGAGTGCGACAAGGCTAAAAATGAAATGGCTAAGATCAAAGACGCAGAATTTTTTAATTCCCCCGAAGGCAAAGAGCATTTGGAGGCGATCGATGCGTGCGCCGCTGGCACAAGCGTAGCGCCGCAGAATTCTATATCGCAAAACCCCGCTACGATAAAAGGCTCCGCGCCGAAAGATCAGGCGCCGCAAAGCCCGGCAACAAAAACCCCTTCGCCTAATTCCATAAAATCTACGGCGCCCGAAAGCTCTGCG
>NZ_CALIMW010000192.1 GCF_938045405.1 uncultured Campylobacter sp. | reverse complement strand
TTTCATAAAATTTTACCGAAGTTCGCGCAGCGCGTGAAATTTAAAGCGACTTTGAATCGCGGTGGAATTTTACGCCGCACGCCGCGAAATAGAGAATTTAAAATTCTCCAAATTTGCTGCGCGCCGCAGGTAGCAAGCTGCACGGCGGAGAATTTAAAATTTCGTCTAGTTTGCCGTTAGCTTGAAGCGATTAAATTTAAAGCCTCGCCGCCGTTTAGGCTAAATTTACGGCAGGACAAATGAGGCAAAATAAAATCAAGGGGTCATTATGAATCCGAAATTTATAAAATTCTTAGCGCTTATCGCAGTCGGCGCGGCGATCTGGTTTTGCCCGCACCCGCAAGCGGTAAGCGCGCAGGCCTGGCATCTATTTGCCATCGTGGTGGTGGCGATTTTAGGGCTCATACTTCAGCCTATTCCGATCGGCGCGATTGCCTTCATCGGCGTTACGGTTGCGGTTTTGACAAAAGTTTTAAAACCTGCCGATGCCCTGGGCGGCTTCGGCAATACGACGATCTGGCTTATCTTTTGCGCTTTTATTCTAGCGAGAGGTTTTATAAAGACGGGGCTTGGGCGTAGGATCGCGTATAAAATCATCTCCCTAATTGGAGATAGTACTCTTAAGATCGGCTATTCTATCGTGATTAGCGAGTTTATCATTTCGCCCGCGATGCCTTCTGCGGGAGCGAGAGCGGGCGGCGTACTCTTTCCGATCGTAAAAGGGCTAAGCAGCGCGCTGGGTTCTGAACCGGGCGATTCCAGGCGCAGAGCGGGTGCGTATTTGATGCAGACGCTTTGGCAAAGCAACGGTATCACGAACGCAATGTTTCTAACCTCGATGGCGGGTAATCCTTTCATCGCAAAGCTCGCCGCCGATACGCTAGGTATTCAAATTTCATGGTCTTTGTGGGCGATGGGCGCTATAGTGCCGGGGCTTGTATCGCTTGCTTTGATGCCGAGCTTGCTTTATAAAATTTGTGCGCCCGAGCTTAAAAAATATCCGCAGGCAAAACAGATCGCAAGTCAAGAGTTAGCCGCTATGGGCGCGATGAGCTACGGCGAAAAAGTGGTCGTAGGCGTGTTTGTTTGCGCGCTCGCACTTTGGGCTACGGGCGGGCTAACGGGCATCGGCGCTACGACAGTGGGGATGCTTGCCATTTGCGCGCTGGTGCTAAGCGATGTGTTGTCGTGGCAGGATGTGCTCGGTGAAAAAGGCGGCTGGGATACGCTCATTTGGATGGGCTCGCTTATCACGCTTGCGGGAGGACTTAGTAAGCTAGGTCTGGTTAAGTGGTTTGCAGACTTCGTAGCTGCTGGCGTCAGCGGAATCCCATGGATCGCCGCACTTGGAATTTTGCTTTTGGTATATGTCTATTCGCACTATCTTTTTGCTAGCCTCACGGCACACATCGCCGCGATGTATGCGACCTTTGCTGCGGTTGCTGTAGCTGCGGGAGCGCCTGCGTATCTGGTCGCTTTAGTGTTTGCGTATGCGTCGAATTTAATGATGCCGGTTACTCACTACGGCGGCGCACCTGCTCCGATAATTTTTGGCGCAGGATACGTCACGCAGAACGAATGGTGGCGGCTGGGATTTATAATGACTACGCTAAATTTAGTGATATGGACTTTTATCGGCGGGGCTTGGTGGAAAGTGCTTGGGCTATGGTAGAATTTCATTGGCGCGATAGTCTTTAAATTTGCTGTGCTAAATTTAACCTAAGCACAGGAGCGTAGATGGGTAACAAAAAAATATTCGAGTTTTTAAATTTGCTTAGCGTACTCGTGCGTACCGGCGAGATAAATCTTAAATCTTACGCCGCGACCACGGACCTTAGCGAGCGTACGCTGAGACGGTATTTTGCCGATCTACGCGAGTTTTTCGGTACCGAAAATTTTATTCTTACCGAACGCGGCAACGTAGGCATCACCGATAAAAATTTACTCAGCTCACTAACGCTTCCAAGTGAAAAGGAAAAGCTCGAGTTTCAAAAGCTCGCCGATCTGCTTCATGTTATCAACCCAGGCTTTACCGAGGTCTTGCCGCCTGCGTATAAACGTGTGGACGAAAAGCTCGCCAAGGAGCTTGCGGATATATTTTTGATCAAAGGGAGTCCGCACGAAAGGCCGCCTAAGATCGTGGTTTTGATCAAGCTCCGCAAGGCGATCGGCTTTAAAAAATATTGAGATATCACGTATGAAGATGAGACAATAAAAAGCGCCAAAGCGTTAAAAATAATCTATTCTAAAGGAAACTGGCAGCTTGCGATTATCGATGCGCAAAACCCCGTAAATAATGGCTTTCGCATCATTCGGATTAAATTTATAAAAGAGGTCGTGCTGCACGCAAATACCTTCAATCTCAGCGAGCATACGCGGAAATTCCTGCTGAATATGGAGAGCTTTTACGACGGATACGACGTCGAGCCTTATATGTGCGAAGTCGCCGTATCGCCCAAAATTTTAAAATTTTTTGAAGCAAAGAAGTTTTTTCGCTCGCAAAAGATCGAAGGTAAATTTAAAAACGGCTGGAGCCGCCTAAGCTACGAGATCAGCAGTGACGATATGATTTTGATGCTCGCGCAAAGATTTTTTCCGCATTTCGTGATTCTATCTCCGCGCACCGCCCGTAAAAAATTCGACGCTCAAATCCGCGAGTATCTGCAAAATGAGAAGCTTGAATTCGATTAAAATTTAAACGCATTTTTATGTAGCGCTAGCCTGGTTTCAAATGGAATTAAATTTAATATGATAAATTCCATATATACTGAACTGGCGTAAAATTTTATCTTAAATCGAAGGAGGCGCGCCGCGATGCAGAAGAATAACGTTGATATAAATGGCATAAATATAGTCTATTATAGTGCGGGCAATGCGAGCGAGAGCATTTTCTTGCTACACGGAGGCGGGGTTGATTCTGCAATGCTTTCGTGGAAAGAGATCATACCACTACTTAGCAACGAATATCGCGTCATAGTGCCCGATTTACCGGGATACGGCGATAGTGATAAGATAAAGGGCGAGTATTCTTTAAAATTTTATACGGAAATCTTAAAAGCCTTTATTGAGAAATTAAGCGATGGACCTATAGTTTTTGTTGGTATTTCGCTAGGCGGCGGTATTAGTATAAATTTGAGTTTGAACTATCCTGAGTTAATAAAAATTCTAGTGCCGCTCGATGCATGGGGATTATTTAAAAAGCTACCACGTCATAGGCTTTTGTACTAGTTCGTGCATTCAAGGCTAAATGATAATTTAAACGCTTTGGTTTGTAAATTTCCATCTATAATCAAATTCTCGCTTAGATATAATCTTTTCGGTGATAAGTCCAAGATTAGCAATGAATTGGTTTGCGAAATAATCGAAGCGATGAAAAAACCGGACGCCGACAGAGCTTTTATTTCGTTTCAGCGAAGCGAGATAAAAAAGGAAGGAGTTGCAACCGATCTGTTCTCTCGACTTAATGAGATTAAAATCCCAGTATTATTGGTCCACGGATCTTTGGATAAATTAATCCCGCTAGAAGGAGCCGTCCAGGCGAGCAAAATAATACCTAATTGCGAAATTTATATAATGCAAGGCTGTAAACACTGGCCCGCAAAAGAAAGACCGCAGGAATTCGCTGCTGTTTTAAAATCGTATATAAAGAGGCACAATGGTCGCTTGCACTTTAGAACTTAACACCCATTAATTCCGCGCGGCACCGCAGAATTTTACCTAGGAATTCTCACTCGTTGTTTCCCGCGATCGTTTCGATGAGTTTGCGCTTGTTGCGGCGGTTGTAAAGCACCGACGAAAGGAGCGATAGCGCGATAAACAAGATCCCCACGGTGCCGGTTATGATCTCGCTTACTTCAAATTTCAGCTTGGCAAACATTATAAACGCCAAAC
>NZ_CALIMW010000191.1 GCF_938045405.1 uncultured Campylobacter sp. | reverse complement strand
TCCAAGCGCACACGTCATCGTAAAGACAAATAAGCAAAGTCTAAGCGAAGAGGTGGTCGAATTTGCTGCTAAAATTTGCGTAAGCTTCAGTGCAAGCGGCAGCGGAAAATATCTCGTCGATTACACCAAACGTCAAAATGTCAAAATCAACGAAGGTGCTTTCGTAAACTACGTAAATTTTAAAACAATCAGCGTTTTAAAGCCGTAATAAGCGAGCTTGCGATATAATTGCTCAAAATAAATTCCAAGGAAATTCTATGAAGCAAAGAATAATCACGGCAAGCATTTTACTCGCCGTATTTTTGGCTCTAATTCTCATAAACGCCAGGTGGCTAAATTTCGCCGTATTTGCGCTGATACTCGTACTTGCGTTTTTTGAAAGCCTCAAATTATGGGGTCTAGAGGAAACTAGCAAAAAGTGGCTCGCGCTGGCGATCGCGTTTTTTGCGCTGCTACCATTTACGCAGACCGATGAGCCCTTCGTCTCAGCGCTAAAAGTTAGCATCCTAATGATCCTATGCGTCGCCTCTGTCGTAGCCTTTACCAAGGGCCCCAGCCTAAAGATCACGCTTCCTTTCATCTATCCCGTTGCGCCGATATTTTTTATGTGGGCGGCTTACGATGATTTTGGGGAAGTTTTTCACTTCGTTTGGCTGATCTTTATTATCGTAGCTAGCGATAGTGGCGCATATTTTATCGGTAGAGCCTTTGGCAAAACTCCGCTAAGCGCTAGCTCGCCGAATAAAACCGTAGAGGGCGTGCTAGGTGGTCTTGCACTCGCGCTTATCGTTAGCCTCATTTATGCGCGCATCTTTACCAATATGCCGCCGCTTGAAATTTTAGGAAAAACCATCATCATAGCAATTTTTGGCGTGTTGGGCGATCTGTTTGAGAGTTACCTAAAGCGCGCGGCGGGTCTTAAAGACAGCGGCGCGCTCTTTCCCGGACACGGCGGGATCTTAGACCGCATCGACGGCTATATGTTCGGCGCGATCGCGATGGCGATAGTCTATTCATGGTAGTTTTAGGCTCCACGGGCTCTATCGGCACAAACACCCTAGACGTAGCCGCGCGCAGCGGCAGTATGATCGAAGCGCTTAGCTGCGGGCGCAATATCAAGCTTTTAAACGAACAGATCGCAAAATTTCATCCTCGTCTCGTCTGTATCGCGGACGCGCAGCAAAAAAGCGAGGTAGATCACGAGCGCGTATTTTGCGGCGCGGATGGAATTTTGCAGATGCTTGCGGAGTGCAAAAGCACGACCGTGGTAAACGCTCTCGTAGGCTTTGCGGGCATGATGCCCAGCCTAAAAACCCAAGAGCTCGGCAAAAGGCTCTGTCTAGCTAACAAAGAAAGCCTCGTCGTCGGCGGGAAATTTCTGCAAACGGATAAAATTTACCCGATCGACAGCGAACATTTCGGACTGAAATTTTTGCTTAGCAATGCCAAAATCCCCGTTTCGCGCCTAATCATCACGGCTAGCGGCGGCGCGTTTTACGACGTGCCGCTAACGCAGCTAGGCTCGCTCACGCCGCAAAACGCCCTCAAGCACCCCAACTGGAAGATGGGCGCGAAGATCACGATCGACAGCGCCACGATGGCGAATAAGCTTTTTGAGGTGATCGAGGCGTTTTGGCTCTACGGCACGCGCGAGATCGACGCGCTTATCGAGCGCACCTCGCAGATCCACGCGCTGGTCGAATTCGCAGACGGCTCTACGACGGCGCATATTAGCAGGGCCGATATGCGACTAGCCATCGCGCACGCGATGTTTAGCGGCAACGTACAGCAGCAGATCACCGCGCCCGTAGATCTATGCGCCCTGCGACCGATAGAGCTTAAACCGATCGACGAGATGAAATTTCAAATTTTTACCCTCAAAGACGCGCTGTTAGCAAACCCCGATCTCGGCGTCGTCATCAACGCCGCAAACGAAGCGGGCGTAAATGCGTTTTTGCAGCAGCGGTGCCGCTTCACCGACATTGCGCGTGTCGTGCTAAAGTGCGCGGAGAAATTTAACTCGCCTAGCGTGACGGATGCGGACGCGCTTGTGGCGGTGGATGCGAGCGTGCGAGCGTATGCAAACGAACTGTTGAAATTTGACGGCAAGCTTTAAGCCTAGCTTTGCCCGCTCAAATTTAATATTAAATTTGAGCTATCTTGCCGCAAGCGGTGAAATTTAGGATCAAAAATTGTTAGACGTACAAACTATCGTAAATTTGGAAAAAGAGCGCCGCAAGCTGCTGCAAAGCCGCATAAAATGGAAAATGATAAGCCTGCTTAAAGCCTGTGCGATATTTATCCCTGCGGTTTTCCTAATGAGGTATATGGCTAGCGAAGAGGGTACACCTTTGGGGATGCCGTATCTTTTATTTGGTCTGGGCATAGCGCTATATTTTACTTATAAGCTATTTTACGAAAAAACCTACAAAGTCAAAACGCGAGAATTCGCGCTACAATACAAAGCCCTCTACATAGCACCCTACGTCGAAAGTCTAGGATACAAATACAACAGATTCGGCGCCGTAACTCAAGAGCAAGATATTCTGCAAAGCGGGCTTTTTAATCAATATGCAAATTCCGGCGGAGATGACTTGATATACGGAAACATAGACGGCGTGGACTTTAGCTTCTGCCATATTTGGATGTCTAAAGAGACTATAGATGATAGCTTTTTCACTTTGATTTATGAAAAAAAGGAGATGGAGATATTTCAAGGTCTTTTTTTCGCGGCAGATTTTCATAAAAAGATCAGATCCGACGTTTTTATTCTTCCAAGACAAATAAAGCTATCGCACGGCGTCTTGGAAAGCGGTGCAAAATTTTGCAATATGGATAACGCGAAATTTAATAGATCTTTTGCGGTATATACAAAAGACGCGGTCGCCGCAGCGTATGTGCTAACGCCGGCGCTGATGGAGAAAATTTTATTTTTAAAAATGCTTACAAAATCGAAGATCGCGCTTAGCTTCAGAAAAAGCAAAATTTATATAAAAATCCCCCGCGGATACGATAGCTTCGAGCCCGATCTAAATAGACCGATACGCGGTGATAAGCTCGCGAGTAAGATACAAATCGATCTGGACGCGATGCTTCAAATCGTAAAAATTCTAAAGCTAAATGAAAAAATTTGGACTTCTTAGAGTGCGCAAGGCGGGGCGAGGCAAGCGGGCGAAACGGGGCGGGACGGGGCGAATAAACGAGATGCACGGTTCGCGCAAGGAGCTGCAAAATTTAGCGACATCCAAGCGGCATATGCCGTATCGGGCGCAGATTTACGCTGTGCCGCAAGGTTGCGCCATTAAAATTTAATAAATAGAGGTTGGGCGTGGATATTAAAACCGTCATAGATTTAGAAAAGCAGCGCAAACGGCTTAAGAAAAGTCGCAAGCTTTGGAAAATTTTAAGTTATCTCGTAGCGTTTGCGGTTTTCGGTCCGATGCTTGCGCTAGCATTGATAATCATCTTTCTTGATTTTCCCAAACTCGATCTTGGCATAGAAAGCTTATCTTTTTTGGTCATGTCTATTTTAGCAATAATCGGCACGCGAGATGAATTTTACGAGTGGATTTTCGAGCGCAAAACCGAGCGATTTTTGATGCGCTACAAAGAGCTTTATCTCAAGCCTTATATCGAGAGTCTGGGCTTTTCGTATAAAATGGGCGCGCTTTTTCAGGAAAAAGAGGTAAGAGCAAGCGAGATATTTGACGGATTTGATAGATTTCGCGCGGATGATCTGGTTTGCGCGAACGTGGACGACGTGGATTTTATGTTTTGCGATATAAGACTAGAAAAAGACATCGGCACGGGAATTCCATTTATTTTTAAAAATAATTACGCCACATTTTTCGAAGGACCCTTTTTCGTGGCAAATTTTAATAAAAAAATC
>NZ_CALIMW010000190.1 GCF_938045405.1 uncultured Campylobacter sp. | reverse complement strand
GGCTTTTGCATTATCTGCGCCCTCGTAAAGACGCGCTAAATTTAAGCACGCAGCCCAGCTATCCGCGATATCCATATCGCAACCGCGCACATAGTAACCTACGCCCTTTATAGCGTCTTTGCGCACGCCTCTGCCTCTGATATACGCAGAGCCCGCGTTACTGCAGCCTATCGCGTGCCCGTCATCGCAGGCTTTGTCGAACAGCTCCGCCGCCTTCGCCTCATCGCGCGGCATCCCCTCTCCGCTTTGATACAAAATGCCTAAATTTACGCACGACTCCACATCGCCGCCTTTGCAAGCTTTGACGTATAACGGCGCGGCCTTTAGCAGATCTTGCGGCACGCCCCAGCCATAATTGTAAACCTGCGCCAACGCCCCGCACGACTTCATATCGCCCTTATCGCAGGATTTTGTAGCCCAGCTTATATCGTCTGCGGTGATTTCAAAATTTTCGGCAAGCGCGAAATTTGCGGAAAGCGCCGCAGCGAGCGCTAGAACTGAAATTTTATTTTTCATTTTCATCCTTTTTGGTTTTTTAAGATCGCGCGCTAAGCCTAAGGCGCGGATTTACCGTTAAGGCGCAGTTTGATCGCTAGAGTTCGGGTTTGTTCTCGCACGCTCTTTGCTTTTTAGAGCCTCGTAAATTTCATCGACGCTGCTTAAATTTTGATCCAAAACCTCTCTCGCCTTTTTTAGCGTGCGTGCGCCAAAAATCCCATCCTGCCTCACTCCGATGCTTTTTTGGATATATAAAATTTTATCCTTTTGCATCGCAGCGGAATCCTTAGTCGCCCCGGAAGCGGAATTTGAAGCAGGGCTTTCAGAGCCGCTAGAGCTTGCACTCGTAGAATTTTCGTCTGCAGAATTTACGCCATCACTCGCGGAAGCGGAATTTTCGTCCTCAAAAAATGTAGGCATCCACCCTCGCAGCAGCCCTGCTGCGCCAGTTTTTGGTACGTAGCCCGTATTTGCCGCGCCTCCGTAGATTGCGCTAGCCAAAATGGCGCAGAGCAGAGCTTTGCAAAAGTGAGCAAACGCCGCGCCACCTCTGCCGCAGCGATATTCTCGCGGAATTTTACGAGCTTTTACAGCGCACCGCACTACGCTTGCCAGCCACAGCGCCATACCGCCTAACAGCCCCGCAGCAGCGATTGCCACGCCACATGCGAGTGCCCAAAAATAATGCTCCGCAAAGATCATCTCGAAGCAGCCCTCGCACGCCAGCGCAGCCGCTGCGATGAGTGCGCCTCCGCCTACGTACCACACTACGCGGTCATATCGCGGACTTAGCACGCCAAGCGCCCCAGCCATCGCTCCGCCCAAATCACGAGCGCATTGCTGCGAAATAAAGCCCTCGCAAACGCGCATAATCGCCGCGGCAAAACTCTGCGCGCAATCCTCGCGCAAAGAACGTGGGAAAAAGAATTTCTTTAATCGTGCAAAGGGCAAAATTTTAGAATTTGACGCAGTATCTTGCGTATTCGCGCGATTTTTAAATTTTGCAGCGGCTAGATTTTCGGAATTTATTGCGGCGGAGTCTATGGAATTTGTGGAATTTTCAGCACCCAAGGCGCTTAAATCTCGGTAATCTCGCTCGCCGCGTAATTCGTAAAGACCCTCCGCAGTGCGATCAGAAGTGTCACTTAAGCCTTCTTGCGAGCCGGCAAAATTAGATCCATTCTGCGCGAGAGCTTCGCTGCTTTGCCGCCTAGCCTCAAAATCGCCAGCAGAATTCTCTCCGCTTTCCGAAAGATCTGCCCCGGCAAATTTTATGCCGCCGCTCACTCCGCCTGCAAACCTGCCTTGCTCTCCGCGCAACCCCAGGCGATTATCTTCCGCGCCCATAGAATTCGCCGAAGCGTTCGCGAATTTCATGCCCGCAAATTTTACGCTCGCGCCGCCCTCGAGATTTTCTTTGCGAGAAGCGTCTTTTGCAAGGCTCAAAGCGTCGCGATCAGCCGCGCTGCGGGCAAAATTTGCAAAGTTAAAATGTCCATCCGCGCCGCGCAACTGCTCGAGATCTAGCGTCTCGTCGCGCAGCTTAGCACTAGCTAGGCGCATCGCCACATCCAGCGCAGGCTTCGCGCGAAATAGCGCAAAAAGGCTTTGCGCATCGTCCCGCCCTAGCCTAGCGGATGCGCTGCGCACCGCCGCAAGCTCCGACGCAAAAATTTCGTCAAAAAAGCTAGGTCTTACGAATGTCGCGCCACCGAAGCACGCCGCATCGTAAGCCTTGCCGCAGACGGCAAAACTAAAGCGCAAAAAATCATCCTCCGCGCTAAATACCGCTTCGCAGCTGCCCTGCACCGCTCGCAGCGAGCTTAGACGAAATAAAAGTCTGCGCGTAGCAAAGCCTACGCCCCTGCTGCATAAAAACTCCAGCAGCTCGCGCCCAAAAACCTGCGAGCTAGCGCCTATGCTGACGCTCGGGCGGGCATAAACGGATATTTTGCCGGTGCGAGTGAAATACCCGCGCCCATCGCAGTGCTCGCAGCGAAAATCACCCGCACCGCCGCACTTTTCGCAACGCAATCTGCCCGCACCGCCGCAAACGGGACAAATGCGCGAGCCGCTACCGCCGCAGCTAGCGCAGGGAATGAAGCGATAGCCCATAGAATTTGACGCAGAGCCTGCAGAATCGCCTCCAGAAAGGCCGCGCGCATGAGCGTCCGTAGAGCTTAATGCCGCACGGCTATAGCCACCGGCGCCCTTGCAAGTGGGGCAGATCAAGCGCCCGCGTCCGCCGCAGTTAGCGCATGGCGCCTTGCCCGCACCTTCGCAGGCTTTGCAGCGTCTCCTGCCCGATCCGCCGCAATGCTCGCAACGCAGCTGAACGTTAAAGGGCTTAAAATCGTGGAATTTTATGATCTGATCCGCATTCATAGCGGCTTTTTGGGGATCTGCACGCAGGCGTAGCATAAAGGCCTCGCTTAGCTCCGCATCAGTGCTTGCCGCGCGTAGGCACTCGCGCGCATGAGCCTCGAACTGCGCGACGTCAGCGAAATGCAGCTGTGCGCGCTCGCCGCCGCTTATCTGCGAGACGCTAAACTTGCCGGCGAAGTCGTAACGCACGCCAAGCCTCACGCTAAATCCGTAAAACTCGCGATCAAGCTCACGCAGATCGGCGCCGCCGCTACGCGCTAAAGCCCTGAGCCTAGCGACAAACGCCTCTGCAAGCTCCTCTTTATCCAGCTTGTCCATGATCGCTCCTTTCTTGCGGACGCGCCACAAAGCCGCGCCGCATAAATTTTAAAATTCCTTTATTGAAATCCTGCAAATTTTAGCATTTCATATAATTATACCGCGAAAGGGAATTTTAAAATTCCAAAATCTCACGCAGGATAGAATTTAACGTCATTGCGCGCCGTAAAATCTCGCTACAAATCAAAACTCTAAAATAGAGCTAGACGCAGAATTTCGCACTGCGGTGCGGCGACTTACATAACTGCCGCAACAAATACGGCGCGAACGGATCGCAAAACGGAGCCGCTAGGCATACAGCGCCCGAGCGGTAGCAGCGGGTATGCAAGACTTTAATTCCGCAGCAGCGCATAATTTGGCTCGCGATGATGC
>NZ_CALIMW010000189.1 GCF_938045405.1 uncultured Campylobacter sp. | reverse complement strand
AGGCACGGTCATAGCCGTCGCACTATCGTGGGGAGCCAATAAAAGCATAATGTGGGCGATAATCCACGGATTTTTAAGTTGGTTATATGTGATTTATTATTTCCTACTGAGGTAAAATTTCATCGGCGGCGCGCCGTTTTACGTGCTAAATTTTAAAATTTGAAGGATAAAAAATGAGCGAAAAAATAAAAATAGCGGTTTTGGGATATGGAAATTTAGGTCGCGGCGTAGAGCTTGCCGCGCGAAATAGCAAGGATTTAGAGCTTTCGGCAGTGTTTTCTCGCCGCGAGCCACACAGTGTGCAAACATACGACGCGCCAGTATTTAGCGTGGATGAAATTTTATCGCACAAGGGCAAATTTGACGTTTTGGTGCTTTGCGGCGGTAGCGCGACGGATCTGCCGACGCAGACGCCCGAGTTTGCGCAGAGCTTTAACGTCGTAGATAGCTTCGATACGCACGCAAAAATCCCAGAGCACTTCGCCGCGGTAGACGCCGCCGCCAAAGCGGGCGGAAACGTAGGCATTATAGCGGTAGGCTGGGATCCTGGGCTGTTTTCGCTAAATAGATTATTTGGCGAGAGCGTGCTAGAAAACGGCAGCAGTTATACGTTTTGGGGTAAAGGCGTGAGCCAGGGCCACTCCGACGCTATCCGCAGGATCGAGGGCGTCGCGGATGCGCGCCAATACACCGTACCGATAGAAAGCGCCTTGGAGCGAGTTCGCACGGGCGAAAATCCAAAACTTAGCACGCGCGAAAAACACCTGCGCGAGTGCTACGTCGTGGCGCAGGACGGCGCCGATAAGGCGCGCATCGAGCGTGAGATAAAAACGATGCCAAATTACTTCGCCGACTACGACACGAGCGTGCATTTTATAGATCTTGCAACGCTTAAAAAAGAGCACGGCGGCATCCCTCACGGAGGATTCGTCTTGCGAAGCGGAGCGACGGGCGAGCGCGGCGAAAACAAGCATTTGATCGAGTTTTCGCTAAAGCTTGATTCAAATCCCGAATTTACTGCAAGCGTGCTCGTAGCCTACGCCCGCGCGGCGTATCGCTTAGCGCAAAGGGGCGAGCGCGGCGCATTTAGCGTATTTGACATCGCTCCGGCGCTTCTTTCGCCAAAGAGTACGGACGAGCTAAGGCGCGAAATTTTATAAATTTCAGGAGGCGTTTAGGCGGAATTACGAACGAGGAAATCTGAGTGATAAAGATAGAGAATTTAAAGAAATTTTACGGCAAAACCTGCGTGATCGACGATGTGAGCTTAGAAGTAAAGCAGGGCGAAATTTTTGCCATCGTCGGCCGCAGCGGTGCGGGTAAAAGCACTCTGCTGCGCTGCATAAACGGGCTTGAGGATTATCAAGAAGGAAGCCTCAAAGTAGAGGGCAGGGAGGTAAGAGAGCTAAGCGCCGCTCAGATCCGCGAGCTGCGCAAAAATATCGGTATGATTTTTCAGCACTTCGCGCTGATGAGCCGCCGCACCGTCGCGCAAAACGTCGCCACGCCGTTAGCATTTTGGGGCTATTCGAATGATCATACGAAGCGCCGCGTCGCCGAGCTTTTGGAGCTCGTAGGGCTTGCGGGTAAAGCAAATGCCTATCCTGGCGAGCTTAGTGGCGGACAGAAACAGCGCGTGGCGATCGCGCGCGCGCTTGCATTAAGCCCTAAAATTTTGCTTTCCGACGAGGCAACCTCGGCGCTTGATCCCAACACCACCGCGCAAATTTTATCGCTTCTGCGCCGCATCAATCGCGAGCTAGGCATCACGATCGTGCTCGTCACGCACGAGATGGAGGTCGTAAAGGGCATCGCGCAGCGAGCAATCCTGCTTAAGGGCGGACGCGTGAGCAACTCGGGCGATATCGTCTCGCTATTTTTGCACCCGGATGAGAATATGAAGGAGTTTTTGGGCGAGGAGGAGGTGCTGCCCGCAAGCGGCGTGAATATCAGGCTCTTTTTCCCGCCCGCGGTTGCGTTTGACAGCGTGATCACGCATATGGCGCGCGCTTTGGAGATAAATTTTAACATCGTCTGGGGCAAGCTTGAGCGCCTCGATAAAAACGTCGTCGGAAGCCTCGTGATCAACGTAGAGCCCGCACACGTCGCGCGCGTGGAGGAGTTTATCAAAAACGCGGGCGTGATCTACGAGATCGTAAGTGAGGATGAGATCAAAAGCTGCGCCGCGATCTAGGTGCGATTTCGCGCACTGTGCGCTTGCGCCGCACTAAATTTAAGGGCTTACGCGGCATAGCGAATTTAAAAGCTCGCGCGATGCCGCAAATTTAAAGACTTGCGTGGCGTTTTAAATTTAATGACCGAGTCGTGGCATTATAAATTTAATCAGTTTCGCCGGCGGTTTAAATTTCTATCTCGCCTCGATAAAGTAAGCTCGGCGATGCGCTGTTGGCGTGCGCTCTGGCTAGCTTTGATTCGCGTTTAGAATTTGACTAGCCGTAGCGAGCGATTTAAATTTCAGAGATCGCGACCGACCGAGCGCATTTAAGCCGCGCCGCGTTTGAAATTACAGGCGTTTAAATTTAAATTTGAATTTTTTCGGAATTTCACACTTACTTCACTTTTGCGGAAGTATAATTCCGCTAATTTCTTTTAAGGAGTACGTAATGAAAAAACTTACTTTGTTTGCGCTTAGTGCGCTATTTGCTGGCACTTTTGCCGTAGCTGCCGATATGGGCATGAAAGATGAGATGAAGGACGCCAATACATCAATGCATAATAGTGCGAAAGAGATGAAAGGCGATATGAAGGATATGCACAAGGATGCTATGAAAGAGGGCAAACATATGAAGGATGAGATGAAAGGCGAAATGAAAAAAGAGATGAAAAAAGAGATGTAGTGAGTAAAATTTTACTCGTAGAGGACGATGAGACCCTTTGCGATCTCATCGGCGAATATCTAAAAGACGCGGGCTTTGACGTATGCGTTTGCAGCGACGCTCAAAGCGCTGCAGATCTTGCTTATGAGCAAAAATTTGATCTTTTTATATTTGACGTAAAGATCCCCAAAGGCGACGGATTCTCACTTTTAAAAGAGCTGCGCAAGAGCGGCGATCGCACCCCCGCGATATTTGCCACCTCGCTAAATACACTTGATGACCTTGAGGTCGGTTTTAAAAGCGGCTGCGACGACTATCTCAAAAAACCATACGAGCTAAAAGAGCTGCTGCTGCGCGTTAATTCGCTCATAAAGCGAAACTTCAGCCATAATTTTGATGATTTTGTAACTATTGACGATGATTTTAAATTTTATTTTGCAAGCAAAGAGCTACGCAGATCGGGCGTGCCCGTCGCGCTTTCAAACAAAGAGCGTGAGCTGCTGGCGCTTTTTTTACAAAATAAAAACAGACTTTTAAGCAAGGATGAAATTTTCTCTGCGATCTATACATTCGACGAGACGCCGAGCGAAGAGGCGCTGCGAACTTACATCAAAAATCTACGCCGCGTCCTAGGCGAAGAGCACATCATAAATCGCCGTAACGCAGGGTATCTGTATGTCTGAAAAGACCGCTTTAACGCTTAAAATTTTATCTTTGTACCTCATTTCAAGTGCGTTGTTTTTAGGATATTTTTTCAAGATAAATTACAGGATGAACGAAGCCGCGCTACTTTCGCACAGGATAAAAGAGCTAAAAGAGATCAAAATGATGATCTATATGAAAGCAAGCATGGACGGGCTGGAATCGCTAGCGGACTTTGAGCGCGAAAAGGGCGTGAGTGCGTGTATATTTAAGCCAAACTCTGATGAAATTTACGGCTGCAGTGGTGAGCTTGGCGCACTTGATAAAGCGAAGCTAAAGGCGGAATTTATAAGTGGCGGAAGGCTAGGAATTTATGAGAATCTGCAAAATATGGAGGAGCGAAACGCCTTTTCCAAGGCTAAAATCATTCTGCTTGGAAGTAGCGTGCAGGGCGAAATTTTAACGCTTCGTATCAAAACAGCAGCGATGATGATAGCGCTTTTGGGCGTGATATTAGCCGTGGCGTTTTATCTGGTGCGGCTAGGCACAAAGCCGCTTTACGATAAGATCGACACGCTAAATCGCTTCATCAAAGATAGTACCCACGAGATCAACACTCCGCTTAGCATCATCTCGATGAGCGTTGAGACAATGCGGCACGCAGAGCTTGGAGAATACAACGCCAAGCGCGTCGCTAATATCGACCTTGCCGCTAAGACGCTTTCGCGCATCTACGAGGATCTCGTGTTTTTGACCTTCGGCATGAAAAAAGAGGGCGAGATTAGCTCGATCGATCTAAAAAGCCTAGTCGCTTCGCGCTGCGAATATTTCGCGCCGTTTATTCAAAAGCGCAGACTTACCCTTAAAACCGATCTTGCGGATGCGAGTATGAACGCAAACGTCTATGAAATTTCGCGCCTGATCGACAATCTGCTAAGCAATGCCGTAAAATACGCAAACGCAGGCGGCTACGTGGATGTACGGCTAAGGCGCGGCGAGCTAGCGATCTCAAATAGCGGCGAGGGGATCGATAGTAAAAAGGGAGGCGAAATTTTCAGGCGCTTTGCGCGCTTTAACTCAAGCGAGGGCGGCTTTGGAATCGGGCTTAGCATCGTAAGCGAGGTCTGCAAAAAATACTCCTTTTCTATCTCCTACGACAGCGTGCCGGGCGAGATAACGACCTTCCGCCTTACGTGGCGCGAATAAAATTTTAAAATTTAGTGAAATTTTAAAATTTGAAAGCGGCCGCTTGCGGTTTAAATTTAATCGTCGCTCGGATGCTTATCGTTTTTGTTCCGCGATATATAAATTCCGCGAGCGATCTTGGATATGAAAAGCGTAATAAAAAGGGTCGCACATGAAAAAAATATCCTCGCGACCGACATCCGGCCAAACAGGCTCTCTGCTTTGAAATTTCGGGAATGTCCGACCATTGCCTGCTCTGTGACAGATGTCGTTTACGGCAAAATCGGCGGTAAAGTAATCCCCATATCCTATCAATATGCCGAAAAAACAGAGCGGCTACATCTTTACGCCCCGAGGTTCCTTCCTGTCGTTATATCCAGCTTATCACGAAAAATCCCGCAAGGCTGATCCGCAATGCCGCGACGTAAAATTCCGCAAGCTGCGTATGCTGGCTGATCTTACCGATCGCGGCGATGTTTGGAAAAAAACCGCTTCATAAATTTGACGAAGTCCGCGCATGCCGCGCTTATGTCTAAAATATTTTCAGGCAGCATGAATACGCTAAGCGCCGTGATCGCGAGCAGCGCAAAAACCGCCGCGTAAAGTCGCCCGAAAATTTAATAAATTTCGTATCGGGATACGGCGCTCTTGCTCTTGCGCGCCTTGAGGATTCGGCAGATCGCTCATCGTTCGCTCTTTTAAAAATTTGCGCGGTAAAACTCGGCTTGCGCTAAATTTTAAAATTTTATGCCTTATCGTTCGGTAAAATTTCACGACGAGGACTTGCTTTGGAATTTTTACGGTCAAATTTGAAATAAAATTTATTAAATTTAACCGAGCAATGCTTTCTTACAAACAAAGTCTCGCCGCCTTTAACGCGTA
>NZ_CALIMW010000188.1 GCF_938045405.1 uncultured Campylobacter sp. | reverse complement strand
CGCTCGATGAGCTTCCGCAGCTGATCAACGTCCTAAAGGGCGAAATGAGCATCGTAGGTCCTCGCCCGTGCGCGCAATACGAGCGCAAGGATATGGGCGAATACGCAGATCTCATACTCGCCGTCAAGCCCGGTATTACGGGGCTTTGGCAGGTGAGCGGGCGCAGCGACGTGGATTTTGCGACCAGGGCGGGCATGGATACGTGGTATATGAAAAACTGGTCAATCTGGAACGACATCGTTATTATCTTAAAAACCTTCAAAGTCGTTTTGGCGCGCGAAGGAGTAAGTTGATCGGTTATTGAGTCCTTAAGACAGGTTCTTTTTTGAGATAAATTTTAAATTTAATACAGTGCTTCGATCGAGATATTAGAATCGCTCGAGACTAAATTTGCCACTATTTAAATCATATATAACAATACAAGTGCGCGGCAATAGCTAGGAATTTGCGGCGTAAAATTTGAAATTTTGAAATTTCATCGCATGTTTGCGTAAAATAAGACTACGCGAAAATGATGGCGAATTTAATGCGGACAACTTTAATATCTAGTATCTAGGAAAAAGTATTAGCGTTAATCGTATTGTTTAAGTACACATAAAAATGTGGCGCTATCCGTTAAATTTTACTTTTGCTTTCCGCTTCTGCTCGAATACTACGACGTAAAATTTACGCAAAGCGGATGAATTTTATCCTCGCTTCCGCACCGCTCTTTCTAAAATTCTAAATCGCCCATTGCAAAAAGCTGAGTTTTAAAATTTAGGCAGTTTGCAGATAAAATTTTGATCTGTTTGAGGGATAGGGGGATGGTGTCCGGTAAAATAGATAATGGAAATGAGCTATTTGGAAATCATACTATTTTAAATACCGTTTACGGATATACCGATAAAAAAGCGACCAACGGCTATGAAGCTTTAAAGGGCCTATGATCTAAATGGCGACAACGTAATAGATGAAAAGGACGAGATATTTAATAAGCTTAAAATTTGGAAAGGTACGAATTCTGACGGCATTACCGACGAAGGAGAATTAAGCTCACTTGCGGATAATAATATCAAAAGTATTGATCTAAACTACAAAGAGATAACGATAGACGAGAATTCTAACACCGTAAAGTAAGGCTCTAAGGCTGTTCTTATCGATGAGCTGATCTACCGAATGGGCTGGAGTAAGTGAAGCGGCTAAAGACTCACGGGAAATTTATAGCTGCTTAAGTAAGGTGGATATAGAATTCGTAAAAACAACCAAATCAAGGCGAGAAAAGGACTGAGATTTTTATAACATTTACTGTCGGCAGATTGCTTCGCTTGCAAAGTTTACCCGCAATGACGAGAAAAGTAAAGAAAATGGAAGGATAAAATTTGGAAAATTTTGAAAACTGGAATAAAAATGTTAAAAAACGGGATTTAAACTCAAATGAAAACGCAAATTTAAACGATTTCAATAAAAGAGACTACGATAAAGAACCGATAGTAATTAAAAATCCTTATGAATTCTTTCTTAAAAATTTGGATTTATTTTGTTTTATAGGGGCGTTTGTGATTTTATCAACTGCCTGTATTGATTACGCGGACAATATACACAAAAAAGAAATTAAAATTTTATTATATTTTCCTTTTGTGTTTGTAATTTTACATATTATTTGGGCCTTTTATTACTACATTATCAAAAACAAATGCGAAACTAAATTCACAAATAAAACGATAGAATTTATTATAAATGGGGAAGTTAAAAGGGTTAAAAACTTGACAGATTTAGAGCCTATTACAAGAAATTTTAAGCTTTCGTATTCTCTTGGAGTATATTTTCATTTGTTTCTATTTTTTTTTGATTATTTTAATTTCAATTAGCGAAAAATCATTGCTATATGTTTTTATAATAATGGTCTATTATATACTTTGGTTTCTTTTAAATTTTTTATTTAAACTTATTTTTCATTTGATTTTAGGCGGAGAATTGAAAGGTTTCTCGTTATATCCAGCTATTATTTTTGATTATCCGCAATATATTGGTGGTCGCTTGTGGAGATTAGCTACAATTGATATGCGATTATATGGTGGAAAATTTCATATGGTTTATATAATTCATAAGCAAGATTATTTAGATTTACAAAAATATTTTTCTGATAAGAAACATATAAATTTAAATTTGGTTGAAAAGAAATTTTAACTTAAAAAGGAGAAAAGCATGAGTAGAGAATTGGTTGCTAAACAAGAATTAGACAAAGCAGAAGTAAGACTTAGAAAAATAGTGATTTAGCCAGATAATTAACTGAGTTATTTAAAGATGCGCTTTCTGGTACCAATATGTCTCTTGGTGGCTTAGAAAAATATGTAGAAACAAATGGCAAAAGATACGCAGAAATTGAATTAGAAAAACTAGACGATTATATCAAGAAAGTAGGATTAGCAAATGGTTTGGCTTGTATAGTCGATGATATAAGCTGACGGTCAAAGTTTTGGGCATACTGTCGTGGGCGTAGCTGTGGATTTTGGGCTTATTGCAATTACTAAATTTATCCCTGTTGTCGGTTGGATAACATTATGGTATGACATGGGAAATTTATTAGATAAGTTGGATGGAAAAGATAGTGGCATATTTGATTTACGTAAACAGGCACAAAATTTATGGGACAAAATAACGAGCGACGGACTATCAGATATTGATATGAACGCTTTGCAAAAAGGTATTCTAAAAGTAACAATGCCCGATAAAACAGCCTATGCAAGACCGCTATCACCT
>NZ_CALIMW010000187.1 GCF_938045405.1 uncultured Campylobacter sp. | reverse complement strand
AACGGCTTCGCTTTTTACGCCGCTAGTATCTACTGCAAACACTTTTATCTCGCAGCTTAGTTTTGTCTTCGGTAGCGCATACCCCAGCGTCTGCGCTCTCGCCGCCAATATATTGTTTTCATAAATTTCAAAATGGCTAAAGTCTATCGGCACGTCGGGATACTCCCAGCTGATGCTCCAAAAATCGCGCAGCTCGGTAGCCTTTAAATTTTCTATTTTAGGCGGCGGGGCTAACTTGCCGAGCACTTTATACTCCATCTCTAGTTTATTGCCCGCGCTATCGCTTACCGCGATATTGTATATCTCGCCGTCTACGGCTTCAAACGAGAAGCTACTGTCGTAAATTTTAGCGCTAGCAAAATCCTTTTCGCTTTTTTTCTTATACGAAAAGATATAAAACAAGCTCTCGCCGCTCCACACCGCCCTTAGCATCGTATGGATTACCCTGCTGCCATCCATAGATATAATCGCTTACGCGTAAATTTGAGAGCTTTAAAGACGAGATGTCGGGCACGACAATTTCGCCCGTATCGCTATAGATGGTTTCATTGTATTCGATCGCTGTTATCTGCCTCGTTAGCTCGCTGCCCGTGGCAATTTTTAGCACGCGGTATAATTTGCTTGTTTTGTTTATTTCGCCAAAAGCATAATTATCGTATTTTTTAAATGCCTTGCCGCTTAAATTTAGACTTATTTTGTTTTTATCTACGCCCAATACTTCGAATTCACTTATCTCGTTGACGTCGTTTCGCACCTGAATTACGTATTTTTTGCCCACTTGCGTTTCTACTTTGCGGTCAAGAATTAAAACATCGCTGCTATCCTCCGCTAATCTGCCCGAAAAGCCGTATTGAGGCGTATCGTGGCTTACCTTGATTATATCGCCGTAGCGGCACACAAGGCTATCTTTATCGGCTTCGAATTCTATTGTTTCCGTGAGGTATTTATTACAATTTAGCTGGAATTGCCCGTAGGCTCTAGCCTGTTTTTCGTCGGTGCAGCCGGGTAGAGTTACACCCGTTTTGTTAATTACCTGATGACTTTGCTGCGGAGAATTTGAAATCGATATAACGCTTGGCTCATAATCCTTGTCTTTGTCATAATAGGTTATCTCTAAAAAATTTGCGCGATCTACGAGGGGCAAGAAATTCTGCTTAAATGTGCCGCTTAGGATATTTCCCATCGTAAAAAGAAAACTCTGTGTAGGGTTTAGTGCAGCTTTTTCCATTATTACGTCAAATTTTGAGCCCGCTTGAATGATCGACGCGCGCCCTAAAAGCGAAACGCTATCTAGCGCCTGCCTGACGCTTTGTTCGCTATCGAATACGATATTGCAAGTATAGCCCTTTTCCTTGCAGAATTTTCCCCATTCCTCGAAGCTCGGCATTATCTTTTCTTTATCCACTCCGCTATCTAGCAAAATTTGTTTGCAAATCTCGGCGGGATTGTCGGTATTAGCCGTTACGACCGCCGAAATTCTAGGAGCATTGCCGCTTAATTGGTCCGTTGCCAAAGCTCTGACGGCTAAAAGTGCGGTATGTGGATAGAGAAAATCGTCGCTAATACTTTCCTCTAAATACTCAAAAAAGCACGCGGAGCCGTAGCGGCTGGAGGTTTGAGGCTTCGCGTAATATCTCACCCTGACATAGTATTTCGACGGAGGGAGATTGTTAATTTCAGCCGTTCGCCTGATTGCGGAGGTGCTTGCGCCCTCGATTTCATTATACGGTTCGCTATACACGGGTTTTGCGTAATGATCCCAAACATATTTTTCTAGAGCTCGTCTAGAGCGAAACATCCTGCCTTTTTTTGTATAGGGATCGGTAAATATCCACGTATCGTGATGCTCTCCCTCTCTATAGGTTATGTAGTCGTTCATATTAAAATCTAGTTTATACGATACTTTTCTCTCGCCTAAAGTGGTCCAATCCGTGCCGTTAGGCGAATATTCTATTTGCAGACTTATTCTATACCCGCTTATTCCGCCTTGGTCGTTAGCGTAGAAAATTCCATTCGGCATCGCTAGGGTTATTTTTAATCCCGTTACTGCGTTTCCCTCAGTTTCGGACAGAGAGTAGCTCATATCGGGATTTAGCTTTTTGCCTACGTATTTATTGACGCGCGTATCATTGAATGCGTCAATTATCGCCTGGTTGTCGTCGCCGTATCTTATTTCGTGCGTTACGCCCGCAAAATTTCCTATCGGCTCTCCATTGATCTTTATATCTTTTACATCCTCTATTTCGCCGTCGTTTAGGGCGTATAGCCCATTGAAATACTGCTTGTCATCTTTTACGTCGATGTATGATCCGATCATCGGCGGGGTGATTTTGTGCGTGCCGTAAATTTTAGGCACCACGGCTCCTTGAGTGACTTGATTTGTGGGTGTGTTCCAGCCGTAGGTATTGGAGCGCTCATACGTTTGGCTATCGAAGCCGCCTAGTTTGGAATTCGCCATAGGCATCACGGCGTTTAAAAGCAGCCCTCCTGCGACCATTATCGTGCCTGCGATGATTGCAGAGCCCGTCGCCGCACTCGCCCCGATGGCGCTACCAAGCGCTGCGCCGTATGCCGCGCCCGCGCCGTATGATACGACCGTGATTACAATC
>NZ_CALIMW010000186.1 GCF_938045405.1 uncultured Campylobacter sp. | reverse complement strand
CTTTGGTGGATTTTTTCGACACTAAAGGTTTTAGCGTGTATCAGCGCATAGTGCGATACGGGCTGAACGAAAACGAGTATATGTACGAGGTGCATATCCTTTGAGCAAACTCCTCTTCATCCAGACCCTAGGTTGCGCGATGAACGTGCGCGATAGCGAGCATATTATCGCGCAGCTAAAAGAGCAAGATTACGAGATTACCGACGACGTAAATATTGCGGATCTAATCTTAATAAACACATGCTCCGTGCGCGAAAAGCCCGTGCATAAGCTCTTTAGCGAGATCGGCGCTTTTGATAAGGCGCGAAAAAAGGGTTCTAAAATTGGCGTTTGCGGCTGCACCGCAAGCCATCTGGGCGGAGAAATTTTTAAGCGCGCACCATTCGTGGATTTCGTACTCGGCGCCAGAAACGTATCTAAAATTTCGCAAGCCGTACGTACGCCAAAATTTATCAGCACGGACATAAACTACGACGAGAGCGAGTTTGCCTTCGGCGATTTTGCGAGCTCGCCATATAAATCCTTCATAAACATAATGATCGGCTGCGACAAAAAGTGCTCCTACTGCATCGTGCCGCAGACTAGAGGCGATGAAATTTCAATCCCCGCTCAAATCATCTTACGCGAAGCCGAAAGATCCGCCGCTCGCGGCGCTAAAGAGATATTTTTGCTCGGACAAAACGTCAACAATTACGGCAAGCGCTTTTCTAGCGCGCACGAAAAAATCGACTTCAGCGACTTGCTCATGCGGCTTAGCGATATAGAGGGCATCGAGCGCATCCGCTTTACTAGCCCGCATCCGCTGCATATGGACGATAAATTTTTGGACGTTTTTTGCAATAATCCTAAAATTTGCAAATCGATGCATATGCCGCTGCAAAGCGGCTCTAGTAAGGTTTTGCGCGATATGAAGCGCGGATATACCAAGCAGTGGTATCTAGACCGCGCGCTTAAACTGCGCCAAAGCTGCCCGGGCGTGGCGATCAGCACCGACATCATCGTGGGCTATCCGAGCGAGAGCGAGGAGGATTTTGCCGAGACGATGGAGGTGTTAGAAGCGGTGAGATTCGAGCAGGTTTTTTCCTTTAAATTTAGCCCGAGACCGCTCACGCCGGCAGCAAATTTAAAGCCGCTTGATGATGAAATTTCAAGCGAAAGGCTAAGCAGGCTGCAAAGCGCTCACGCTAAAATTTTAGACGAGATCGCAGGGGCGCAAAAAGATAAAATTTTCGACGTATATTTCGAGGAGCTGCGCGAGGACGGCACCGCGTGCGGTAGAAGCTTTTCAAATTTTTTAATCTGCGCGCAAGGCGGCGAGGAGCTGCTAGGCAAAACGCGCAGAGTACGTATCGAAAAGACCGCCAGAATGGCGCTTTATGGAAAAGTTATCGCTTAAAAAGCGGCTATTTTTCCGCGTCGCCGAATATCTCATTTTTATTCTGATTTGGTGTATTTTTTTAACGTGCAGGGTTAAATTTACCCCCACGAAGCTGCCCGAAAAGCCCTGCGTCGTCGTGTTTTGGCATGGAAGATTAGCGATGATGAGCTTTGCTTATAGGCGGTGGTGGCTACGGGATTTCGGCAAGAGGCGCGCCAAAGTCATCATCAGCGATCACAAAGACGGTGAAATCATTACGCGCGTGATCTCGCATTTTGGCATCGGTGCGATCCGCGGCAGTAGCTTTAAGGGTGGCGCACGCGCACTTATGGGTGCGATTAAAGAGATAAAAAACGGCACCGACGTCATCATCACTCCCGACGGTCCGCGCGGCCCACTTCACAGCGTCGCCGACGGCGCCGTGATCCTTGCGCAGCGGCTAAGCTTAGATATCTACGCGCTAAATTACGAAGCAAGCAGTTTTTGGAAATTTCGCAGCTGGGACCAGATGGTCTTGCCAAAGCCTTTTTCGCGTATAAATTACAGCCTCAGCGCACCGCTAAATTTAAAAGGACTTGGCCTTGAAGCGGGCAAAGAGGCGATTAGACGACTGCTTTTTGCAAGCGCCGAGCAGGACGCTAAATTTTAGTTTGAAATAATAGTCTTTTGGTATAATTGCGATTTTAGGAGAGAAAATGGCACTATTTAAGGCAAAATCATTCCTCAGCGTCGCTAAAAGTGCCGGCGCATGCGAGTTTTTTTATAGAAAATTGGGCTTTGGCAAAAGAATTTTGGATGAGAAATCCGATCGCTTTCCTATAGCGCAAGAAAACGATCTGGCTACCTCGCTGGCGGGCTTTGCGGATCTGAGTGATAAAAATTTAATCTCTTGCGTACTGATAGACGACGAAAATCAAAGAGTGCATTTTAACGAGGATTATATGATTAAAGAAAATAGCATTTATCAAAAAGTCGATGATAGCTTCATAGTAGAATTTCCTCGCGCAAGTGCACAGGCGGCGGATGAGACTTTTGGAATAGAATTTAGCTCGCACGCCAGTTTATTTAAAATTTTATACTTCTTGCTAAAAAATCAAAGCGATTTTGAAAATATGGCGATGTTTGCGCTTAAATTTAATAACCGCGCATGTTTCGTCGTCGCCAACCAAGAGCGCGTGCTCTACGCCGATATAATGCGTATCGACGAGGAGATGCAGGCGGCGATGAGCGATACTGACGAGCTATTTTACGAGCTTTTAAATTTTCAGATCGAGACCTTCTACAAATCCGAAAATAGCGAGTTTCTCACCAACGTTTTCATCTACTCAGACGGCACACTTAGCAACGAGATCGGTTATGTGATTTTTACGCGCATCTTCATCAAAACAAATTTGATAAATCTAAATTTCGCCGATTACATCAACAAAATCGCAATGCTGGAAGCCCGCTAGATCAATTTTTTCGCTCTGCACCTAGGCAGAATTTTAAAATTTTATCTTTGCAATATTACGCTTGCTTGATACGATTTGGTTACTCGTTCGCGGTTGCGTTTTGTTAAATTTATCTCGCGTTACATAATGAAATTTTGACTAGGTAAAATCAATCCGTATTTAATGGCTCGCTTTTAAATTTAAACTTATTTGCTGCAAAGGGTCCGTCTTGCGCCGTAAATTATATTTTTTACGAATCTAGATTAATTTTACGTAAAAAATTTTCTATCAGAATCCGCCTTTGTTCCACGTCGTCGCTATCGCTAATGCCCTCTAGCTCGCTTGCGTGATGAGCCTTGGGCGGGATATCTTTCAGATACGACCACACCTCGTCCTCGCTTAAAATTTTGCCGTGCAGATCAAAACCTACGTTTAGCGCTCTGCCCGAAACCTCGGCGATATCTGCATGCAGGTGACCGTAGAGCATCAGCGCGCCATAATGGCAGTTTGCCCACTCGATCATCGGGTAGTGAGACAGAGCCGCTCTCTTATGCGATAGGCGCACAAAGGCATAGCCCACGATCTGCTCAAACATAAAATTGCCGTCCGCCTTGCGTCCGCTTAGCAGTTCATTTTTCATCGCAGCAATCCGTCCATCGTGGTTACCGAGCACCAAAAAATGCCGCCCGTTTAGTCTGCGAAGTAACTCGCAAGTGTGCGCAAAATCCTTGTGAAAGGAGACGTCGCCGAGATTATAGACAAGATCCTCGGGTGTAACAAGCGCATTCCAAGCGGCGATGAGATTTTCATCCATCTCGGCTACGTTCGCGCCTTTTCTAAAATTCGGGTATTTTTTCAGCACCAGCTCGTGGCCGAAGTGTAGATCGGAGGTAAAATAAACGCTCATAAAAGCTCCTCAAATAGCGCAAGATCCGCTCCCATGGCAAATAAAAATCCGCGGTTTATCGGCGGGATTTTTAAGGTGCGGCACGCTTCTTTAAATTTCTTGTCCATCGCCGCTTTGATATATGGCGTTACGAGAATAAAATTTTCGCCCGCACCCACGGCTACCTTGCCGCCTAGCACGCAGCCTGCGCCGTTTTCTAGGCAGCGCGCGCATTCGTTTCGCTGCGCCGAGCTTAGCACGAGCCCTAGCCTCTTGCAGGTAAGACCCACGCCGCGAAGCTCGCTTGTGCCGCGTTTTACAAGATAAATTTTAGGTGCAGGATTAGAAATTTCGGGAGCCAAATTTAACGAATCGGTCGCCAAAAACTCAAAGCTCTTTTTTACGCCGCCAAAGTATTCGTTTAAAAACGGCTCGCTAAATTTTGCGCGAATAAAGCCGCGTTTAAACCGGTCCGTCAAATTCGTCTCGTCGGTGAAATATTTTAGGTTTCGCTCACGCAAAAACTGCTCCAGCTCGCACTTTCGCACGCCTAGAAGCGGACGAGCGATCACGTAGTCCTCGCGAGCTTCGAGCTCCTGCATACCCAGCAGCTCGCTAAGCCCCGCACCGCGCCCAAGCTGCATCAAAAACCACTCGAATTTATCGTCAAACTGATGCGCCAAGATCAAATTTTCATAGCCCCGTTCGCGGCAAATTTGGCCGAAAAACTCGTATCTGGCCGCGCGCGCTTCGTGCTCGAAATTTAACGCGCCCAGACGCACGCTTTTTGCGTAGATTTGTTTGTTAAATTTAAGCGCCAAGTCTCGCGCCGAGGCGACTTCGTCCTTGCTTTGTGCGCGGACGTTATAATCCACGATCGCAAGATCAAATTTCACGCCCGCCTCGTTCAGAAGGTAAAAAAGCGCTGTGCTATCAACGCCGTGCGAAAAAGCAAGCAGATTTTTGCTAGCTCGTAGCAAGGCTAGAATTTTGCTTGGAATTTCTGGCGAGTTTTTCATTGTCCTTGCGAGCTTTTTAGTACTCGCGCGAGTAGTCTATCGCCCGCAAATTCCGTAATTTCACACTCGTATAGACCGCCTACTTTTAGATTTTGCACGCAGCTTTCGTTGATTAAAATTTCGCCGTCGATGTCCTTGTCCCATGCAAGAGGCTTGGCGCCGTAAAAAAACTCGCTCTCGCTGCTGGTGCCTTCGATTATTAGGGGCATCTTTTTGCCTACGAGCGCACGCATGCTATTATATATCGCTTCGCGCGTGATTTTTTCGATTTTATTCAGACGGCGACTAATTGTCCGTGCGGGGATCTGCGGCATCGCAAAGCTCGCCGTATCCTCCTCCTTGCTGTAGGCAAAAGCTGAAATTCTATCAAATTTAAACTCCTGCAAAAACGCGCAAAGCTCGTCAAATTCGGCTTCGCCTTCGCCCGGGTGCCCTACGATGACGCCCGTGCGCAGAAATGAATTAGGCGCTGCACGCATTAAATTTAAAAGCTCTTTGATCCGCGCCGCGCTCGCGCCGCGCTTCATCAGGCTTAGCATTTTGTCGTTTATGTGCTGAATCGGCATGTCGAAGTAATTTGCGAAAACGGGTGAGTCCACGATCGTGCGGATGAGTCGCTCGTCGGTGCTGGTGGGGTAGAGATACAGCACGCGCGCGACCTTGACGCCCTTTATTTTTTCGATGCGTTTTATCAGCGCGACTAGGTCGGCGCCCCACTCATCAGCTATTTCATCGCTCGCGTTCTCCTCGCTAGAGCCCTTGCCGCGGGTGAGCCTGCCTTGAGCGGAAATTTTATCTGCCGCGCCGCCGTTTGAGTCATCGGAATTCTGCCCGTCGCGAAAGCCCGCAAAATTTAACTCGCCTTCGGAGCCTTTAAAATTTGATCTGCCCTTGTTACTGCGTCTTAGATCGCGACCGAAGCTGCTGGAATCCTGCGCGATAAAGCTGAAATCGTAAAATCCGCGCGCCACCAAGCCGCGCACCTCCGCTTCGATATCCTCGATGCTGCGGCTTTTTAGGCGGCCTTTGAAGCTCGGAATGGCGCAGAAAGAGCATTTTTGATTACAGCCCTCTGAAATTTTAACGTAAGCGTGGTAGTTTGAGCCCGTTATCACACGCGAAGAGGTAAACGCGGGACTTTGCAGATAGGTTTGCGGGCTGAATAAATTCTGCTTTTTTAAAATCATCTCATCGATTTTATCGTAGTCGCCAACGCCGCTGAAAATATCGACCTCGGGCAGCTCGCGCATGAGCTCATCCTTGTAGCGCTGCATCAGACAGCCCGTGACGACCAGCAGCGCGCCGCTTTTTTTCTGCTCGCTAAGCTTCAAAATCGTGCGGATACTCTCCTGCTTGGCGCTTGCTATGAAGCCGCAGGTATTTACGATCATCACATCCGCACTAGCAGGCTCATTTGTGAGCTCGTAGTTTTGCAAGCGCCCAAGCATGATCTCGCTATCGACTAAATTTTTATTACAGCCCAGCGAGACGAGATGGAGTTTTGCCATTTTATAGCCAGATATTATCGATCAGGCGGGTCGTGCCGACCTTTGCGGCAAGCAGGATTATCGTATCGCCTTGCTTGATCTGCGAAATTTCATTAAATTTATAATCCACGAACGCTATATAATCGACTGCCAGCGGCTCAAGCACGCTAAGCATCTTTTCGCGGATGATATTTAGGCTGATCTCGCCTTTTTTAATAAGCGAGCTGGCATTTAGCAAGGAGCGCGAAAGCTTAAGTGCCATAAGCTTTCCCTCCTCATCCAAATAGGCGTTTCGCGAGCTAAGCGCCAAGCCGTCGCTCTCGCGCACGATCTCGCAAGGGATGATACTTATAGGCATAAAAAAGCTCTTTACCATCTTCTGCACGATGAAAAGCTGCTGGGTGTCCTTTTTACCCATATAAACGTTGTTAGGACGAGTTAGATTAAAAAGCTTATTTAGCACTTTAAGTACGCCGTCGAAGTGCCCGGGGCGCGTTTTACCTTCTAAAATTTCACTTATCGGCTTAGGTGCTATGATCGCTGGCTCCTCCGTGCCGTAAATTTCATCCGCGCTTGGGATAAGAAGCGCGTTCACATCGAGGCTTTCGCAAATTTTAATATCGCCCGCTTCGTTTTTTGGGTAGCTATTTAGATCCTCGCCGGGCAAAAACTGCGCCGGATTGAGGAATGCGGAGACGATTACGATGTCGTTTTCGTTCCGTGCTCTTTTTATGAGACTCGCATGCCCCGCGTGCAAAGCTCCCATCGTAGGTACGAAGCCCACGCTGCCGCTTGCTGATGCCCTGAAGCTTTTTAGCTCCTCTACACTTCTAATGATCTGCATTGTTCTCTCTTTTCAATATAAAATATTAAGGTTGGCAATTATATCAAAAAATATTAAAGGTATAAATTAAGCGCGAAAGGGCGGTCTATTTAGCGAGCGTTAATCAATAAGTACTAAAATCTACCACGAGCTTTAGCTCTAAAATAAACTTCAAAAGGAGCGAAAATGGCTACTCAAGAGACAAATTTAGATTCTTTGAAAAAGGATATCGACTCTTTAAAAGCGGATTTTAAAGAGATTATGAAGTCCATCAAAAACATAGGCGCAGAGCGTGCGGAGTCTGCTAAAGATAAAATTCTAGATCAGCTAAATAGCAATGAGATCAAAAAATATATAGATGATCTAAGGCTCAAAGGCAAAGACGGCATAGAAAGCGTAAATGACACGATAAAACAAGATCCGATAAAAAGCATCGCGATCGCTGCTGGCGTCGGATTTTTGCTCGCTTGGTTGCTGAAAAAATAATGGCCGGCATATCTGAATTTATAGTTTCGGTAGTAGAGCTCGTAGACGCTCAAGCTAGCGACATCAGGCGCTCTTTTTTAAAGAGCGCCAATTCGGTTTTATTAAATATAATTACGGGCGTGATTTGCATTATAGGCTTGGTTTTCTTTTTGCTAGGGCTGCACGCGCTTCTTGAAAAAACTATCGGAGAAATTTGGGCGTATTTTGCTTGCTCTATCGCAGCTTTTTTATGCTCTATTATCGTATATAAGGTGCTTTCGTGCAAAGCGAAATGACAAAAGAGAAGCTAAGACTAGTGGTGTCTATGCTTGAAGACAAAAAAGCCGATTGCAAAAAGTTGAAGCTAGAAGAAGCAAAGCTAAAACTGCTACTAAACGACCCCTTGCCTGATCTCTCGACTGAGCTTAAACTGATTAATCATGGCAATATCAAGCAGGTTTTGATATCCCTAATAGATAAATGCTTCATAATGCCCGCCTTAAATAAAATTTTATAAACAACCTTAATCCAAAATATGTTATAATCACGCCAAAAGCATAAAAAAAGGTCTTAAATTTTGGATAATTATGAATACACGGAACTTTTAAAAACCCTAAGTACTAAAGTCGAAAATATTGCAGGCGTCGTAAAACCGGAGAACATCAAAGCGCGCCTAAAAGAGATTGAAGAGCTTGAAAACGATCAAAATCTCTGGCAGGACGTCGCAAAAGCAGGCGCCATCGGCAAGGAAAAAACTAAAATTTCAAATATCTTAAATAAATTTCTAAACGCTAAAAATGCCGTAGATGACGCGAAGGGCTTATATGAGCTGGCAAACTCGGAAAACGACGAAGAGACGATAAACTCGCTTTTTGCCGAAGCGGATGCGCTAGAGGATAAGATCATAAATTTAGAAATTTCCATGATGCTTAGCGGCGAAAACGACGATAAAAACGCTATCGTCAGCATTCATCCGGGCGCGGGCGGTACGGAGAGCAACGACTGGGCGAGTATGCTATACCGAATGTATCTGCGCTTTTGCGAGCGAGAGGGCTTTAAGATCGAGGTTTTGGACTTTCAAGAGGGCGAGGAAGCGGGTCTTAAGGACGTTAGCTTCATCGTGCGCGGCGAGAACGCCTACGGATATCTGAAAGCCGAAAACGGTATCCATCGCCTGGTGCGCGTAAGCCCATTCGATAGCGCAGGGCGCAGACATACGAGCTTTTCAAGCGTGATGGTAAGCCCCGAGCTAAATGACGATATAGAGATAAATATCGAAGAGAAGGATATCCGCGTCGATGTTTTTCGCGCAAGCGGCGCAGGCGGGCAGCATATCAATAAAACCGAAAGCGCCGTGCGTATCACGCACATCCCAACGGGCATCGTAGTAAACTGCCAAAACGACAGAAGCCAGCACAAAAACAAAGAAACGGCGATGAAGGTGCTAAAGTCGCGCCTTTACGAGCTGGAGCTGATGAAGCAGCGCGAAAAGGACGAGAACGTGCCTAAAAGCGAGATTGGCTGGGGGCATCAGATCCGCTCCTACGTACTTTTCCCGTATCAGCAGGTTAAGGACAACCGCAGCGGCGAGGCTTATAGCCAAACCGATGCTATTTTAGACGGCGATATAAAAAGCATAATCGAAGGCGTTTTGATTTCACAAGCGAACAGATAAATTTTTTTCGAAAGGATGAGAATGAGTGAAGATGGAATTTTGCTAGCGCTAGGATATAGCGTAAACGACGCGACGGTCGCGCAGCTGCGAGGAATTTTATCGAAATGCGATTTTGAGGATAATGAGCTTGATCGCATCGTGGGGCTGAACGATAAGCTTAAAATTTACGGTGCGCACGTGGCTATGTCGAATTCAAACCCGTATTTTAAGATTAAAAACGACGCTACGAATGAGGAGCGCAAGACCGCTGTTGAGGATATCATCAGCGCTTGGTCGGAAAAATTTAAGCTCAAGCTACAAAAAGTCGCGGGCAAAGAGACCTATTACATTTTAGGTCGCCAAATTTCAAAAAATTAAGGAGCAAAATATGAAAAAAATTCTAGCTTTGATCGCCGCTGGAGTATTTTTGGCAGGCTGCGTTAGCAACGCACCAAAGAGCGCAGTCGATGCGCCAAAGAGCGGCAAATATTCCTTTGCCGACGTTCAAGACGGTATCCGTGCGATGAACCTACAAGGCGGCGTCGTGCAAAGCGATGCGTGCAAAAACGGCAATGGCGCAATGTGTCTAAATTTTGCGGATTCTATGTATTCCAAGCGCGACTATGCTTCCGCCGCCAATGCCTACAACGCCGCATGCACGCTCTCTCAAAACTTCCCTGCTTGCCAGAAGCTCGCAGCTATGTTTGAAAAAGGTGAAGGCGTGGAGCAAAATAAATTCAACGCCATTGATCTATACCGCATCTCGTGCTATTACGGCTACAAGGACGCGTGCGCAAATATGCGCCGCTTAGG
>NZ_CALIMW010000185.1 GCF_938045405.1 uncultured Campylobacter sp. | reverse complement strand
CTCGGTTAAGCAGGCGGGCAAATTTGACGCGGTGGTAGATCTCGCGGCTGAGTTTGAGCGGCCAGGCGGCGCACGAATTTACGCGAGCCTATCTATGCTAGATATGATAACGCCGAGCGCGGACGAGCTGAGGCACGGCGCGGACGAGCTTGAGCGGCTAGTAAAAACGACTCTTGGCGGAGGCGAAAATTTACCGCAAAGGGCGGTGGAAATAGGGTCAAATTTTATCGCCGAAGCAAACGGCTGCGCACACGGGCGAGATTTGAAATTTGACGAGCAAGCGGGCTCGCGGGTAAATTTACAAACGCCCGGCGCGGCGAACAAGCTAGAGATCACCGAGGCGAGACAAACTCCCGCGGGCTCAAACGAACGAGCCGCCGAGCAAAACAGCAAAAGGGTGCTAGTGTGTTGCGCGCTGGGCTACGGCAGGAGCGCGTCGGTGCTGCTCGCTTGGCTTGTGATTTACGTGGGACTAGGATTTGACGACGCGCTAAATTTGCTAAAATCGCGCCGCGAAAAGATCGCCGTCTCTAGCTCACTTCGCGAGCGGATAATGCAGCTAGCAGACGGCACCCGCGAAATTTGAAAGCGAAGTAAAGAAGCGGCAAATTTAAGCGCGAAATAGGCGCAGGCCAAATGTGATCAAGTCCGGTTTGAGGGATTAAATTTAAAAATCTGAAGGCTAGAAACAAGCAGCATTGTAAATTTCTCGGCGAAAATAAACGGAAATTTAACCAAACGCCCAAAATAAGGAGGGAAAATGACGAATGCGGAGCGAGAAAAAGCGGCGCAAGGCGGGGAGCGGGAATGCCGCCAAAGGACGGACGACAGAGCCTTGGCGCTGGTTACGGCTAGGTTTTTAGCGACGCATAGGCTGTTTTTCTTGTTAAATTTGCTTCAGCTAGCCGTCTGCCTTACGATTTTTACGAATTTTGCCGTGATTGCGGGCTTTTTGACGGCCTTTGCGGGGCTATTTTATCTGCACGTTAGGCTGCATTTTGATGCGCTGATTTTTAGAGATTTTGCGGAGGGGAGGCTAGAATGCGGCAAATTTGACGCGGCGCTTTTAGAACTAAATTTAACTAGCAAACCGCCTAAAATCCGCGATATGAAAAGTCGCTGCGCGGGAGCTTTGCGGCTATATAAACTAACGGCTGCGCTTACTTTTATCGTCGCCGTTGTGGCTTTTGCGTGTTACTATCTGAGCTAAATTTGCTTGCCCGCTTAGACGGTTACGGAATGCCGATTTAGACGGCCTCATCGGTTTGGTGCGCAAAATTTAACACTTCTCACTTTTTTCGTAAAAAAATTTCTCATTTTTTACCCTTAAGTGAAAAATGAGAAAATTTGTTGCCGCTAAAATGAGAGCGGGATCGAAAACACTATCATTCTAAATGCAATATACACCTTTAAATAGCTTTTAAAAACATCATTAATATGGTATAGATCGCATAGATTGAGGGTTTAATTTCTTCGTTTTCTAAATATACATAAACGATTGCGGTGCAACGAAATTCGGATACTCCGAGTAAGGACAGATAGGCCTTTGGTATCTTTTTGTCGATTTGATTTTAATAGCAAACCCTACATCTCTGCCGGTAAAATACCTTAAGTACCTATTTTTATCTATGCCTGCATACGTTTGCGTTTTATCCCATAATTTTTCCGGAGTATCCTCTAAAATATCATCGATTATAAATTCTCCAATAATCTTTCCTATTGGTTTCGTGGCATAAACTTTGATCTTATTGACTCTCTTTTTGAAATTTACTTTTCTGAATTCAAATCTTTTTGTTCCGTTGAAGATAGCTTCTGCGAATTCGGGTTTAATCGATAATAATGCGG
>NZ_CALIMW010000184.1 GCF_938045405.1 uncultured Campylobacter sp. | reverse complement strand
AAGTAAATTTTAAATTGCGGCGAAATTTTATAATTTGCCATCGAGTTCGGCTCTGTTTTAAACAGACGGGCGATTTCTTAAATTTAAACTCTAGCTAAATTTAGACCGAAATTTTTAAGTAAACTTTGCTATAATCGCCGAAATTTTGAAAAAACCGAGGAGAAAATATGAAATTGATTTACGCTGCTTGCGTGCTCGCCGTGTTTGCTTCGGCTCAGACCGAAACTGTGCAGGTGCCGGACTTTGCCAAAAGCTCGATGAAGACGCATGAGCAGGCCGAAGAAAAACTAATCGCAAATGCCCTAAAAGGCGATCTAAGCCAGATCGCAAGCGACCTGAAGATCGATAAAACGCTAAAAGGCGGCGAGTCGCTTGTCATTAACGGCGCGCATTACAGGACGATCGAGGGCGACAGCACGCAGTGGAAAGAGGGCGACGCCGTGCGCCTACTAAGCGGCAACAAGGACGGCAGATGCCTAAGCTCGATCATGCTTAATCTGCGCACGAAAACCGTCTGTAAATTTATGTGCGACGCGTATTAGGCGAGAATTTCGTCTAAACCACAAAAATCCACCGGCTCGGTGTAAGCTTCTTGCAACGACCGGTTGTTTCTGCTATTTAGCCATAGCATAGATCGCTAAATATATGCCTATGAATAAAACATTGTTATATATTTTTTTAAAAGCGTTCGTTATGTTTATTGTCCTATATTTGTTCATTCCGCACCCAGAAGATGGAATTTATAATATGTTAGATATACGCATGTTTATTGGCTTAGTGTTGTTTTGTATCTGCCTTATATTGGATATTTAGTTTACATCTTTCTCTATCTTTACGTATCGTATTTTTTGATGGTCGCCAAAATTGCATATCACAAATTTAAATTCTAAACGGCTTGACTTGGGTTGCTTTTAAAATTTCGCTTTAATATCGATAAATTCTGCTATAATAAACGCAAATTAAACAATGTCGTTAAAGACGTAACGCAGGCGTGATAAAGCGAGTAAAATTTGTAGAGGCAAATTTTGCCTGCCGCTCGGTACTTCAAATGGCAAATCAAGGAAAAAGATGCAAAAATTTAGAATTACAAACGGCGAATACTCACGCATGGATATTTTTTTGATCATGACGCTGGTTTATATATTCGGCGTGGCGTGCAGGTTTTTTTGGATATATTGGGCTAGCGGGATCGAGCAGTTTTCTTTTGATGGCGAGCTCATCATGACCACAAACGACGCCTTTGCGAATGCCGAGGGCGCGCGCGATATGATAGCGGGCTTTCACCAGCCGGGCGATCTTAGCCCGTACGGCGCGTCGATCCCAACTCTGGCATTTTTGCTTAGTAAAATTTTACCAGTCAGCCTAAATAGCATTACGATTTATATGAGCGTGTTTTTAGCGCCGCTGGTGGCCGTACCGATTATTTTAATAGCAAGAGAGTATAAGATCCTGGGCGCCGGCATCATCGCGGCGCTACTTGCCACCATATTGCCGGGATATTATATGAGGACCTTGGGCGGGTATTTTGATAGCGATATGTTAAATGTTACTCTGCCGCTGCTAACGCTATGGGCTTTGATTAGGCTCATAGGGCGAAGCGAGCAGAGTAGCTTTGCTTTGCCTGCCGTCTTTATGGCGTTTTATGATTGGTGGTATCCCAGCTCGTATTCTTTAAATATGGCGATTATAGTGATATTTTTAATCTATACTTTGATTTTTAATAGACACAATGAGGAAAATTACAAAGTGATTATTCTTATGGTCGCAGCGGTTATAAATTTTGGCGCGTATTACGAAGGCGAGACAATAATTGTAAATTATATTTTATTGTTCAAAATCTCACTGATTGCATTGCTATATTTTTTAATGATTAAAATTCCAAGCCATAAAAGCAAAAAAGCTCTTTGGATTTTGGGTACGATCGCCGTAATTACGTTCGTCATATTCGGCGGACTTGTGCCTATAGCAGTACAGCTTAAAGCATACATCTTAAAGGATGTAAGCAAAGAGGAAATTTTCTACTTCTACGGCGTTAGAAATACGGTTAATGAGGTAGAAAACGCTAATTTCATAAAATTTGTGCTTGAATCTAGTGGGCATCTATTTATATTTATATGCGCCGTAGGAGGGTTGGCTCTACTACTGATAAAATTCCGTTCGTTTATATTAACCTTGCCGATGATAGCGCTTGGAGTTTTAGCACTTTTCGGCGGAACTCGTTTTACAATGTACGCTACGCCGATGATAGCGCTTGGATTTGCTTATTTTATATATTTCACGCTGAATTACTTTGAAATACGCACCTGGCTTAGAAGTACTTTGTTGGCTATTTTAACCTGTTTGGCACTAATGCCTAGCATGGATTTTATTTATGAATTCCGAGTTGCGCCTACGCTTACGAAAGACTCCATAATGCCTCTTGCAGAGCTAAAAAATAAGGCTAGCAGGGAGGATTATGTGCTATCGTGGTGGGATTACGGATATTTAATCAGATATTACTCCGATGTAAAAGTAGTAGCTGATCCCGGAGGTAGACAGGCAGGAGAATACACTTTTATGAGTGCGTTTTCCTTTAATAAAGATGAGGTAAGCTCTGCTAATATGGCAAGGCTTAACGTAGAATATATACAAAAGTTGCAAGGTAAAAAATTTGATCCTAAATTGGAAGATAAATTTAAACTAAATCTATATCAAATTCAAAAAGATTATGGCGAAGCCGATATCAATAAATTCCTAAGTTCTTTAAGCGATAAGAATTTCAAGCTTCCACGGAAAACTAGGGATATATATTATTATTTCGTACCGCACATGATAGATATATTGCCTAATATCTTAAAATTTTCTACTGTAGATATAGAAACAGGTAAAGAGTCTTGGA
>NZ_CALIMW010000183.1 GCF_938045405.1 uncultured Campylobacter sp. | reverse complement strand
CCGTATTTTACGACGATGAAGGCGGCGATCGCCGCTACGCGCTCGATCTGCTCGATAAAGGACGATTCCGCGCTTGAAGTTAAAACGCTACAGGAGTATCTAAGCGGCAAGTAGCGCGAGCAGGCCTCCACCGGCACCGTGCCGCAATGAAATTTTAGGAAGCGAAATTTTGCTGCGAAAATTAGAGTATGGAATTGCTAAATTTTATCGGCAGCATTCCCATTTTATATGCATAAAATTTTTTTAGGAGATACTATTAAATGAGCGAAGAGACGCAGCGCAAGGCTTTGCAAAACCAAATTTGGAGTATTGCAAATGAAGTAAGAGGTGCTGTTGACGGCTGGGACTTTAAGCAATACGTCCTGGGCACGTTGTTTTACAGATTTATTAGCGAAAATTTTACGGATTATATAGAGGGCGACGACGGTGATTTTGACTACGCAAGCTTGCCCGACGATTCGCCGGAGCTTGAAGCGATCAAGCACGATACTATTGTTACGAAGGGATATTTTATATACCCTAGTCAGTTATTTAAAAACGTCGTAAAAAATGCCGACGATAACGCAAATTTAAATACCGATTTAGATCAAATTTTTAAAAGTATCGAAGGTTCGGCATCCGGGTATGAGTCAGAGCAGGACATAAAGGGGCTTTTTGCCGATTTTGATACTACTAGCAACCGTTTAGGAAATAGTGTTACAGAGAAAAACAGGCGACTCGCAGCGGTTTTAAAAGGCGTGGCCGAGCTTGATTTTGGCGATTTTAAGAACAACCATATCGATCTTTTTGGCGACGCATACGAGTTTCTTATCTCGAACTATGCCGCGAATGCAGGCAAATCCGGCGGCGAGTTTTTCACTCCGCAAAATGTCTCAAAGCTCATCGCCGCACTTGCCATGCACGAACAAGAGCGCGTAAATAAAATTTACGATCCAGCATGCGGTTCTGGTTCACTACTTTTGCAGGCTAAAAAACGTTTTGACAAACATGAGGTCGAGGATGGATTTTTTGGCCAGGAGATAAATCACACGACATACAACCTGGCGCGTATGAATATGTTTTTACACAACGTTAATTACTCTAAATTTCACATAGAGCTCGGCGATACGCTACTAGATCCAAAGCTTAGCGACGATAGGCCTTTTGACGCTATCGTTTCAAATCCTCCTTACTCCATCAACTGGATCGGTAGCGACGATCCGACGCTCATAAACGATCCTAGATTTGCTCCTGCGGGCGTTCTTGCGCCAAAAAGCAAGGCGGATTTTGCCTTTATCTTGCACGCACTCAGCTACCTTTCGGCAAAAGGCAGAGCCGCGATAGTTAGTTTCCCGGGCATTTTTTATAGAGGCGGTGTGGAAAAAAAGATCCGCGAATATCTCGTAAAAGAAAATTTTGTCGAGACCGTCATCTCGCTCGCCCCAAATCTTTTTTATGGCACTCCGATAGCTGTTAATATCCTTGTTCTTTCAAAGCATAAAACAGAGACTAAAACGCAGTTTATAGATGCTAGCGGGTTTTTTGAAAAAAGAACAAACAACAACGTCCTAACTGACGAACACATTGCGAAAATAATAGAAATTTTTGGTAAAAAAGAAGATATCGCCCATGTATGCGCACTCGCAGATAATGAAAAAATAGTCCAAAACGATTACAATCTAGCCGTAAGCTCTTATGTCGAGGCAAAAGATACACGCGAGGTTATTAATATAGACGAGTTAAATTTACAAATAAAACAAACAGTAGCCAAAATTTCAAATTTGCGCGAACAAATCGACGAAATCGTTGCGGAAATAAATTCGGGCAGCGAAATATGAAAGCTATTATTTACACGACAAGCGATGGCAAGTCAAGATTTTCTTTGCAAAAATTTGATGAACAGCTTTGGCTGACGCAACTTGAAATCGCGGAACTTTACCAGACGACCAAACAAAATATTAGCAAGCATATAAAGGCTATTTTTTTAGAAAATGAGATAGATGAAAAAGCAACTGTCAACTTTCAGTTGACAGTTCAAAATGAAGGCGGGCGCAATATAAAGCGTAAAATGGCTTATTATCCTTTGCCTTTGATTATAGCCGTAGGTTACCGCGTGCGTTCATCTCGCGGTACGCAGTTTCGTCAGTGGGCGACGCAATGCTTAGGAGAATATATAAAAAAGGGTTTTGCGCTTGACGACGAACGCTTAAAAGGCACGGGCGGCGGCGATTATTTCAAAGAGTTGCTTGAACGCATTCGCGATATCCGTAGTAGCGAAAAAGCGATGTATCGCCAAGTACTCGACCTTTACGCCACTAGCTACGACTACGATCCAAAAAGCGACGAGAGTATTAAATTTTTTAAAATAGTTCAAAACAAGCTTCATTACGCCGTTAGCGAGCAAACCGCCTCCGAGATTATTTTTAGTAGAGTAAACGGAGATAAAGAATTTATGGGGCTTACAAATTTTAAAGGCCAAATGCCGACGCTAAACGAGGCTAAAACGGCGAAAAATTACCTAAGCGAGGATGAACTTTTTAGATTAAATCGCTTGGTTTCGGCGTTTTTCGATCTTGCCGAGGTGAAGGCGCACGAGCGCGAGCCGATGTATATGAGAGACTGGATAAGCGAGCTGGATAAATTTAGCGTAACTTACGGCAAAGGCGTTTTGCAAAATGCTGGCTCGGTAAGTCATAGCGAGGCTATGAAAAAAGTTGACACCGAATATGCAAAATACCGACAAAACAACCTAACTCCGGTCGAGAAAGAATATATAAACGCCGTCAAAAGTATAAATTTAAAGCTAAAAGACAAAGGCAAGAAATGAGTAAAATTTTTGATTTGATAAACGAGCTTTGTCCGCAAGGGGTGGAGTTTAGGGAGCTTGGAGAGATTGGTTATTTTTATGGTGGTTTAAACGGAAAAACAAAAGATGATTTTGTAAAACACGGTAACGTAAAATATATAACCTATATGAATGTTTTTTCAAATTTAAGTATAGATTTGAATGCGCTTGAATTTGTAAAAATAGAAAATAATGAAAGGCAAAATTTAGTTGCTTACGGCGATGTTTTATTTACAGGCTCGTCTGAAACTAGAAACGAATGTGGATTTTCATCTGTTCTTACTAAAAAACCAGAAGAACCAATTTATTTAAATAGTTTTTGCTTTGGCTTTCGTTTAAATGATTTAAGTTTATTTGAACCAGAATTTCTAAAATATATTTTTAGAAGTAAATTTTTGAGAGCACAAATTATTAAGACGGCCAATGGAGTAACTCGTTTTAATATTTCAAAAACAAAATTTCAAAAAATCAAACTCCCCGTACCTCCTCTGGAAGTACAGCGTGAAATAGTCCGCATTTTGGACTGTTTCACGCTGCTTACAGCAGAGCTTACAGCAGAGCTTACAGCAGAGCTTACAGCTAGGAAAAAGCAATACGAATTTTATCGCGACTTCCTTTTAAGCTTTGACGAGCTCAATAAAAATGGGGGGTATGAACTAAAAACACTTAGGAGCATTGCAGACTACTCGAGCGATAGAATTAAATTTGACTCTTTAAATGAGCTAAATTACGTCGGCGTGGAAAATTTGCTTCAAAATAAAGCAGGGAAAGTATCGTCAAAATACGTTCCGGCGAGCGGAAACTGTACTAAGTTTGAAAGCGGTGATATTTTGATAGGCAATATTCGTCCTTATTTAAAGAAAATTTGGCAAGCTGACTGCACTGGTGGAGCAAGTGGCGACGTTTTGGTTTTGCGTTTAAACGACGAAAGCGTCAATTCTAGATATTTGTATCAAATTTTGGCTGATGATAAATTTTTCGATTATAATATGAAAAATGCAAAAGGCGCAAAAATGCCACGAGGAAATAAGAATGCTATTTTGGAATATAAAATCCCTGTTCCATCACTACCAACCCAGCGCAAAATCGTCGAAATACTCGACAAATTTGACACGCTCGTAAACTCTATAGCCGAGGGTCTACCGTGCGAGATAGAGTTAAGGCAAAAGCAGTATGAGTATTACAGAGAAAAGCTATTAAATTTTACAGAAATTGAAAAGGAGATATAGTAGTGTTTGCTGGTACTCTTAACGAAATAGCAAATAAGCTTAAAAATTTGAATAAAAAAGCACAATTAATTTATGCTTTTAACGGTACGGGTAAGACTCGTTTATCTGTAGAATTTAAAAATTTAATAGAATCAGGAGCCGATGAAAACAGTGACTCTGACCAAAAGAAAATTATTTATTATAATGCTTTTACGCAGGATTTATTTTATTGGGATAACGATATAGAAAATGATGTCGAGCCAAAATTAAAAATACAACCGAATTCTTTTACTAGCTGGGTATTTCAAGAACAAGGATTGGATAAAGAGGTTATTGATACTTTTCAGCTTTATGTAGGTAAAAAGCTTGAACCTAGATTCGATGCAAATTTTTCAGAAGTTTCTTTTTCTTTTATAGATGACAATGCCTCCGAAGATAATATTAAAATTTCAAAAGGAGAAGAAAGTATTTTTATTTGGAGTATTTTTTATGTATTAATAAGGCAAGTAATAAATGAATTAAATATAGCGGAACCAGATAATCGATCAACTCACGAATTTGATGATCTAAAATATATTTTTATAGACGATCCAGTTAGTTCGCTGGACGAGAACAATCTAATAGAAATAGCTGTGAATTTAGCTGAGAGAATAAAGGGGAGCGAATCTGATATAAAATTTATCATTACTACGCATAATCCCCTATTTTATAATGTTTTGCACAATGGACTAAATGCCTATAAATTTGTTTTAAAAAATAATGAAGACGGGGTGTATATTTTAGAAGAACAAGAAAACGATTCGCCCTTTGCTTATCATCTGTATTTAAAAGCCGAGATAGAAAAAGCCATTGAGAGCAATCAAATCAAGAAGTACCATTTTAATTTTCTAAGAAATATTTTGGAAAAGACTTCTACTTTTCTTGGTTATAAAAGCTGGGGCGATCTCTTGCCGAATACTCCAGGCGGAGATTCAAAACCGTATGAAACAAGACTGATTAATATTTCAAGTCATTCTAAACATTCTGCCGAAGAGAGTGTTGAGCCAAACGATAACGACAAAAGAGTATTAGGATTTTTAATTCAGGAAATTAGCTCAATATACCATTTTAAATAAGAAACTAACAAAGGAAGAAAATGACCGAAATCAAGCCGATAGCCGAGAGTAAAAATTTCATAGTCCTGGACGTTTATGAAAAAATCATCCAGCCGTCAACCTACCAAAGCGAAGCGGATATGGAGCGCGAGCTGATAAACGATCTAGTTGCACAAGGCTACGAATATGCAAAAGAAATAAACTCTCCTGCAAAGCTGTTAGAAAATTTAAAACAGCGACTGGAAAGCCTAAACGAGGCTAAATTTACGTCATCTGAATGGACTAGGTTTCTTAGCGAATATCTCGACGCGCCAAACGACGGAGTGAATGAAAAGACTCGCAAAATCCAAGACAATCACATTTATGATTTTGTTTTTGATGATGGGCATATACAAAATATCTACCTTCTCGATAAGAAAAATATCGCGCGAAATAGCGTGCAAGTCGTTAATCAATTCGAGCAAACGGGATCGTTTGTCAATAGATACGACGTTACTATTTTGATTAACGGATTACCGCTCGTGCAAATCGAACTAAAAAAGCGCGGCGTGGCGATAAGAGAAGCGTTCAATCAAATCCACCGCTATGCCAAAGAGAGCTTTAATACGTCAAATTCGCTATTTAAATACCTGCAAATTTTTGTTATCTCAAACGGCACGGATACGCGTTACTTTGCAAATACCACAAAACGCGACAAGAGTAGTTTCGATTTTACTATCAACTGGGCGGATTCTAAAAATTTGCCAATTAAGGATATAAAGGACTTTACTGCGACTTTTCTAGCAAAAAATACGCTTTTAAGCATACTGACAAAATACTGCGTATTTGACGCGAGCGATACGCTGCTAATCATGCGTCCGTATCAGATCGCAGCAACCGAACGTATATTGTGGAAGATAAATAGCTCGCATCTTAGTAAATGCTATGCAAAGCCGGAGGGCGGCGGCTATATCTGGCATACGACAGGATCGGGCAAAACGCTAACTAGCTTTAAGGCGGCAAGGCTCGCTACTCAGCTTGATTTTATAGATAAGGTCTTTTTCGTAGTAGATCGTAAGGATCTAGACTATCAGACGATGAAAGAGTATCAAAAATTTCAAAAAGATAGCGTAAACGGCTCAAATAGCTGCGCCGAACTAAAACGAAATACGGAAAAAGAGGACGGTAAAATAATCGTAACGACCATACAAAAGCTAAATAATCTGATGAAAAGCGAAAGCGAGCTGGCTGTATATCAAAAGGAGGTCGTTTTTATATTTGACGAGTGCCACCGCTCGCAGTTTGGCGAGGCACAGAAAAATTTAAAGAAAAAATTTAAGAGATTTTTCCAGTTCGGTTTTACGGGTACGCCGATATTTCCGCAAAATGCGCTAGGAGCGGAGACGACGCAAAGCGTATTTGGAAGCGAGCTTCACTCGTATATATTAACCGATGCCGTAAGGGATGAAAAAGTGCTTAAATTTAAGGTTGATTATAACGACGTAAGGCCTAAATTTAGAGAATTTGAGACCGAAAAAGATGAGCTAAAACTAAGCGCTGCGGAGAGTAAAGAGGCATTTTTGCACCCTGATCGTATAAAAGAGATTTCGCAGTATATCCTGGATCGTTTTAGGCAAAAAACGCACCGACTAAACGCAAGCGGTAAAGGCTTTAACGCTATGTTTGCAGTAAGCTCTATCGAAGCCGCGAAGCTATACTACGAGGCGTTTAAAAATTTACAAAAAGATAAAGAGCGACCGCTAAAAGTAGCAACGATTTTTTCATTTTCGCAAAACGAGGAGCAGGGTGTTATAGGTGAGATAGCAGACGAAAATTTTGAGCCAGAGACGATGGATATGAGCTCAAAAGAATTTCTAAATGTGGCGATAAAAGATTATAACGCCTATTTTAGGACGAATTTTAGCATCGAGGGCAGGTCGTTTCAGGACTATTACCGCGACTTGAGTGAACGCATGAAAAAGCAAGAAGTCGATTTGCTCTTGGTTGTGGGCATGTTTTTAACAGGGTTCGACGCACCTACGTTAAATACGCTATTCGTAGATAAAAATTTACGTTATCACGGGCTTATGCAGGCTTTTTCACGTACGAATAGAATCCTAGACGCCACTAAGACCTTTGGCAATATCGTGACTTTTAGAGACTTGCAGCAAGCTACGATCGATGCCATCACGCTTTTTGGTAAAAACAGTACCAAAAACGTAATTTTGGAAAAAAGCTATAAGGAATATATGCAGGGCTTTACCGATGCTGCTACCGGCGAGGCCAGACGAGGATTTCTAGAAGTTACGAGCGAGCTTGAGGCGCGCTTCTCAGATCCTAACGCAATAGAAACGCAAAAGGATAAAAAGGATTTTGTTAAGCTTTTTGGCGAGTATCTTCGCGTAGAAAATGCTCTGCAAAACTATGACGAATTTGCGGCGCTGCAGGCTCTGCAAGGGGTAAATTTGAATGATGAGAATGCCGTGCGCGAATTTAAAGAAAAATTTTATCTAAGCGAAGAGGATTTGCAGGAGATGCAAAGCATAAAAGTGCCTAGCGTGCGAGCGCTCCAAGACTACCGCTCTACCTATAACGATATAAGAGACTGGCTAAGAAAAGAAAGAGCGGGCGAACGCAAAGAGGCGCAAAAGATGGACTGGGACGACGTGGTCTTTGAGATTGACCTACTCAAGTCGCAGGAGATAAATTTAGACTATATTTTGGGGTTAATATTTGAGCACAATAAAAAGATTAAAGATAAGATCGCGCTTACCGAAGAGATCCGCAGGATCATCCGCGCCAGCCTGGAAAATCGCTCAAAAGAGGGGCTGATAGTGGACTTTATAAATAATACCGATTTGGACGAGTTAAAAGATAGAGCTGGCGTTGTTGAGGCGTTTTTTAAATTTGCAAAAGGCGAGATGTCACACGAAGCAAAAGAGTTGATCGAATCGTTAAATTTAAATGAAAATGCCGCAAAAAGATATATTAGCGCATCGTTAAAACGCGGATACGCCAGCGAAAGCGGAACTGATTTAAACGAAATTTTACCTAAAATGAGTCCGCTAAATCCGAAGTATCTGAGCGTGAAGCAAAATGTTTTTGAGAAAATCGCTTTTTTTGTGGATAAATTTAAGGAGGTTAGTGTCGAGGTTTGAGATGTGACTTAATTTGGATGTGTTATTTTGTACTATAAGCGATGCAAATGGGCGTTTTATGCGTTTAGATTATATTTTTACAGACGAAAATTATTAGAAAAATTGTTGTTGAGTTAAAATATGTTGCATTAAAAACAAAGAAGTATAATTTGTGTCAATATGATGTAGATTCGTATAAATTTTAAAATTTAGCTCCTCGCCGTCATATTCGTCGCTCCAAACGGCGACGAGTTTAAAGGCCGTATCGATGTGGGAGCAAAATTTGCTTGCGCCGAAGTTCACGGCGCTTATGCCGCTACTTCTAGGATCGCTTTTAAGTTCGGTAAAATTTTTGATCGTTATCACCACGAAGCCTTTAAATTTTATCAAAATTTTACGCGCGAGCGGATAAGCTGCACGCTTGCCCTTGCGCTATCGGCATTATTAAATTCTATAAAATTTAATGCGCGGCATCGGATTTTAAAATTTACTGCCTTTTTTGCACTTTAACTTTCGGAGCGGTTTTTGCGCCTTGCGCTTTTGCCTGTGGGCGCTCGATAATGCGGATATTGGCATTTGAGCGGAGCCTGTCGTTGAACTCGGTGACCGCCTTTTTGCGCTCGGAGGTTACGTAGCCTTCGATCGCCTTTTCTTGCACGCTGTCAAAATCAAGCGTACGAAGCCCCTTTTTGTCGTTTACGTAAAACATCTCGTAGCCGTTGCGCGTAGGGATTATCGGCGAAAATTTGCCCTGTTCGACGTTCGTGACGATATATTTGAGTCCCTCGTCCATTTGATTGGCCTTGAGGGTGCCCTTCATCACATACACGTCGCTTGGGCGGAGCTTCGGATTTGCGCGGATCTTATCGAGCGGAGCTTGTGATTTTGCGATATAGCGGGTGAGCGTGATGCTATCGAAGGTTGTAAACAAAGAGCTATTTTGCGTGTAGAATTTTTTGACATTTTCGGGGGTCGTGCGGTGCTGTACGTCTGCGAATATCGAGCCATAGAGCTTTTCTTCAAGCAGTGTACGGCGGATATTTGCTTTAAAGTCATCGTAGTTTATACCTTGCTTTTGCACGGCGGTTTTGAGCTGGTCTAAGCTAAGCTTATTTTGATCGGCGATCGCTTTGAGTCTCGCGTCGATCTCCGCGTCATTTACCGCGATGCCGCGGCGTTTAATCTCGGATTGTTGCAGCTTTTGCCCGATTAAAATTTCCATCGCGGCTTGCGGCGAAGCACCCGTTAGTTTTTGAACTTTGGCTAGTTCGTAGCCGGTGATCGGCTCATTATCTACCACGGCGATGACGCCGTTTACTACTTCGGCATTTGCACAAACAGCACAGATCATTGCGGAAAAAAGCAGTTTCTTTATCATTTTTAACCTTTATTTAGTCTTTTTGCTTTATAATTACAAGATCGCGATTATAACATTAAATGGTAATTTTTGCAAAGGAATTTTATGATAGTAACTCGTTTTGCGCCGAGTCCTACGGGATATTTACATATCGGCGGACTTAGAACGGCGCTTTTTAGTTATCTTTACGCTAGAGCAAACGGCGGCAAATTCCTGCTGCGCATCGAGGACACTGATCTGAAGCGCAATTCGCAGGAGGCTGCTAAGGCGATCGAGGAAGCTTTTAAGTGGTGCAATCTAGACTATGACGGGCAGATCGTGTATCAAAGCTCGCGCTTTGATCTTTACAAACAATACGTCCAAAAGCTGCTAGATGAGGGCAAGGCATACAGATGCTATATGAGTAAGGACGAGCTGGATGAGCTGCGCGCGCAGCAGGAAGCTCGCAAAGAGCGCCCGCGCTACGATAACCGCTACCGCGACTTTACCGGCACGCCGCCTGCGGGTATCGAGCCTGTAATCCGCATCAAATCCCCGCTTAGTGGCACGATAGAATTTAACGACGGCATCAAGGGTGAGATAAAATTTAACGCTGCCGATATTTTGGACGATTTCATCATCGCGCGTTCCGATGGCACGCCTACGTATAACTTCACGGTCGTGATCGACGACGCGCTGATGGGCGTCACGGACGTGATCCGCGGCGACGATCATCTAAGCAACACCCCGAAGCAGATCGTGCTGTATAACGCGCTAGGCTTTAAAATCCCTAAATTTTACCATGTCGCGATGATCAACGGCACCGACGGCAGCAAGCTGAGCAAACGCCACGGCGCTACCGACGTGATGGAGTATAAGCGCATGGGTTATCTGCCGCAAGCTCTGCTAAATTTTTTAGTGCGTCTGGGCTGGAGCCACGGGGATGATGAAATTTTTAGCATGGAGGAGATGAAGCGATACTTTGACCCTAACCATATCAGCAAGAGCGCTAGCACCTTCAACCAAACCAAGCTTGAGTGGCTAAACGCGCATTATATTAAAAACTCGAGCGATGATGAGCTTGCCATGCAGCTTGTGGAATTCGGCGTCGATATACGCTCGCATGCGAAAAAACATCTCATCGCCCAGCAGTACAAACAGCGCGCAAAGACGCTAGTGGAGATGGCCGAGGGCATTAAAATTCTTCTAAACCGCCCGAGTTACTATGACGAGAAGGCGTATAAGAAATTTGTAACCGAAAGTTCGCTAAGCTTACTCGCAAAATTTGCGGATACTCTAAGCGCAAATTTAAATGCAAAGGAGTGCGAGGAAAGGACGATGGAGTTTTTGGACGCAAACGGCGCCAAGCTAAAGGATCTTGCCCAGCCGCTGCGCGTTGCGATCACGGGGGGAAGTGTAAGTCCGTCGATTTTTGAAATTTGTGAAATTTTAGGAAGCGACGAAGTTAAAACGAGAATTTCAAATTTAATCAAAAAAGGATTATAAAATGGCTAAAGTAAACGTTGAAGCAGCTTTGAAGTACCACATAGGCGGCAAAATCGGAACGAATGTAAAAACCCCGTGCGATACGGCGGAGGATTTGGCGCTTGCATATACGCCGGGCGTCGCGGAACCTTGTAAGGTGATCGAAGGTGATCACGAGGCTGCGTTTAAATACACGAATAAGGCCAATCTCGTAGCTGTTATCACTAACGGCACAGCGGTTTTGGGTCTCGGAGATATCGGCGCAATCGCCGGAAAGCCCGTAATGGAGGGCAAGGCGGTTTTGTTCAAAAAATTCGGCGGCGTCGATGCTTTCGATATCGAGATCGACGAAAAAGATCCTAAAAAGATCGTAGAAATTTGCAAAGCGCTTGCGCCTACGTTCGGCGGTATAAATTTAGAGGATATCAAAGCTCCCGAGTGCTTCGAGATCGAGCGCGAGCTACAAAAAGCCGTCGATATCCCCGTCATGCACGACGATCAGCACGGCACCGCGATGATTACGGGCGCAGGGCTAATCAATGCAGCCATTATCAGCGGCAAAAAGATCGAGGATATGAAGATCGTAGTCAGCGGCTCGGGCGCTGCTGGCATAGCGTGTGCAAAGATGTATCAAAATTTAGGCGCTAAACATATTATAATGCTTGACTCCAAAGGGGTGATCCACAAGGGCCGCACCGATCTTACCGAGCAAAAGAAAGAATTTGCCCTAGACACCGCAGATCGCACGCTAGAGGACGCGATGAAGGGCGCGGATATGTTTTTGGGCCTTAGCAAGCCGGGCGTTTTAACCAAAGAGATGGTAAAGACTATGGCGCCACATCCAATCATTTTTGCGCTTGCAAATCCGGTACCGGAAATCTATCCAAGCGAGGTCGAGGAAGTAAGAAACGACGCGATCGTAGGCACCGGCAGAAGCGACTTTGCAAATCAGATCAATAACGTTTTGGGCTTTCCGTATATCTTCCGCGGCGCGCTTGACGTAAGAGCCAAAAAGATTACCGAAAATATGAAAATTGCGGCCGCTCGCGCGATGGCAGATCTTGCTCGCGAAGAGGTTCCTGCGGAAATCCGCAAGATGCTGGGCAAGGATAGCTTAAAATTCGGCAAAGACTACGTGATCCCAAATCCTTTCGATCCGCGCGTATTTGCCGTGATCTCGACGGCGGTTGCAAAAGCTGCGGTAGATGACGGCGTCGCTCGCGTCAAAGGCTTCGACGCTGAGACTTATAAAAAGAGCCTGGAAGCTAAAAAGCTATGATTTTTTGCTCCTGCGCGAGGCGAGATTAAATTTAAGAGGCGTAAATGAAAGATTTGGCTTTACTTACCGATTTTTATCAGCTTAGCATGATGCAGGGCTATTTTTTTACAAAGCCCGATCAGACGGCGGTTTTTGACGTTTTTTATCGCAAAAACCCAAGCGGCGGCGGTTATGCGATATTTTGCGGCTTAAATGAGGTCGTGGATTATATCGAAAATCTCAGATTTAGCGACGATGACATCGCATATCTAAAAAGTCTAAATTTCTTTAAGCCAGAATTCTTGGAATTTCTAAGAGGCTTTAAATTTAGCGGTGAAATTTACGCCATGGACGAGGGGCAGATCGTATTTCCGCACGAGCCACTAATCCGCGTCAAGGCAAATATTATGGAAGCGCAGCTCATCGAGACTGCGATCTTAAATACTATAAATTTCCAAACTCTCATCGCTACGAAAAGCTCGCGTATAAACTTTAGCGCTCAGGGCGATTCGGTGATGGAGTTTGGCTTGCGCCGCGCTCAGGGGCGAAGTGCGGGCATCTACGGCGCAAAGGCTGCGATTATAGGCGGCTGCAGCGCCACGTCAAACGTGCTTGCCGCAAAGAAATTCGGCGTGCCCGCGATCGGCACTCACTCGCACTCGTGGATTCAGAGCTTTGATAGCGAGCTGGAGGCATTTCGCGCTTACGCTAAAATTTATCCAAACAGCGCGCTTCTGCTCGTCGATACCTACGATACTCTCGCAAGCGGCGTGCCAAATGCGATCAAGGTTTTTGAGGAGCTGCGCGCAAGCGGTCATAAGCCGCTTGGAATTCGCATAGATTCAGGCGATCTGGAGTATCTAACCAAGCAGGCGCGTAAGATGCTCGATGCTGCGGGCTTTAATGACGCAAAGATCACTGCGTCGAATGATCTAGACGAATACGCGATCGATCAGCTCAAACTTTTTGACGCCAAAATCGATAGCTGGGGGATCGGCACGAGGCTCATCACCGGCGGAGATAGTTCGAGCCTCGGCGGCGTGTATAAGCTAAGCGGTATCGAAAAAGATGGCGAGATCGTGGCTAAGATCAAAATTTCAAACGATCCGCGCAAGATCAATAACCCGGGCTACAAACAGGTCTTTAGACTCTACGACAAAGATAACGACATGGCGCTTGCCGATCTGATCGCACTTGATGACGAGAGTATAGACGAGAGCGCGCCGCTTGAAATTTTCCATCCGCTTTACACCTACAAGCGTAAAATTTTAACGAATTTCAGCGCGCATAAGCTTTTGCGTCCCGTTTTCAAGGAGGGCAAATTCGTAGGTGTCCGCCGTAGCGTAAGCGAGATCGCGCGTTTTAGCAAGGAGCAGAAGAGTAAATTTTGGCTTGAGCACCTTCGCAACGTCCATCCGCAGAGCTACAAAGTGGATCTCTCTCAAAAGCTTTGGGATATCCGAAAATCACTCATCAATGAGTGCAACCTCAATTTAAAGGAAAAATATGTTTAAAGTTCTATCGTGCGCCGCTTTGGCGTTAGTTTTGCTAGGATGCGGTTCAAACCAGCTCCGCCAATCCCCGGATAGCGCTATGGATAAGCAAGCACAGAGCGAAAAAACCATAACTCAAGAGAACGCAAAGACTTTCTATTTCGTCGATGACAAGGGCAAAAAGCTTTCGCTTAGCTCAAAAGACGATTTCAATACCGCCGTGTTAAAGGACGATAGCGGCAAAAGCTACGATCTCAAGCGCGAGCGCGCCGCCGACGGCATCTATATGGAGAACAAGGACGGAGTGAGCATCCACTTCAAAAAAGGTGAGGGCATAGTGGAGTTTAGCAAATACAAATCCATCCCGATCACCGAGGTCAAATAAGTCCTGAAATTTTTTGGTTAAATTCCGATTTAGCGCCGGAATTTGACCTCTTTTCTGCGCTAAATTCGGAGAAAGTCATGTTATTAGGCAAAATCGATTATCTAAATTTGCTCCCATTTCACGTATTTTTAAAATCCCTTCCGCTGCCGTCTTATGTTAAAAAATCGATAGAATTTAAAAAAGGGGTGCCGAGCAAACTCTGCGCCGATCTTTATTTTAGGCGCATAGACGCCGCGGTAATCTCCAGCATCGAAAGCCGCCGCGCAAAATACCGCAAACTGCCTCTAGGAATCGTCGCAAAGCGCGAAGTGTTAAGCGTGCTCGTGCGCAAAAACTCGGCGCCCAGACTCGATCCCGCGTCAATGAGCTCAAATATGTTAGCTCGCGTGCTGGATCTTAGCGGCGAGGTGCTAATCGGCGATAATGCTCTAAAGGCTCTGCTTTCGCAGGGCAGAGATAAATTCTACGATTTGGGCGAAATTTGGCAGCAGCGCACGGGCTTGCCCTTTGTTTTTGGGCGGCTGTGCTGCGTGAAAAACGATAAGGCTTACGCGCGCCTGGCGACGAAATTTTTACGTTCGCGCATTAAAATTCCAAGATATATCTTGCAAAGCTACACCCTTTCGCGCGGCATAAAAGAGCGCGAAATTTTGAATTATTTGAAATTTATAAGTTACAAAATCGGCGTCCGCGAGGAGCTGGCGCTGAAAAAATTTATCGCTAAAGCCAAAAAATTAAAATTTAATCCGGTTCAAAAGGAGGAACTATGAAATCTTACATCGACGGCTTGCTGCTAAATTTAAAGCGCGCCAATCCCGGTCAGGAGGTATTTATCCAGGCATCGACCGAAATTTTATACTCGCTCATACCGCTTCTAAAGCGCGACGAGCGATACGTGAAAAATAAAATTTTAGAGCGCATTTTAGCGCCCGAGCGCACGATGATGTTTCGCGTCGTCTATATGAGCGACGACGGCGAGTCCTGCGTGCATACGGGATATCGCATAGAGTTCAACTCCGCTCTGGGCCCTTACAAAGGCGGCCTGCGCTTTCATCCGAGCGTAAATTTGGGCGTTTTAAAATTTTTAGGGTTTGAACAAATTTTTAAAAATTCCCTCACAGGCCTTAATATCGGCGGCGCAAAAGGCGGTGCAAATTTCGATCCCAAGGGCAAGAGCGACGGCGAGATTATGAGATTTTGCCAAGCTTTTATGCTTGAGCTTCACCGCCTAATCAGCTCCAATACCGACGTGCCTGCGGGCGACATCGGCGTGGGCGGTCGCGAGATCGGCTATATGTACGGCGCGTATAAAAAGCTCACCCGCAGATTTGACGGCGCGCTTACGGGCAAGGGGCTAAGCTGGGGCGGTAGTCTTGCGCGCACCGAGGCTACGGGCTACGGATCGGTCTATTTTGCAAACGAGATGCTCGCTACCAGAGGTGATTCTCTGCACGGCAAAATTTGCACGATCTCGGGCGCCGGCAACGTCGCGATCTACACCGCCGAAAAGCTCTATCAGATGCAGGCTAAGCCCGTCACCGTGAGCGATTCTACGGGCTTTATCTATGATGCCGAGGGAATCGACGTGGCGCTTCTTAAAAAGCTAAAAGAGCAGCTGCGCGTGGGGCTTTGCGAATATATCAAAGAGCGTCCTAACGCAAAATTTATCCCCGTAAGCGCCTATCCCGCAGGCCGCAACGGCGTGTGGAGCGTGCCGTGCGACGCGGCATTTCCGAGCGCTACGCAAAACGAGCTTAATCTGGACGATGCGCGAACCCTTTACGCCAACGGATGCCGCATGGTTTGCGAGGGCGCGAATATGCCCAGCACGCTCGAGGCGGTCGAGTTTATGCTCGCGCAAAAAGACTTTCTTTTCGGCCCTGCCAAAGCGGCGAATGCTGGCGGCGTAGCTACGAGCGGGCTTGAGATGGCGCAAAACGCGCAGATGGCGTCGTGGAGCTTCGAGGAGGTCGATAGTAAGCTGCGCGAGATCATGCGCCACATATTTCGCACCAGCTA
>NZ_CALIMW010000182.1 GCF_938045405.1 uncultured Campylobacter sp. | reverse complement strand
CGCAAAGAGCGCGAGACGCAGCGCAAAAACGCGCAGGATTTCGAGTTTGAGCTAAGCTTAGGCGAGCTAAGTCGCGAGAAAATTTATAAAATTTACCATCTCGCCTTTTGCGATACGGCGCTAAAAAACACCAAGCGGCTGATTCTGCGGATCCGCAACGGTAGCGAGGTGCTAGTTTATCCGACCGAATACATCGTGAGCGATAGCTTTACCGAAAAGGTACGTGAAATCATAGCGGCGTAGGTGCGGCTCTTTCGTCGCGCCAGGTTGGTAAAATTTTATTCTTGTTCGCTTTGCACGTAAGTAGCTTTTGGCGTCGCAAACAGTCATGGTTTTTTGGCGCGACCGCGATAAGAGACGACAATATTTTCGGCTCAAAGCTTGCCACGCGCAAAATTTACGATGCGACACATAAGAATCGTAATTACGCAGATCATCCGTAATATCTAAATTTATTGTGTTTATCGCGGTGGAATTTTATCTGCCACAAATTCATACACATAGACCGCTTCCTGCTTTATTGCGTCGGTAAGGCTTGGTAGCATGCCGTTTGAGTTACCGCAATAACAGCTCGCCGTTCTCGGTAGAGTATGTATTGTCGCGCTAGCCTACGTTCGGTACAATAAATGGCGCGGACACTTTTAAATTTCTAGCTAAATTTTTGCGAAGCCTTACTTTGGCGAATCTCCACGCAGCTTTAAAATTTTAAACTTTAGCGGATTTGAAATTTTAGGTATAGCTTTACTACGTAAAATTTTATCGTGGTAAAATTTCGCCGAGAAAATTTAGTAAAGCACGCAAAAACGGACTCAAGACGTGCAGAAAAAATCCGAAACAAAGCTGACCAAAGCAAACGGTGCCCGAAAAAATCAAGCTAGCGCGAACTGGGCTCGAGCCGGGCGCCGGGATGCACCTGTCTTAAATTCAAAATTTATCAAAATTGTTAAACGGCTGTATTTGAAATTTTTCGCGCTGTTATATATTGACCGTGCTAAGCGTGTTCGTCCTGCCTGAAAATATAAGCAAAACAAGTAGTTGCCTGTGCGGGCTTTGTAAGCCTTATGGAGCAGTTTTTCAAATGTCACTGCGGCAGGGATTGATCCGTACGCGCTGCTTGCGAAGTTCTAAGTAGCTGAGATGTGGGTGGCTAGCATCTTGATTTTGGCGCAGGCTACTTTCTATGCTTAAAAGTAGCGCCGATTAAATTTTGCACGATTTTGAGCGGCGAAATTTAGCGAGCAAAATTCTTAAACCCCACTGTCTCCAAGCCTCTGGAATTTGAGCCTAAATTTAGAACTTGCAAAATTTTGAAATTTTACGGCGTGAAATTATGAACCGGGATTTTAGAATTTTGAAATTCTGCGCCGTGGAGTTTTAGAATTTCGGAATTCTACGAGCTGTAAATTTAGGCTAAATTTTAAAATTTGTAACGATAAATTTTAAAATTTTAGGCTGCGCGGCTCGGGAAAGCGCATCCGCCTCTTGATAAATCAAATTTC
>NZ_CALIMW010000181.1 GCF_938045405.1 uncultured Campylobacter sp. | reverse complement strand
CTTTGCAAACTAAACGACACGAAATTCCAAGAGACTATAAAAGCAAAAGGTAAGATAGAATACAAAGATCAGAAGGAATTGATCGATTGCGATAAGTCGCTAGAGGATGAAATTCTAAAAGACCAAGACCCTAAAAAAGATAAGACATATCTACCGGGCGTATTAGATTTCTTGAAAAGCGCGGTGTATTATTCGCAATTGACGCCCGAGCAATTAAAAGCTAGTTATGGCGCATCTAATAAAAAAGCGCCGTCTAGCGCAACGATAGAGCTTAATTTCGTCGTCAATAATGATAAAAGCGTAGATTTGGCGCAGGGATTTAAGATAACGTCCGATGGCAAAGAGGAGCCTGCCGGCAAAAATGATACATCTAAAGACGTACTAGCAGTATTTTATGCAAGATAGTATGCTGCGAAATTCTTGAGTAGCGGAGCGGAATTTTAAAATTCGCTCCGTTACGAAATTTACAGAATCTCATTCTCGGTAAAATTTCATAGAATTTTGTCTGCGGTTTCGACGTAAAATTTTAATGCGGAATTTCACGGCTGAGCCAATATGTCGCGCTTGTTTGCCACGATTAAAATTCCTTTTTATGTCGCAGCGTGGAATTTTAAGCACGGAATTACATATTTTATTAAGACGCCTTATGCGCGTAATTTTACAAACTGAATTAATCGAAATTTAGCAGTTAGATTTTTTTCAATTTTGAATTTTGCAGCCTGAAATTTAACGCCTTAGAACTCCCTGGCTTTACAAATCCACATCGCGAAATTCTGCCGTCGAGCTTCTTGTTTTATAGCCAATAACGACGAGCAGCGTCAGTAGCCTCCATAAGCTTACATACGGCACATTTTATTACAAAGTTTTTTAAAATTTAAATCGATTAAAATTTCGCAGCGCGAAATTTCGTAGTTCTGTAATATAGCCAAAATTTCGCGGCTTTAAAGCCTCGCACTAACCAAATCCTTTTTTTAGATTTTGTCCTAAAGTCCCAGCTCTATCGCCAGATCCTTTACCGCTTTGAGATTTACCTTGCCGCTGCCGA
>NZ_CALIMW010000180.1 GCF_938045405.1 uncultured Campylobacter sp. | reverse complement strand
CCCAATAAAAGGAAACCCAAATGCAAATTAACGGAAAAGAGATATTTGAGAAAGGTGCTCTTATGTGTCATCTAAGTCGAATGGCTTCTTTGGAATATCAGGACAAATATATCGTTCATCCCACAAAGGACTACTATGTATTGGCAGACGAAATAGTAGATTGGCTATATGATGAATGCAAGAATGCTTTATTAGGGCAATTTAGATTTTGCTTCCTGCCATACGAGAGGGATGCGCTAAGAGAACTTAAGGAGCTCATAGATAAGTACACTGAAGACGACAGTATATTAAAGGGGGAAGAAGATGGCTATTACTTGGTCTATCAGAACAAATCCTGGATAGAGATCAGAGAGCTGGCTTTAAAGACATTGCATATTTTCGGCTATGAACCATATAACTTTAATTATGATTAGTCCGGATTAGACCTAGCAGAATGAAATTTATCCTACATATCTTCACTCTGCTGCTATGCCTAAGTGCCCGGGCTCTGCTTGGTTATATACGGCAAAATAAAACCAATGCCACGCAAGCAAATAGTTTCATTTCGGTTGCGCTTAGTTGCGCTGCATCATGCCGCCGCGCGCCGCAACGACGCATACTATCGCTGCGTCTCAAACCTCAGTGCCCGAAGCGCCTAGAGCATCTTTCCGACGAGTTTTTCTTTAAATTCTTTATAAATTTCAGGCCCCGCATGTTTGTATTCGCTCGTCAGTTTGTTGTGAAATTCTGCCATATCGCCGCTGCTTTCGCGGTAGAGCTTGATCACGTTTCGCCTTACGGCGCCGTCTTTTAGGTCGCTATCGTAGGCGATGCTCGCGTATCGCGTCCGCGCGCCGTCCTTGATCTCGCGGTAGGCCTCGCAGCCCTTGGCTCTGCCGAGCTTTGCGACGCACGCGGCATAGAGGGCTTGCAGGCTCACGCACTGGGGTATCAGTGCCTCCGCCGCGGCAATGTCCGCTTTGGCGATTTTAGAATTTGCAGCTTTTTGTTCCTGTTGTGAGGCCTTCGGCTCCTGCTTCGCGGTTTTAGGCTCTTGTTTTGTGGCTTTTGTCCCTTGCTTTTGAGTTTTTATCTCCTGTTTCGTAGCTTTCGGTTCCGCTTTTTGGGCTTTTTTCTCCGCCGCGCCGCTTGTTTTGCTTTGTTTTGTGCCCGCTCCTGCGGCTTGCGAGGCTAGACTGATCTTTTCAAATTTCGGATTTTTGCGGTAGTTTAGATTATTAAAAAATTCTATCACGTCGTCGTAAAATTTATCGTTGCTGACGATGCCGATCTTGCCTTCCTGCCCGCAGAGCTTGCCCATCAAAAACACGATGATCTTATCGGCGAAGTCCTTTCTTTGCTTGCCGATCGTAAAAACCTCGCCTATGCTAACGCCCATCTTCGATAGGCGCGCAAGGGTCAAGGCGCCGATCTTTTTGGCGGTGTTGGAGACGATATTTAGCTCATCGCCCTCTTTTAGATTTACGACGTCGAAGATATTATCTACGTCGATATTTTCGTCGTCTATGATAAAGTGCGTCAAAGTTTTTCCTTTAAATTAAATTTTAATGCCCGCGCTCGCGCAAATTTCATCTCTAAAGCGCGCGAAAGGCCTCATCGCAGGCTGATTTTGCAGATGCTCGCCGATGGGCTTTTGCATCCACGCCATATCGTACCAGCGGCCGAATTTATAGGCGCAGCGCTCGAATCTTCCGATGAAGCGAAAGCCCATGCGCTCGTGAAATCGCACGCTCGCGTCGTTTAGATATTCGTCATCCCCGCAAGCGATGCAAGCGTTTATATCTACGATGTTCTGAGCCTTGGGCGCGCGCTGTAGCGCCTCGTAGAGCAGCCCGCCGATGCCCAGAGCGTGCACGTTTTGCGATACATAGACCGAGCACTCCGCC
>NZ_CALIMW010000179.1 GCF_938045405.1 uncultured Campylobacter sp. | reverse complement strand
TTTAATCGTCGCTTGTTTTTGTTCTAAAACGGAGCGCGGAATTTTATCGCTCGCTCGCTTTGCGCTCGTAAAATGACCCTGAAAGTTATTGGTACGGAATTTTATTCGTCCGCGATTTTATAAAATTTAGCTTTTATTTCTCGATAGATATATCCAGTGGACTATATCGTTAAGCGAAATCACGACAAGCATACTCATAAACATCGAGGTGGCTGTGAAAAACGATATCCAGCCAAATAGGCTCTCTCTGCTCGCAAAAGTTGGAAACGTCCGTCCGCTGCCTACTCTGTGAGGGATGCCGTTTATGGCAAAATCGGCGTAGAAATAATTGTTTAATGCCCAGTAAGCGAAAGGTATAGCGAGCAATATCACAAATAGCTGCGTCTTGACTGCGGGAAGCTCTTTTTTGTATAAGAATGTGGCGATCGGACAATACACGCAGCTTAGCGCGAAAGCCGTTAAAATAGGTACCCACATCGCTGCAACGTGAAATTCCGCAAGCTGCGTATGCGGGCTTATTTTGCCGATTGCGGCGATGTTTGGAAAAAACTGCTTCATAAATTTAACGAAGTCCGCGCATGCCGCGCTTGCGTCTAAAATATTTTCGGGCAGCACGAATACGCTAAGCGCCGTGATCGCAAACAGCGCAAAAACCGCCGCGTAAAGTCGCCCGAAAAATTTAGTGAATTTCGTATCGGGATACGGCGTATCTTGCTCTTGCGCGCCTTGTGAATTTAGCAAATCGCTCATCGTTCGCTCCTTTAATAAAATTTGCGTGTCAAAACCCGGCTTGCGCTAAATTTTAAAATTTTATGCCTTATTATCCGGTAAATTTCACAATAAGGACCTGTTTTGGAATTTTGCGGTCAAATTTGAAATAAAATTTATTAAATTTAACCAGCAAAGCTTTGTTTAAAAATAAAATCTCGCCGCTTCTAACGCGTAGCGATCTAGGCGGGGTTTGGGCGGTAGACCTGCTTGCGGTTGCTAGCCGAAGCAAAGTAAAAGGGTGCTTCGCAAGTATAGCCCATTCCGCTCCGCCTCTTCCGAGCAAGAATTTAAGCCTTATCGGAAGCGACAAATAAAATTAAACCCGCGCGTAGCGTAGCGACTTCTCGTATCGTCTTAGCCAGAAAGCCACTAAATAAAGAAAGCCCTTTCATTTCACGCAAACTCGCAGCTAAAGCCTAAAATTTAATTGCCTAACGAAAAGGCAAGTTGGCGTTGCTTGCTCGCAAAATAACCGCGGAATCCCACTAGATAAAATTTAAATTTAAAATTCCGAGTATTTCTGATAGTCGATCTGCGCGGAGTTTTTGTTGATCGTATCGACCGTAGCTTCGGCGATCGCAAGCTCCTCGTTGGTAGGGATTACAAGCGTTTTTATTTTGCTATCCGCCGTGCTTAAATTTCTAATCGAGCCAGTATTTTTTGCGTTTTTTGTCGCATCGATTTCGATGCCGATATGAGCGAGCTTCTCGCAGACATTTTGTCTAAAATGCGGCGCATTCTCGCCGATACCGCCGGTAAAGATCAAAGCGTCCACGCGCCCGAGCACGGCGTAATACGCTCCGATCATCTTAACGACGCTGTAAACGAGCATCTCAAACGCAAGTTTCGCGCGCGGCTCGCCGCCCTCCATCTTTTCATAGACCTTTCGCAGATCGCTTGCACCGCAGATGCCCAAAAGTCCGCTTTTTTTGTTCATTATAACGTCCATATCCTGCGCGTTGTAGCCCGCGACGCGCTCGATGTATGGGATGATTGCAGGATCGATCGAGCCGCATCTGGTGCCCATGATGATCCCCTCAAGCGGCGTTAGCCCCATCGAGGTGTCGATACACTTGCCGTTTTCTATAGCACTCACGCTCGATCCGTTGCCAAGATGTAGCGTAATGGCATTGAAGTTTTCGTATTTTTTACGCAAAAATTTCGCTCCCATCGTCGAGACGAACCAATGCGATGTGCCGTGCGCGCCGTAGCGGCGAACCTTATATTTTTCGTAGAATTCATACGGCAGCGCGTACATATACGCATAAGGCGGGATGCTTTGATGAAAGATCGTATCAAAAACCGCTACGTTTGGAATTTTCGGAGCGATCTTCAGGCAGGATTTGATACCCGCTAAATTTGCGGGATTGTGTAGTGGTGCAAGCGGCGCAAGCTCGGCGATTTTAGCCATTACGTCATCATCTATGAGCGCGGGAGCGTCGAAATAATCCGCGCCCTGAACGATGCGGTGTCCGATGCCGCCTACTTGAGTTAGATCGTTGATTACTCCGCTTTGTTTTAAAAGATCGATCGCAATCGCAATCGCGGTTTCGTGATTTGCAATTTGCTCGTTTTCAACTTTTATGCCTCGTCCATTGGCGCAATTGATACTTCCGCTTGCGTGCGTCGAGCCGATCTCCTCGATGAGCCCACTTGCGATGCAGGCGTGATTTAGCATATCGTGGAATTTAAATTTAACCGAGCTCGAGCCGGAATTTATGACTAGGATATCCATTAATTCTCTCCCGCTTGAATTGCGCTGATAAGTATCGTGTTTACGATATCGGCGACCTTGCAGCCGCGGCTTAGATCGTTTACCGGCTTTTTTAAGCCCTGCAGAATCGGTCCGATCGCCACGGCGCCTGCGGTGCGCTGAACGGCCTTATAACAGATATTTCCACAGTTAAGATCAGGGAAGATAAATACGTTCGCGCGCCCTGCGACCGCGGAGCCTGGCATCTTTTTCTTAGCGACCGCTGCATCGACTGCGGCATCGAATTGCAGCGGTCCGTCGATTAAAAGCGCCGGCGCCTTTTCGCGCGCTTTTTGCGTTGCAGTCTTTATGAATTCCACGCTATCGCCGCTACCGCTGTCGCCGCTGGAGTAGCTTAGCATCGCCACACGCGGCTCAAGCCCGAACGCCTTTGCGGTCGCAGCGCTTGAGATCGCGATACCTGCCAGATACTCTGCGCTCGGGCTCGGCGCTACGGCGCAGTCGGCAAAAAGCAGAGCCTGCGTATCCAGGCACATTATAAACGCGCCGCTAACGCTCGCGATGCCGGGCTTTGTCTTGATGATCTGAAGCGCGGGGCGGATCGTCTCCGCAGTAGTCGTGCCGGCACCGCTTACCATCGCATCGGCTAGCCCTTCATACACGAGCATCGTGCCGAAATAGGTGCGGTCGCGAACGAGATCGCGCGCCTGCGCCTCGCTCATACCCTTTGCCTTGCGAAGCTCATATAGATCGCGCGCAAATTTTTCCAAGCTCGCATCCGTCTGCGGATCTAAAATTTTAACGCCGCTTAGATCGAGACCTAGCTTGCTTGCGCTTTTTTGCACTTCATCTTGTCGCCCCAGAAGGATCAAATTTGCAGCGCCGCTTTGCTTTATAATCGCGGCCGCGCGCAGAATTCTCTCATCGTCGCTTTCGGGCAGTACGACGGTTTTAACGTTCGCTCGAGCCTTTGCGTAGAGCTTGCTTTCAAATTTCAATGGGGTTAGAATTTCACAGCGCGTGGAGTTTGCGGCGTCCGTGAAGTAGCTTTTGTCGGCAACGACTTTATCAAGCTCTATCGCGCCGCTTTGGCAAGCGGAATTTTCGTCGTGAAATTTTGCATCGCTTTCGCAAGCAGAATTTTTGCCGCAAAGCTCCGATTTTTTAGAATTTGCACCCTCTTGTGCAGGTCTTAGCGCGGAAAATGAAATTTTATCCTCATATATGCTGGCAAAGCTTACCGCTTTTGCTGCGGTGATCAAGCGCGTGCCGATGCGCGCGGCAATTTCGTTAGGATAAAATCCGCAAACGGGAATATTTAAATCCTTGGCGATTTGTAAATTTAGCTCACGCATATCGGCTCCTGCGGCGCCGCGAACCAGTACGAAATTACACTGCTTTAGGATCTGTGCAAAGCGCTCTATCGCCGCCTTTCGCACGCGCTCATCCTGCCCGTTTGCGAGCGCTTTTTCAAGCTCGCTTCTGCTAAAAAGGGCATTGTCGCCAGCGATGCAAAGTTGCAAAACGTTGTGAAAGCTCATGGATAAAATTTTATCTAGTTTTTTTAGTTCGGATTGGTAGGCGACAGGCTCGTCGCATAGGAGCAAAATTCCGTTCATCGGTTGATCCTTTTGAAATAAGATAGGCAATTGTAGCAAAATTTTGCTTGCGTGTTAATCAAAGATTTATCGTGAGGGTTTAGAATTTAGTAACTTTCAACAAAGGAGCGCACATGAAAAATTTATTGATTTTGGCTCTTTTAGTGAGCCTCGCCTTGGCGAAAATCAACATAAACGAAGCTAGTCGCTACGAGCTGATGACGATCGGCGGACTTGATGCGGGTAGGGCGGATATGCTTATGCAATACCGCCAAAAGCGCGAAATTTCAAGTGCAGATGAGCTAAAGGGTATCAACGGCTTTGCAAGTTACGATACCGCCAAACTGCAGAAGAGCTTTGAAATATCGCCTAGAGCTAACGTGCAGCAGCCGGTGCAGCCTGATCGCGATATAGTCGTGGTCGAAAAGACCCGCACCCGCACGGTTTATGGAGGCTATACTTACAAACGCGTTGAAAATTACGGCAATGGCATCACGATCACAGAGACCGGTACTTTACCGCCGCCTCCTCCGCCAGGATATGGTAGGCACGGCGGCATGATGCCGCCTCCTCCCCCGCCTCCTGGCGGCATGCCACCACCTCCGCACGGAGGTATAAAACCGCCTCCTCCGCCACCGCCACCTCCGCGTGATGATTATTCTCACAGGAGAAGTTCTGGCAGTATGAGCGATAGCGAAATCGGCGGAAGCTCGCGCCGTAACATGCCGGTGCCTATGCATATGGGAACGATCCGCTCGAAAAGATCCAGTAGCGTCACAAGCTTCGGCGACTGCGATCCGCAAAGCGGTAACTGCGCTAGCGTGGGCGTAGGCGTGCAGGTAGATAGAGGGTTTTAAAATTTAATTTTATGCGGGCGGGATTTTAGAATTTTATAATCGAGATTCCGCCCGCCCTAAATTTACGGCTAAATTTTAAAATTTCGTAGTTATGGAATTTCAAATTTACGCTGGCATCGCTCTGCGCTACGATAAAATTTCAAAGAATTTTATAAATTTAATCCAAGCCTCGCGTGGTAAAATTTCAAGCCAAAATTTTACGTTAAAACTAATGCGCCGCGTTTGGTCAAAACAAATCTGCACTTTAAAATTTTAAATCCGAACATCCCGTCCGTTTTAAATTTATGGCTAAATTTTAAATTTGCCTTTTCTACTCTCGCTAAATTATGAAATTTTGCCCCGTCTTGCTACTATTAAATTTGAAATTCGACCCGATTTAGCGCCTTAAATTCGTGAAATTTAATTTACAAAATAATATAATCACAAAATTATTCCAACGAAACAGGATGGGCGTATGAAAGAAATTAGCGGATCGCAGATGATCGTGGAGGCGTTGCGGCAGGAGGGGGTCGAGGTAGTTTTCGGCTACCCGGGCGGCGCGGCGCTAAACATTTATGATGAAATTTACAAACAAAAATACTTCAGACATATTTTGGTGCGCCACGAGCAGGCCGCGGCGATGGCTGCGGACGGATACGCGCGCGCTAGCGGCAAGGTAGGCGTGGCAGTCGTTACAAGCGGACCAGGCTTTACGAACGCGCTTACGGGGCTTGCTACGGCGTATAGCGATAGCATCCCGATCGTGCTTATCAGCGGGCAGGTGGCGACCTCGCTCATCGGTACCGACGCTTTTCAAGAGATTGATGCGATCGGAATTTCACGCCCTTGCGTCAAGCACAACTATCTAGTTAAAACGATCGAAGAGCTGCCTAGAATTTTAAAAGAGGCTTTTTATATCGCTCGCAGCGGCAGACCGGGGCCCGTGCATGTCGATGTGCCGAAGGACGTAACGGCGAAGCTTGGCATTTTTGAATATCCTAGCGAAATCAAGATGCAGACTTATAAGCCTAACTATAAGGGCAACGCTAAACAGATCAAAAAAGCCGTCGAGTTAATCGCAAGCTGCAAAAAACCTATCCTCTACATCGGCGGCGGCGTCATCAGCGCGGGCGCAAGCGAGCTGGTGCGCGAGCTTAGCGAGTTTGCGCAGATCCCTGTCGTTGAAACCCTTATGGCGCTGGGGGCTATGCGAAGCGATGATAAAAACCGCCTCGGCATGGTAGGAATGCATGGTAGCTACGCCGCAAATATGGCGCTTAGCGAGTCGGATCTGATAATCTGCTTGGGCGCGAGATTTGACGATCGCGTCACCGGCAAGCTTAGCGAATTCGGCAAAAACGCAAAGATCATCCACGTCGATATCGATCCTAGCTCGATCTCAAAGATCATAAACGCGGATTATCCGATCGTGGGCGATGTGAAATCGGTGCTAGAGGAGATGCTGCCACGCATTAAAAGCGAGGTTAGCTCTGCAAATTTCGAGCAGTGGCGCGAGCTCATCCGCAAATACGATGAAATTCACCCGCTTAAATTTAACGACAGCGATGAAATTTTAAAGCCGCAGTGGGTTATCCAAAGTACCGCAAAAATCGCTGGCGAGGATGCTATCATCGCTACGGACGTGGGGCAGCACCAGATGTGGGTCGCGCAGTTTTATCCGTTTTGCAAGCCGCGCACGCTACTAAGTAGCGGCGGGCAGGGCACGATGGGATACGGCCTTCCTGCGGCATTGGGCGCGAAGGCATATGCGGGAGATAGACCGGTTATAAATTTTAGCGGCGACGGCTCGATTTTGATGAATATCCAAGAACTGATGACTGCGAGCGCGAGCGGTCTAAACGTCGTAAATATCGTATTAAACAACAATTTCTTAGGCATGGTGCGGCAGTGGCAGAGCCTATTTTACGGGCAGCGTTTCTCATCGACCGATCTTAGCTCGCAGCCCGATTTCGTAAAGATTGTCGAGGGCTTCGGCGGCGTGGGCTTTAGCGTTAGTACAAAAGCGGAATTTGAGGATGCGCTGAAGCAGGCTCTTGCGAGTAAAAAGGTAAGCGTCATCGAGGCTAAGATCGATCGCTTCGAAAACGTCTGGCCGATGGTGCCCGCAGGCGGCGCGCTTTATAATATGATTTTTGAGCAGGAGTCGTAGGATGAATAGCATAAGAAGAGTAATATCGGTCGTCGTTACCGATGAGCACGGCGTTTTGTCGCGGATCTCGGGGCTTTTTGCGGGGCGCGGCTATAATATCGACAGCCTCACCGTTGCGCCGATTCCAAATACGGGTCTATCACGCCTTAGCATCGTCACTTCGGGCGACGAGCGCGTCATAGAGCAGATCACCAAGCAGCTTCATAAGCTGATTCCCGTTTACAAGGTCATCGATGATGCAAAATTCGTCGAAAAGGAGATGGTTTTGGTAAAGATCGCGCTGGGCGAAAACTTAGCAGGGCTCGATGCAGTTTTAAAAGCCTACAACGGCAGCATCGCAAACAGCGACGACAGCAAGATCGTCATCATGGCGTGCGACGACGCAGACCGCATCGACGGATTTTTAAAGACGATAAAAAAATACAATCCGATCGACGTCGTCCGCGGCGGCAGCGTCGCGCTGGATATGTAAGCGGCGATAAAATTTAATCAAAGGAGCGCAAATGAAATTATCCAAAATTGCCGAAATTTTAAATATAGAGCTTAGCGGAGCGGACGCGGAGATCACCGCGATAAATTCGCTTCAAAACGCAAGGCAAAGCGAGCTAAGCTACTGCGATAGCGACAAAAACGAGAAATTTTTATCCGCCACCAAAGCAGCCGCCGTATTGGTAAAGTGCGGCACCGTGGTTCCAAACGGCGTGCGAGCGCTGGAGTGCGAAAACCCGCATCTAGCCTTTGCGATCTTAAGCGCGCATTTTGCTAAGCCGCTCATTCGCAGCGGCGCGCCCGCAAAGATCGCTGCCAGCGCGCAGATCGGGCAGGGCGTGCATATCGGCGTAAATTCCACGATCGGCGAGGATTGCGTCATCTTAAGCGGCGCGTATATTGGCGATGACGTGCATATCGGAAGCGGCTGCGTGATCCACGCAAACGCCGTCATCTACAACGACGCAATCATCGGCGAGCGCTGCGTGATCCACGCAAACGCCGTCATCGGAAGCGACGGTTTTGGCTACGCGCACACCAAAACGGGTGAGCACGTTAAAATTTATCACAATGGCAACGTCGTGCTGCAAGACGAGGTCGAGATCGGCGCGTGCACGACGATCGATCGCGCGGTATTCGGCTCGACGATAATTGGGCGGGGCAGCAAGATCGACAATCTCGTTCAGATCGGGCACAACTGCGAGCTTGGGCAAAACTGCCTCATCGTCTCTCAAGTTGGACTTGCGGGCTCGACGACGCTTGGGCGTAACGTCGTGATGGGCGGGCAGAGCGGCAGCGGCGGGCACGTAAGCGTGGGCGATTTCGCTCAGATCGCGGCGCGCGGCGGCATAAGCAAGGATCTAGCGGGCGGCAAAAACTACGCAGGGCATCCTATAATGGAGCTTAGCGAGTGGTTCAAGCTGCAGGCCAAGATCGTTAGATTTTTTAAAGATAAAAAGCACTAGCCGTTTTGCCTTGGTTGATTAGATCGATCGGCTTAATTTGATCGTTTTGATCGTTCGCTCTGATCGACTCCTCCAGCTAGCTTAATCTAGCGGGCTCGCGTCGTTTCAGTGAAGTTTGAAATCGCCAGGCAGTTGGCGATTGTGGAGTGATTTGCGCTGCGTTCGGTTTTTGCATAGTTTGCAAACTGCTGCGGCGGTAAATTTTGCCCTTTTATCGACAGAATTCCGCTCACGCCATTTTTTGTCTTCCGCTTGCTTTGTGGGCGCGGTAGAATTTGATCTACTCGTTTTGAAATACGTTTGCTCGCAGTCATTGTGGCCAAGCTTTACGAGCGCTTTAAATCAGCGCAAATTTAATTAAAGGAAAAACAATGATAGAGATGTTTTTATGCTCCTATTTTGCGGGTGCGGCGACGCTTTTTGAGGACTATGCGAGACAAAATATCCGCGCTAAAGAGGTGCTTTTTATCCCGACCGCCGCAAACGTAGAGGAGTACCGAGACTACGTGGATGAGGCGAAAGAGGCGTTTGCCAAAATGGGCTTTACGCTTGAAATTTTAGACGTTTCAAAAGCGAGCAAGGTCGAAGCAAAGGCAAAGATCGGCACAGAGCGGGTGCTTTACGTAAGCGGCGGCAACACATTTTATCTTTTGCGCGAACTTAAAAAGAAAGATCTTGCTGGCCTCATCGCAGATCGCGTCCGAAGCGGCGAGCTCGTGTACGTGGGCGAGTCGGCGGGTGCGATGATAGCGGCGCCTAGCGTGGAGTATGCGAGCGTGATGGACGATGCGAGTGGTAGTGAATTAGTAGCAGCGCAAACTGGGCTAGATCTTGTTAAATTCTATCCAGTAGTACACTACGGCGAGGAGCCTTTCGTGCAAAGCGCGGCTGAAATTTTAAAAATTTACGGCAGTAAGCTAAATTTGACGCCGATAAATAACGCCGAAGCGATCGCGGTGCACGGCGATAAATTTGAAATTTTAGGGCGGTAAACTGCGGCGTAAAAGTAAAATTAGTAATTAAACGCTTCATAAAATTTACGCTTATATTTTCGCATAGGGTTGCGAAGTGAAATTTTAACTTAGGTGTGCGAGTGTCGCTAACGAATAAATTTAATCAAAGGATCAAAATGAAAATATTACTTATCAACGGCGGAGCGCCTTTTAACGGTAAAGGCGGCAAGCTAAGCAAGACGCTGCACGAGTTAGCCAAAAAAACGCTACAAGCCTTAGGGCACGAAACGTGCGAAACTACGATACACGAGGGCTACGATATAGATGCTGAGGTAGAAAAATTTCTATGGATGGATGCCGTGATCTAGCAGATGCCCGCGTGGTGGATGGGCGAGCCTTGGCTAGTCAAAAAGTACGTAGACGAGGTGTTTATGGGCGGCATAGGCAAGATAGTGGCAAACGACGGGCGGCACAGCGCGAGTCCAAACGACGGATACGGCACCGGCGGCCTGATAAAGGGCAAATCGCACATGCTAAGCGTCACTTGGAATGCGCCGCTTCAGGCATTTGACAAGCCAGGCGATTTTTTCGAGGGCGTGGGCGTGGACGGCGTTTATTTGCATTTTCATAAGGCAAATGAATTTTTTGGCACGAAAAGGCTGCCTACTTTTATGTGCAACGACGTCATTAAAAATCCCGATATGGAGCGCTTTATGAGGGATTACGAAGCGCATTTAAAAAGGGTTTTCGGCTAGTCTTAACGGACTCAAACGAGTTTATCTATTCGCAATACAGCACCAGACGAGCTAAAACGGATTTATAAAACGCTTCTTAAGTTCGGATATTACGTCGTTTGTGAAATTTTAAAATAATGCCAAGCAGTACTTGTTCGAGTGTGGCTTGCGACGCGCGAGGTTTTCGTAAATCGCGAGATTCGAGCTTTGCTCAGCTGACTGACACTGCGTGATGTGCGGGAAGTGTGAAATTTGCGGCGTTGCGGCGTGAAATTTCAAGTCTTGCGGCGCGCGATTTATGCAGTCACTATATAAAATTTCATACGGCTGTCGCAGCTTTTAAATCTGTGCGAAATAAAACTTGCGAAACAACGTGGCATTTTGCGATCGTTTTTAATTTTGCAAATGCGCTGTATTTTGGCTCGGTGCGAGATAAAATTTTACGCGGCGCACTTTTATGTGATGTACGCGTCTGGCTTGCCGTTGCTCGTTAGTGCCATGTCAGCGAGTGCTAAGCATGGATGAGCGCGATGGCTGGCTCGTGTAACTATTAGCGTGCCGTTCAGTGCTGCTAGTGGCTTTAAGAGGCGCGATGTGTATTTACTATAGGGGAAGAGATGGTTAAACTCGATATGCTTAAATTCTTTCGCTTGGGCGAGTTTGCGGGCGTAGAAAGAGGCTTGAGCTGCGCGCAGACCATCGCGATGCTTGGCTCTGCGGATGCGAGCTTTAAGAGCGCTGGAGCTGAAATTTTAAGATACGGCGCCTTTGAATTTCACTTTTTTCGGGGCGAAATTTTTATGATTTTTTCGGATCATTTCAGAAGTGAGCCTTTGGATTTCGGCGGCGCAAGGGCGCGGCAAATCGAAATCGAACCTTGGATATTATCGGGCTGTCCAGCTCCCATATATCTTGCGGCAGCAAAAGACGCTTTATATCGTGAGCAGATTGAGTATCGCGAGCGCACAACGGATGAGGGGTTGGAGCTAGACTTAAACAGCGGCGTTACGCTTGCGTTTGAAAGTTTGAGCGCGCGCGGCTACGAGCTTGCCGCATTTTGGATAAAATTTTAACCGGAAAAGCGGAGGCGAAATCTAGGTAACAAAGTAAAATTTAGCCGAGCAAAAAGAAGCGACAGCTTGGGTAAAATTTCGGCAAGCAATAGTAAAATGAAATTTAACGAGCGAAGGCTTTGGACGAAATTTTAATACAAAAGCTGCGCGGTCAAATTTTTAATGTAAAAGCTACGTAGATAAATTTTAATGCAAAAGACTGCGCGGATAAATTTTAACGAAAAGGCCTGTGAGCGCTTTTAGATCGGCATTGTGAGCGTCTCGCATCTGTGCCGCAAGCTTTGTTTTCACGCTGCGCATTTATCTATCGCACAAACGTTTTGCCAGATCTTTATTTGTCCGCTCATTAAGAATTTTTAAAATTTTAAAGCAGGATTTGATCAAAATTTTATAAAACTCGCCAAATCAATCGATCCGGAGACTGAAAGATCTACAAATAGATCTTAAATTATATTCACTTGATAAAATTTT
>NZ_CALIMW010000178.1 GCF_938045405.1 uncultured Campylobacter sp. | reverse complement strand
ACGTTTATCATATCTACGCCAAGCTTTGCGATCTCCTCGGCAGCGTCGGCCATCGTGTTTGGGATATCATAAAGCTTTAGATCGAGAAAAATTTTAAAATTTCCGAGCTTTTTTAGCTCCTCAATAAATCCCGCTCCGTCGCGCAAATAGGCTCGTAGCCCAACTTTGAGCCAAATTTTATCCGAAAAGTCCGCCAGCCGCTCCGCCAGCTGCAAGCACTGCTGCTTCGAGCCCAGATCAAGCGCGACGCAGAGCTTCACTGCTTATCCTTGCCGTGAGCCGCGCCTTTGCTGCCCGCAGGTCTTTTTGAGATGGCGCCTCTGCCGCCAGCAGATTTTTTCGGCGCGGTAGAGATTTTGCGCCCCGCGCTACTTTTCGGCGCAGTATTTTTACCCGCAGCGCTCTTTTTCGGTGCTGTGTTTTTGCCGACTTTGAAATTTCTATCAGCGCCCCCTCTTTTCGGCGCGACGTCTTTGCCTCGTTCGCCTGCCTTAAAATTTTTACTTCGCTCGCCCGTTTTGAAATTTTTGCCCGTTTTCTCAGTCTTAAATTTATCTCCGGCCTTAAAATTTCCCTCCGTTTTAAATTTTTTGCTTGCGGCGGATTTTTTGGCGGACGCGCTGCGAGTTTTTAAATTAGCGGGCTTTTTGGATGGCCTGCTTCTGTTCGCCGTAGAATTTTTCGGCGTGCCGCTCCTCTTTGCCTTAGTAAAATTTTTCGTCTCGCCGTCCGTGTCTGCGGAGATGAAATTTTTCGCCGCAACGTTCGTATCTGAAATAGCGGAATCTTTCGCCGCAGCGGGCTTGAAATTTTCGCTTGTCGCCGTGGATAGCTCGGAATTTACGCTTGCCATCATATTCGGCTTGGAAATTTTATCCGCCGCGATGTTTACGGGGCTATCTTTTAGCGCATCCAGCACGCCGTTTATAAATCTTGGCGAGATGCCAAGCTCCTTGGCGGAGTTGATCGCTTCGTTGATGACGATACCCGCGTCCGTGTCCGTAAAGCGCAGTTCATACGCCCCGAGCCGCAGTATCGCGCGCTCCAGAGCCGAAATTTCGGCGAGCTTGAATTCCTTTAAATTTTCATCTATCAGCGCATCGACCGCGGCGAGATTTTCGCTAGCGCCGCGTAGAAGCGCCAGCGTCCAGTTGCGCTGCTCGTTGCGAATGCGCTTTTCCTCCAGATATTCGTCCGCAAAGTCCTCGCTGCCGCCGTTCATATCTTGGGAGTAAAGCAGCGAGATCGCAGCGAGCCTGGCTTGGTGTCTGGTGGCCATTTTACGCCTTTATGTTGCGAAATAGACTTAGAAGCTCGATCGCGCTGCTCATCGCTTCAAAGCCCTTGTTGCCGGCCTTTGAGCCTGCTCGCTCGATCGCTTGCTCGATATTATCGGTAGTCAGCACGCCGAAAGTCACGGGTGCGCCGTATTTTAGCATAGTGTTTGCGATACCTTTGCTTACTTCGGCGCTTACGTAGTCAAAATGCGGAGTAGAGCCGCGGATCACCGCGCCTAGGCAGACGACGGCGTCGTAGAGCTTGGAGCTTAGCGCCTTTTCAAGCGCGAGCGGGATCTCAAAAGCGCCCGGCACCAGCATCAGGCTTAAATTTTCCTCCTTGCCGCCGTGTCGCAAAAACGCATCGTGCGCCCCCTCGACTAGGCGATCGGTGATGATGTGGTTGAAGCGGGCGTTGATGATTAGGATCTTTTCGCTGCCCTTAAGAGCAAGCGAGCCTTCGATGATTTTCATGGTTTTCCTTTGCGTTAAATTTAGCGCTAAGCTTAGCTAAATTCGCCAAAATTCTAAATTAATTTCAGCATCACGGCGCTTGAAATTATGAGAAATAGTAGGCGCTTTGCGCGCAGAAATTTTCTCGCAGCGGAGGAATACGCCCGGCATCACGGCGCTGATCATACCGATGCCTGTGTATATCGCGTAGGTGAAGCGGCATTGCCGTATCGCAAGGGATAAAAATCCAAGCGAGAGAGCGAAATTTATCGCCAAAAGCGCCGCGAGGACTCATTAGTGCGCGGAATCTGTCGCCTTTTGCAAACAGCCCCACCAGCGAGTTTGAGCTCTACGCTCGGTCGCACACAAAAAGCGCTCTGATGAGGATGAAAGCAAAGCTTTGGCGTTAATAAGCCGCCTAAATTTTAAATTTAAAATGCGATTACGATGGCTTAGATTGAAATTCATCTTAAAATTAATCCTAAATAATAAATTTTATTATTCGTTTAGAAATTTTAGGCTATAATCGCTTTAAAATTCATTTCAAGGAGAGAAAGATGTTTAAACTTAGAGAGTTGCCGTTCGATGCGGCGCACAACGCGGTCGTAAGCAAGCAAACCTGTGATTATCACCACGGCAAGCACCACGCGACCTATGTGGCAAATTTAAATAAACTTACCGAATCGGGCGAGTTCGCGGGCAAGGGGCTTTACGAGATCGTAACGGCCGCTAGCGGCGGGCTTTTCAACAACGCAGCGCAGGTTTACAACCACGATTTTTACTGGGATTGCATCGCAAAGCCTAGCGAGCCGTCTGCGGAGCTAAAATCGGCGCTAGCGGAAAATTTTGCGGATTTTAAAAGCGAGTTTTTGGCTGCGGCTACGGCGCATTTCGGCTCGGGCTGGGTGTGGCTCGCTTACGATCCGAAATCGGGCAAGCTTTGCATCAAAGCGACCCAAAACGCCGCCACGCCGGTGACCGAAGGGCTCGTGCCGCTTCTAGTCGTGGACGTTTGGGAGCACGCGTATTACATCGACGAGCACAACGCACGCCCGAAATATCTGGAGAAATTCTACGCAGGCATCAACTGGGAGTTCGTCTCAAGCGCCTACGAATGGGCTAAAAAAGAGGGTCTCGGCTCGGTGAAATTCTACATCGACGAGCTTCACGGCAGAGATTAAATTTTAAAATTTAAGCGGACGCGGCACGGCGATGCTACACAAAGCCAAAACCGCCTAAACGCGCCGCCGGTTCGCTACGGACGATAATTGCCGCGTCGTTTAGCGTACGCGGTCGATCGCTTAAAATTTTAATTCAAAGCTAGCGGCTAAATTTCGGGATTTTTCTTGGAATTTAGCCGAAGCAATATTTCTTTTCAATTTAATAAAATTCTATCAAAGCTCGGACGCTAAATTTAATCAAAATTTTAGCCCAAAATCATCCACAGCCCGATCGCGCACATCAGCACCGAGCAGAAAATTTCGAGGTATTTCAGGTGGGTTTTCAGCAGATTTTTTAGCACCGCTCCGCCCAGCGCGTAGATGCTAAGGCAGATGCTTTCGCTTACGCACAGCGTAGCGACGAGGGCGAAGGTGCGCGCGCCGAAAAGGTTGTCCGCGTCCAAAAACGGCGGAAAGAGTGCGGTGAAAAATATCCACGCCTTGGGGTTTGAGACTGCGACTACAAAGCCTTGTAGGAAGATATTTTCGCTGCGCTTTTGTTTTTGCAGCTTAAAATTTCCGCGCGCTAAAAAGGTCGCGACGCCCAGATAAAAAATATACGCGCCGCCTAAAATTTTAATCGCGCTAAGCGCCGCAGGGTGCGCAAGCAGAATGCCCGCGACGCCGAATATACACGCAAGCGCCACGAGCGTGACGCCCAGCACCTGCGCGAGTAGCGCGGGCAGCGCCTTAAGATAGCCGCGCGCGATGCCGAGATTTAGCGCGTAGGTCATGTTGATGCCCGGCATCAGCGATATCGGAAAGATCGTAAGAAAAAATAGAAGCATTGCAAACCCCTAAATTGCGGCTAAATTTTAAATTTTATCTCTCGCGATACGGCGCCGCTGCGATAGATTTTAAAATTCTAAAATTTAACGCGCTGCGCTGAGGCGAATAAAATTTTAAAATTCCGCCGCGCCTTTTTGCGATTATAATCACGCTTACACGGCACGTGCAGATAAAATTTTAAAATTCCGACGCCCGCTTCGCTAGACGCGTCCAAGCTTTCTATGGGGCGGGAAGGGGCCCCGGTTGCGAGGTCGCACTTCTCGCAGAGACGGCGCTGCTTCTGCAGCACCGTATCGCTCTGCTCGCCCCAACCTCCGACGACGCCTTACAGGGGATAGGACGCGCTTGCGCTAAATTTATATTATAGCTGCGGCGCAGTGTGCCGCATCGCGTAAAAACTCATGCCGCAGTGTGTGTAACAGAGCGAATGAAATTTTAAAATTCCGCCGCAGCGCCGCGGACAAATTTAAATTTTAAAACTCTCGCGGCTTTAAATTTAGCCGAAAATACCGTACCCGAAGATCACCGCGATGATGAGCGGTAGGATAAATTTGACGTATAAAAACCAAACTCCCGCGAGTCTTGCGCCGAGATCGCCTTCGTTGGTGAGCTCGTAGATCGCGTCCTTTTTCAGCACCCAGCCCACGTAGATGCAGCACAGAAGCGCCGTTAGCACGAAAAATACGTTCGCGCTTACGAAGTCGAAGGCGTCGAAAACTGAGCGCCCCAGAATTTTAACGTCCGCAAGCACGCTGCTTGAGAGTATGCAGGGTAGGTTGCCGAGCACGAAGACGCCGCCGAGCGTTAAATTTACCGCCTTTAGCGTTGAAAAGCCGAAGCGCTCCTCGACGAAATTTATGATGACCTGATAGATCGTGATCGACGTCGTAAGCGCGGCGATGAGCAGGATCGAGAGAAAGACCACCGCGACGGCGTTGCCGAACGGCATGTGCGAAAACGCGATCGGCAAGCTCTTAAAAACCAGCGACGAGCCGCTGCTCGGCTCAAGCCCCGCGCTAAAGAGCGACGGAAAGATCATAAAGCCCGCAAGCACGGCGATGAGGGTGTTTACGACTGCGGTGATGGTGGCTGTTTGCATCAGCTTCTCGTCTTTGTTGAGGAAGCTAGACAGCGTGATCATCACGCCGAATCCGAGCGAGAGCGCGAAAAAGACCTGTCCCAAAACGTCGATCAAAAGCTTGGGCGTGATCTTGGCAAAATCGACGCTGAGATAAAATTTCACGCCTTCCTTTGCGCCCTCAAGCGTTAAATTTGTAAGAATTACGGCGATGAAGCACAAAAATAGCGCGGGCATTAGAAATTTTACGAATTTTTCGATCCCCTCGATGATGCCGTTTTTCAAAATGTACCAGTTGATCGCTATGAAAACGAGCGTGTAAGCTCCGACGCCGAGCGGGCTATTTTCGATGTGATCTGAGTAGAATTTCTGCGTAAATGCGGGGTCGGTGATCCGCGCGGAGAGGTCGAAGTTGCCGCTTACGATGTTTACTATGTAGGTTAGCACCCAGCCGCCAAGGACCATATAGTAGGCCAAAATTCCAAACGCGCCGATTACGCCCATGATGCCTACGATCTTCCATGCGGGCTTTATGCGCGAGCCATCCTTTTTAGGCGCCGTGAAGGCATCGACGCAGTTTCTTAGCGCACGGCGTCCGATGACGTTTTCTACCAAGATCATCGGGATCCCAAGCACGATCATCGCGATGCAAAATATGAGCACATAGGCGCCACCACCATTTTCGCCGACTAAATACGGAAACCTCCACGTGCAGCCAAAGCCGATCGTGGCGCCTGCGACGGTTAAGATATATGTGAGCTTGCTGCTCCAGGTCTGTCTCGGCACGCTCCCTCCTTAAAATTGCTCTTTTTTGAGCTTGTCGAGGAAGTCCTCGATATTGTATTTGGCGCGGTAAGTCTCGCTGATGAGATGGACTATGATGTCGCCGAGATCGACGACACTCCACTCATCGCCGCTTTCGATAGCCAAAAACTCCTCGCCGAGCGGCTTAAGCACGCTTTTTAGCTCCTCGATGAGCGAGGCTGCGTGGCGGGAGGTCAGCATAGTGGCGATAACTACGAATTTCGCGATATATTCGCGCCCCTCCATATCGATGATCTGGACGTCTTCGGCTTTCTTTTCGTTTAAAATTTCGGCGATCCGCTCCGCCCTTTGCTTTGGATCTTGCATATCTTTCCTTTTATAAAATTTTATGACCTCTGCTGCGATCTTGGGCGGGATTTCGCCTTTGAAATCTCGCCTAAAACCGCTTGAGCTCGCATCTACGGCAATCTCGATCCGCTTTAGGCTCGCCCACTGCCGCGGGATCTCGTAGCCGGGTCTCGTAAGCACGACAAACTCCGCTAATTTCCGCAGCTCGCTAAAATCGCGCCATTTATGAAGCTCGGCTAGGTTGTCGGCACCCACGACGAT
>NZ_CALIMW010000177.1 GCF_938045405.1 uncultured Campylobacter sp. | reverse complement strand
TAAAGGCGCGGCATTAGCATTTGTAGGCGCGTTGGCTTTGAGCTTGGCTGCATTGTATCCTAGCACAGCAAACGCCGAACAAAACTCTACGACTCAAAATTCTATTCTGCAAAATTCAGCGCCGCAAAGTCCTGCTAGCGTGCAAGATCCCGCTTCGCAAAATTCCGCGCCGAATTCCGCCGCCGAAAATTCCAAGCAGAGCTCCGTTTCGCAAGAATCTGCAGCGGAGCAAGACTCCGTCCCGCCGCATAATTTTTCTACTATGGGAGGCGAGCTAGCCGTGCCGAAATTTGATCCTAAATTTAGCGAAGATCTAGCAAGCCTCGTAATTCAGGGATTTGATGGGCGAATGGAGCCTTTTGATACCGTTTCTAGGGAGCTTTTAAATAAAATTTACCGTGCCGACAACTACAAGGCGCCAAATGGCGAAATTTTAAACCATAACGCCGCTGCGCTTTCGTTTATGCTAAATCAAAGCTACTGGAGGCGTGCGCCGATTATCAAGGTTAGCGAGCCGGAGCTTAAGAAAATTCTAGGTATGGACGAGAAGCAAAGCCACGCCAGTATGATGGATTTTTTTGAATTTAAAGGCGGCGAGAGCTACTACAAGCTCGATAAAATGGTCGAGGAGATCAACCGCAAGCCTTTGGGCAACCGCGGCGTGCTAGATAAAGAGATCATCAAGGTAAATGAGCGCGTAAACGTCTTTTACTCGGCGTTTATGGGGGATTATTTTAGAATTATTCCGGTTAAGAACGCTAAAAATAACGAGTGGCTTTCGCCGCTATATCTAGGCGATGCGCTGGATCAAAACGAATCTGCTGAAGTTAAAAAGATGATGGGAATATTCGTTTCGTCCGTAGTTTATGCCCAAGAAAGCGGGGATTGGAGCGGCGCAGAAAAGATGCTAAGCTACGTCAAAAAATACCAAGCACAAAACGGCGCAAATTTAATGCCTAGCGAGAGCGCGATAAAATATGAAATTTTATTTAATAAGGCTAAAATTTTTTCTCGCCTCTTTCCGATCTACACTATCTCGGGATTTTTGCTTCTGATCTTTATCTTTTTGCGGATGATGAAGCCCGCTCTTCGCTTAGGCGGCGCGTTTAAGCTCGTTTATATCGTAAATATCGTCGCTTTTATCGCGCATACCGCGGGTCTTGCGCTGCGCGGCTACGTCTCGGGGCACGCGCCGTGGAGCAACTCCTACGAATCGCTCATCTACATCGCGTGGGCGCTGTCGCTAAGCGGAATATTTTTCTCGCGCAAATCTGCAATCTCGCTGGCGCTTACCTCGATAATGGCGGGCATAACGCTGATGGTGGCGCATCTTAGCGACATCGATCCGCAGATCACTAATCTCCAGCCGGTTCTAAAATCGCACTGGCTTACGATCCACGTCTCGGTAATCACCGCGAGCTACGGATTTTTAGGCCTTTGCATGCTGCTTGGAATTTTTACCCTCGTGATGTTTTTATTCGATAAGAAAAACCCCGAGATCGCGCGCAACATCACGGAGGCGACGCACATCAACGAAATGTCGATGATCCTAGGGCTTTGCTTACTGACGGTGGGCAACTTCCTAGGCGGCGTGTGGGCGAATGAAAGCTGGGGGCGCTACTGGGGCTGGGATCCGAAGGAGACCTGGGCGCTCATTACGATTTTCATCTACGCGGTGGTCGTACATTTTAGATTTATGCCTAAGCTCAATAATCAATTCGCCTTTGCCGTAGCATCGATGTTTGCGTATTTTAGCGTCATAATGACCTATTTTGGTGTAAATTTCTACCTAAGCGGCATGCACTCCTACGCTAGCGGCGAGCGTATTCCGGTGCCGGGCTGGGCGTACGCGATGGTCGCTTCGATGGTGGCTCTTGCGATCGCGGCGTATTTTCGCTCGGGCAAAGCAACTAGGCTTTAGATAGGTGGGGCTCAAATTTTAGAATAATAATTTTGAAATTTCGCCCAGATTTTGCAGCTTGCCGAGGCTTTATGGATTTATGAAATTTATCTTTAAATTTTGGCTAGGCTTTAGGATCCCGCAGAATTTTATAGAATTTTACGACTCGCGATTGCGCTAAATTTTAAAATTTTGCATCGCGACAGAATTTTTGATGCTTGAAATTTTAAGACGTCGTAAAATTCTAATGATTTGGAATTTGCACCGCTACGGGATTTTAATGTTTTAAATTTTACTTCTAGTGGAATTTTTTCATACGACGGAAGCTCGATGAATTCTAGAATTTTAAAATTTCAGCTAGCGCGCTAGTGCAAAATTCGCCCCGCCGCTGCCATAGCCGAGCAGTGAAATTTTAAAATTTGATTTTATAAATTCTATGCTCATCTTTAAATTTAAAATTTAAAATCTCGCACTTTATGAAATTTTATTTATGATGTCGAAATTTTAAAATTTCGCACGCCATTGTCGCAATAACTCTTGCGTGACAAAATTTTAAAATTTTAAATTTCGCGCCATGATAGAACATGACAGAATTTTAAAATTTATAAAATTTTAAACTGCGAAAACGCCTCACCAGGCATTAAAATTATCTTAAAATATAATTTAGCTTGCAAGGTTAAGCTAAATTTCTGCTTATAATCATATTGATTTAATCTTTATTTGGCTAAAATTGACGCTTGTCAATTTCTTAATTTGAAAGGATAAAGATGTCTGATCTAAAACAGGATAGACGAGGCTTTATCGGGCTTACTTTCGGCGCGGTTGCCGCTGTGGGTGGCGTTTTCGCACTCGTGGGGATGAAGAAATCGTGGGATCCGTTACCTAGCGTGCGCGCCGCCGGCGTCACTACGGTAGATTTAAGTCCGATCAAAGAGGGCGAGCTGTATCAAACACAGTGGCGTAAAAAGCCGATTTTCGTGCTTAAAAAGACTGCCGATATGCCTAAAAACGATGCCCGTGACGTCGTCGTAGGGGATGCTAGATATACGCTTTGCATCGGGCTTTGTACGCATTTGGGCTGTATTCCTAGCTACAAGCCATCGACACAACAATTCATCTGTGCATGTCACGGCGGAATTTTCGATGCTAACGGCGTAAACGTGTTCGGTCCGCCGCCGCGCCCTATGGATATACCGCCCTTTAAAATCGACGGAACGAAACTCGTTTTAGGCGAAGAGGGCCCCGAATACCAAGCCCTAAAGCAGAAAGCATAGGAGGCGCAGATGGCACATATAAGAAAAGCTACGGGAGTTTGGGATTGGTTTGACCAAAGACTCGCCGTAACAAAATTTTTCAAGGTGATGGTAAGCGAGTATTGGATTCCTAAAAATATCAGCTTCCTTTGGGCGATGGGCGTTATTTTGATGACGCTATTTATAGTTTTATTCGTAAGCGGCTTGATGCTCGTGATGTATTATAAGCCGGATGTAAATCTCGCATTTGATAGCGTAAATTTCACGATTATGAAAGAGGTCGAATACGGCTGGCTATGGCGACATATCCACGCGGTATCGGCATCAGTTGTATTTTTGATCTTATACATTCATACTTTAGTAGCTATATATTACCGCTCGTATAAGCAAGGACGAGAGATGATTTGGGTAAGCGGAATGCTGCTTTTCATCATCTTTTCGGCGGAGGCTTTTAGCGGCTATATGCTTCCATGGGGGCAGATGAGCTACTGGGCAGCGATGGTTATTACTAATCTTTTTGGTGGAATTCCAGTAGTTGGCGACGCGATAGTAGAGTGGATTCGCGGCGATTACGCCGTAAGCGATCCGACGCTGACGCGATTTTTTATGCTTCACGTCTGCTTACTGCCTCTCGTGGTGGTTGCGGTGCTGGCAGTGCATTTTTATTCGCTTAGATTTCCGCATGTAAATAACCTAGACGGCGAGGAGATTGACTTTGAGCTCGAGGGCGAGAAGTATTTGGAAGGAAAAACTAGCGAAAGCAAGGTAATTCCGTTTTGGCCGGGCTTTTTGGCGAAGGATTTTTTCTACGTCAGTATCTTTATGATATTTTTCTTTTATCTGGTCGGCTTTCACTTCGATTTTGCGATGGATCCGATAAATTTCGAGCCGGCAAACAGCCTCAAAACCCCGACGCATATCTATCCGGAATGGTACTTCCTCTGGGAATATGAAATTCTGCGCGGATTTTACTTCGATGTAGGACCGCTTAAGGCCGCCGACATCGGGCTTATCGCATTTGCATTCGCCGGAGTTTCGCTATTTTTCATACCGCTATTTGATCGCAGCAGCGTAGTAGCGCCCGCACACAAAAACAAAGCGTTTTTCATTTGGTTTTGGATTTTAGTAATCGACATGATCCTGCTTAGCCTTTTCGGCAAGCTCCCTGCAGACGGCGCGGAGCTCGGTATCGAAAATAAATACTGGGGCTTTGCCCTATCGATCATCTATATCGGATTGCTCGTCGTGGTGCTTCCGTTGATTACGATCGCAGAAAGAAAGAGGGTCTAGCCATGAAAGAGATAAGAACCCTAATCTTAGTGCTTTTTTGTGTGGGAATTTTATACTGGTTTATCGAGCCTTATGCTCATACTAAGCTCAGTCCGCACACCGATCCGGTAAATTACGATTTTGCAGCAGGCGATACGGCTTTAGCCGCGCATAACGTAGCCGCAGCTGAAAGCGCTTTGGCCGCAGCTGAAAAAGGCGGGGATGAGACGATGATAAAAAATTCTAAAAAAGCCCTAGCCAGCGCGAAAGAGCAACAAGACAAAACGGTGCTTTTTTGGGACGAGATAAATAAAATAGATCTTAGCAAAGGCGATGCTGTGCGCGGCGCCGAGACCTTTACAAATGCAGGCTGCACCGCATGTCATGGAGTAAAAAGTGCAAATATCCCCGCTCCTATGGACGCAGCAAGCGCTAGTGCCGCATACGGCGTCAATCCTCCGGATCTTAGTAGCGCAGGCTATCTATACACCGATAAATTCTTAGCTGCACTCATCAAAGATCCGATCATGGCTCTTAAGCTAGATCAGAAATTTGGTGACGAAAAGCCTTTTCCGATGCCCGGGTTTTTCGGTGCGGGCGGTGATCTAAATCAAGAGATCGCCAATAT
>NZ_CALIMW010000176.1 GCF_938045405.1 uncultured Campylobacter sp. | reverse complement strand
CATATTCCACGCTTTGGCGTTTGTCGCGGCTACGTCTATGACCTCATTTAGCACCTTGCCTTCGATACCAAGCTGTGCGAGGCTAGTAGGCGTACCGATCTTATCAAACCACGCTTTAAGTGCCGCAATGCCATCATCTGCGCTTTTAAGGCCGAAAATTTCACGAGCAAAACGCTCAAACGCGCTTAAATTCCTATCCTTATACCACCTCATCCACGCAGGCATTACCACGCTAAGACCGGCTCCGTGCGCGCAGTCCACGACCGCGCTCATCGCGTGCTCGATCATATGATTCGGATAGCCGAAGCCGCCCACGCCCACGTAAGTTAGCCCGTTTAGCGCCATCGTTGCAGCCCACGCAAACTCGGCTCGCGCATCGTAATCGCTCGGATCTGCAAGCAGAGCTTCAGTCGTGCGGATGACGGTTTTGATATTGGCTTCGATATAGGCTCGCACGATGTCCGGATGGACGCTAGCGGTAAAATACCCCTCGATGCTGTGCGCGATGATGTCGCTCGCGCTATATACGAGATACTCGCGGCTGACGGTTGCTTGCAGCTGCGGGTTTATGACCGAGACCTTTGGATATAGACACGGCGCACTGATCGCGTATTTTTGTTTAGTCTGCTCCTTGGTCACCACGCCGCCGCAGTTCATCTCCGAGCCCGTCGCGGCAAGGGTAATGATGTCAAAAATTTTAAGCGCGATGCTAGGATTTTTGCCGGTGAAAAAATCCCACACGTCGCCCTCGTAGCAGGCACCTGCGGCTACGGCTTTTGCGGAGTCCAGCACGCTTCCGCCGCCCACAGCAAGCACGCTATCTGCGCCAAATTCTTTGGCGAGCTTGATCGCTTCGTTTACCTTGCTTAGCACAGGATTTGATTTTATGCCGCCAAGCTGCGTAAATTCTATACCGCTTGCCTTTAAGCTGCTCTCCACGACGTCCATCAGCCCGCTCTTTCGCACGCGCTCGCTGCCGTATAGTACGAGAGCTTTTTTCGCGCCCGCTTCCTTCATATACTGCCCGATATGTTTTTCTTTATCCTTGCCGAATTCTATCCTCACGGGGTTGCAAAAACTAAAATTTGTCATCTTTTCTCCTTGAAATAAAGTTGGCTAAATTATAGCCTTTTTTAAAATTTTGCGGTAGCACGATAGTCCAAATTCCTTGCCTAATC
>NZ_CALIMW010000175.1 GCF_938045405.1 uncultured Campylobacter sp. | reverse complement strand
AGATCAGTGCTACGTCCTAAAGCATTTGACGGCGGGCGATACGGGCGGTTTTGAGAAAACGGGCGAGATGAATGACGGCGAGTTTTTGGATGCGCTTATCGCAAAAGGGCTCGTGCGGGTGCTTGATTGGGCAGGCGAGGACGAGACGGGCGATGTAGGCAAATTTATCAGCTCTAGGCTAGGTGCGCTGCAAAGCGGTGTGGCTATAAAGTGCGATAAAATTTACGCAAGGCTCGAAAAAAAAGCGAAAAAAGAGGGTTTCGAGCGCGGTGATGCGAGCCTATTTTTGATGAACGAGTTTCAAAAGGCGCTGAAGAAGAGCGATTTTAGGCTCTTTACTTTGGATCTTCATAGCGACGCTTATTATTTGCTCGTCGCGCACAAGGACGCCGAGAAAGATTTTAAAAAGCTAGCAAAGCACGAGGAGCTATTTTGGGGCATCGCGCCATGGGGCAAGCGCCGCAAGAGGCAGATCCTTTACGTCATAAACTGCGAGTGCGGCGAGATGTCGGCGTGGCAGCTGGACGCGGACGAGCCCTCTCCTAGAGACGAGGTTTGCGAGGTCTGTGGGCGGGTGCTTTTTGACGCAGACGGCAACGCGATGCAGCCTTTGGAAAAGGAATTTATCTGATCTTGCTTATCGTGGCTTTGCGTGCGAAGTTTTGGCTAAATGAAAGTCAAATTTTATTGCGCAGCTCGGTAGGATTTGGCGCGTGGATTTGGTTTGTGGTTAGGCGGCGAAACGCAGTTTAAATTTACAGCTCGCTTTGGCGGCAGAATATGTTTCTATACGGCCCGCTTTGGTAGTAAAATACTGCTCGGCGCGGCTAGTTTTGCTTTGCTGTTTGCGTGAGCGGCGAAATTCGCGGCTTGCGTTTGTATCTCGCAAGACCGCAGTACAGGACGCCCTCTTTTAGCGCTTACGTTACGCTTTTATGTTCTTGCCTCTCAAGTTCGTAGTCGCGGACATATCCGTTCATGTTGCGCTAAATTTTGATTTTAATAGTTGTGGACGTAGGCTCGCGCCGATAAAAATCAAAATTTTGCCCTGCTGCGGGCGCTAAATTTACAATCTCTAAATTTAAAATTTTAAGCGTAAAATTTTGAACTAAAATTTCTAAAATCTCTAAATTTTAAAATTTTAAATGCAAT
>NZ_CALIMW010000174.1 GCF_938045405.1 uncultured Campylobacter sp. | reverse complement strand
TTTATCACTGCGAAAAATTTCAACCACTCATAGCAAGCGTCTAAGGCGCGATAAATTTAAAATTAGGGCTTTAAGTCAGCATAGCAAGTTTCGCTTCTTGCAAAATTTTAACTGCCTTGGTCGCCGCAAAACTAGAAATTTACAAAATCGCTTTATGAAATTTCGCAGCGTCTCGCGGTAAAATTTTAAAATCAGCGCCGTGCCTGCAAGGCATAATTTAACGGAATTTTACTTGCCCAATTTGGCTAAATTTTCTCTTTCGAAGTTTAGCAGCCACGCTTTGGTCGCTACGCCGCCCGCGCCGCTGTATCCGCCGAGCCCGCCCGCAGCTACGACGCGGTGGCACGGCACGATGATGGGGATTTTGTTTTTGCCGTTTGCGCTACCTACTGCGCGGCTTGCGCGCGGTCTGCCGATAGCCGCGGCTAGCTCGCCGTATGTTACGACCTCACCATAAGGGATCTCTAAAAGCGCGCTCCACACGGACTTTTGAAACTGCGTGCCATTTTGGCTCAGTTTAACGCTAAAGCTCTCAAGCTCGCCCCTAAAATATGCGTCAAGCTCGTCGGCGCAAAGAGTCAAATTCTTTCTTAAATCACTAAGCTTTAAATCGCGTCCTTTATCATCCGTAGCACGCACAAAACCAAATTTAAGCCCTGCGTCGTGTTTTTTAAAGATCTCATCATTGGGTCCGCAGACAGAGCTTTTGACCCAGTCAATACTGCAGATCCCGATCTCGTCATCCCAAATTTCAAGCATTCCAATAGGCGAATTAAAAAAGGCTTTTTGCATCTCAATCCTTTCAAATTTTTACTGGTTTGATCAAAAAAATTTTAAAAAGCGCTTGTTGCGGTGCGAGCTAAAGCTCGAAAACGATGGAATTTCATGCGGTAACGCGAATTTTTTAAAATTTATACGCAAGGCGCCGCAAAGCCTCTACTCAAACCGCATGATGTTTACTAAAACCCCGTCGAAAACGTCTTGCTTAAAAAGCTTGATCTCGCGCACGATATCTGCATTGTCGTCGTCGATGACGCCGTTTTTAACGAGGCTGTCCTCGATGAGTTTAAAGATAAAGGCGTGGTTGCTGACGTCGGAGATACCGCTTTTAAAGCCCATTTCAAGGCGCACCGGCACGCCTATGTGCACGCCGCGCAGATCCTTGGCGATGTAAAGATCGGCGATCGTGCGCACCATTTTTTTCGCCATTTGGTAGCTCGCCGTGGACGACAAAATATCATTAAGACCGAAATTCTCCATCAAAAGCGGAATACGAACACGCGCCAAAACCCCTTCGCCAGGCTCGCTCGCGCTCTTTTTCAAAAACGAAATTTTAATCCTATGCGCGATGCCTATGAAACGCGGCTTAAGCTCAATGAGCCTAGCTCTAGGCGCTTGCGGTAGCGAGACAGGACGCGAAGCGTTTGCAATAGGCAGAGCCTGCGGACGCTCTCGAAGGCTCGCGCGCTCTTTCGTAGGCGCTTTGCGCGCAGGTTTGCCATAGAAATTTACGGGCTTAGTCGCAAAAGTTGATTCGCTCCCAAAAGCAGCAGACGCGGGCTCATCACCAAGCGTCCCCTCCGCCATAGAAGAAGCAACCGTAGAATTCCCTCCCGTTAACGCAGACTGAGCGGATTGCTCAAATTCGGGTGCAAATTTATTTCCCGCTTGCGGCGGCAAATTTAAAGGGCGCCACTCTTGTGCGGAGCTTTTCTGTGCTAAATTTTGCTCGTCGGAATTTTTTAGCGCGTAATTTTGCCCTTTTGCCAAAAATATTGAATCCTCACCGACTAAATTCTCATCTTGAGACGCGAATTCCGAGGCATTTTCTAAGGCAAAATTTGCGGCACGGCAGCTAGCGGAATTCGCGATTTGCCCCTTAGAAAACTCGGAGCCTTGAGGCCCACAATCATTTGCGCACTTTATATCAAGCGCAGAATTTGCAAAAGTGGAATTTTTTGATGCAGAGCTTTGTGCCGCAGAATTTTTACTTCGTAGGTTTGCGTCCTGCTCTGCTACAAACGAATTTTCAGCTGCAAAATTCTCCGTTTGCGCCATAAAATTAGAATTTTGCGCCTCAAATGCGGAATCTTTCACGAGCGCAGAGCTTTGCGCGGAAATAAAATTTCGCGATGCAGGAATGAAGCTTTGCTCTTTGGCAGAATTCGCAGGCGCATAGCTTTGGGGCATAAAATTTTTACTCCTCGCATTTGCGCTCTCTTCGAAACTAGCAGCAAGCCCCACGCTCATATCATCCTGCGCAGCGTCATTTTGCAAAATTAAATTCTCGCGCGTCGTATCCCACGCGGTATCTACGCAAAATTCCGCCCGAGCCGCACCATAAAATTCTGCTTGCGAAACATCTTGAAATTCTGCCCTAGAAGTAAAGCCTTGCGCACTCTGAGCGCTGCGCGCAGGAAAATCTCGCTCGCCGCGCCTCGCATTTGTGGCATACGAGGTCTTTGCCAAGCTGCCGCCAGCCTCGGGCGAAACTGCGCTTAAATCTCCTTCGCAAAAGCTACCAAAATCGCAGGCGCCGTCAAACTCCGCATAGCCATCCGCCTCGCGGAGACGATCTGTGCGGGCTTTCTTTTTGGGCGTAGAAGGGAGCGTGAGCCTACCTGCAAGCTCGCGTCCGCCAGAGTTTAAAATCCCAAAAATTCTAGCTCTAAAGCGCTCAAACTGCTCGCCACTGAGCGAAATTTTATCATTTAGGCTCTGCACGCCGAAGTCTGCGGCGATAAAATTTACGATCGCTCCGTCCCTACTCGCGACGCGCACGCGGCCTTTGACCGAGCCTTTTAGCTTAAAATCGCTGCCTGCGAGAATTTTTTTCATTAATTCCTTCGGATTGTAGGGCATTTTAGCGCTCGCCAAAAACCACTTCGTTAAATTTAGCGACGAAGCTTAGCGGATTGACGCTCACGCCGTTGATCGCGATGCCGAAGTGCAGATGTGGGCCACTAACTCTGCCGCTCTCGCCCGAAAGCGCGATTTCATCGCCTTTGCGAACGTGATCGCCAAGCGTCACTTTGATCTCGCTTAGATGATAGTACTGCGAATAGATGCCGCCGCCATGATCGATCACGACCGAGCCGCCGGCGTAGTAGCGGTCTTTGGCGATGACTACGACCCCGTCGTTGGCGGCGCGCACCGCAGTGCCTACCGCAGCGCGATAATCGGTACCGCTGTGATAGCTTTTAAGCTCGCCATTAAAGGTACGGGCATTGCCGAATGCAGAGGTTATTTTGGAGTTTAAAGGCAGCTCAAACGGCGTGGAAAAAAGATAGCGCGGCGTGGTAATCGCATAGATCGCGTTGGCTTCGTCGAGCTCTTTTTTGATACGCGCGGCGGCTTCTTTAGGCGGTTTAACTTTGCCAGGAGCGACTCTTAAGGTCTCTTTTTTGTACTCGCCCTTTTTCAAAGCGACGATCTGCTCGTGGCTGCCGCTTTGATCTACTATTCTCAGCGCGAAATCTCCCTTAGCGCGGTAATTCGCCGCTAAAACGGCGATTTTATCGTTAGAATTTGGAGCCACGATGAGAGGAATTTGCTTTAAGCCAAAGCTCAACTCGGTCGTGCTTTTATCTAATTTTAAGATAACAACATCACCGTTTACTATGTCTAAAGCGAAAATTTTGATCGCCAAAAGTGCAAAAATAGCTAGAAATTTCATAAATTTTCCAAAATTCGTTATTTTTCATCAATTTTTTGTTAAAAATTAGCTAAAACAAATGAAATTGCTGTTATAATAACGAAAATTCAATTTTAAAAGGATTAAATGATGAAAAAGTTTTTGCTTCTAGCATCTGTTGCACTTTGCGGTCTTTTGCACGCGGACGTCGTGGCAAATCAAGAGGTTATAGCGGCGACTAACGTCGTTAGATCTTTCGTAGCGGCTAATAACTTCGGCACCGATGAGCGCTATCTAACCAGCGCCAAAGCCGTCGCAATCCTAACCGACGTAAAACGCCTAGCTGCGGGCGCATCACTACAATACGGCGATGGAATTTTTAGCGTCAAAGGCGAGAACGGCGAGTGGAGTTCACCGATTTTTATCAAATATAAAGGCTACGGCGTGGGCTTACAGGCAGGCTACGAGACGAGCGACATCGTGATGATCTTTCATACTACGAAGTCATATCAAGACATTTTTACCGGCACAGACACCCTTGAGATCAATGTAGGTGCTGCAGCAGGCGGCGTAGGTAGAAGAACTGGTCGCGCAACTGATCTGCCTGATATTTCTGCATGGATGGTAAGCCCGGGCGAGCAAACAGGCGTCTACCTAGGCGTATCGATCGACAACGGCAGAATCACTATCGACGATCAACTAACTAACGACTTCTATGAGAGAATTTACGACTACGAGGATATTTTAAACGATTCTCCGCGCGCAAATAAATACGCGAAAAGATGGAAGGAAGTAATGAGGAAGTATTTCACAAACGGCGAGAAATACGGCGCTAACAGCAGTGCAGCGATACCTGTAAATCACGTGCAGAAAAAATACCCTGATGGTAAGCCGATCATCTCAAACCGCTCTCCTAGAACTCATACTAAGGCTACGCGAAGCAAAAAAGCTAAAAAAGCAAAATAAATTATCGAGTTAAGCCCCGCTTATGGGGCTTCTTGCTTTGGCTTTGCGTTGAGTTTGCGCAAGAGCGCCGAGATGTGAAATCGAAGTGCATAGGTTATTTTAAAAAGATTTATTGGTTCTTTACTAAAGTATTTATTTAATTTTTATGAGTTATTAGGTATATAAAGACCGAATAAAATTTTATGAAATTTAACGAAATTTTTATAAAATTTAATCAGTTTTTTATATTTTTATCACTACAATTATGTTTCTTGTCTCGTTAGCTCAGTTGGTAGAGCATCTGACTCTTAATCAGGCGGCCGTAGGTTCGAATCCTACACGGGACACCAT
>NZ_CALIMW010000173.1 GCF_938045405.1 uncultured Campylobacter sp. | reverse complement strand
AGCCTGCGGCAGCCATTATCGTCTCGTGGTATTCTAGGCTGATGTAATCAAATATGAGGCTATCGATCGTAGGCGTCTCGGTACGCAGCAAGCTCTCGCTACAGCCTGTGCACTCCGCCATATGAAGCCAGATTACCGGCAAGCGATCCGCAAGCTCCGCAGCTCGTGCCACGCTCGGCGCAAATGCGGCTGGAAGCCCTAGCATCGCGGTCATCGCTCCGCTCCATTTCATAAAATCGCGGCGCGAAAAACCCTTGCTTTTAAGCCTTTCTTGTATGCTTTCCTCCGCTTTTATTCGCGGCAAACGCTCAACGGCATCAAGTCTAGCCGAAATTTGAGCTAAATCAACCATAATGTCCTCCTGAAATTTAGGATATTTTTAAATGGCATTCTATCAAAATTTAGAATTTATGCACCTTAAATTTCGTTAGATTTAATTAAAATTTTATATTTATTCATCGTCTAGCAGGTTTTAAATTTAAAATAAAAGGCGGATTAAAATTTAGCGCGGCGGGCGAAACGTTAAATGACGGCGGAGAAAGCATTAAATTTTACGAAGCGTTAAATTTACGAAGCAATGAAATTTTATCAAGAATTTTATAGCTGCGAAAAGTATTTTATGATAAAGCAGGCGTAGGTCGGATGATTTTGTGCGATACTAGCAGGCGCACTGTTTGTACGCCGCGGCGAAGTATTTTTGCAAAATCATCCGTTAATCTTTAGAAAATTTCCAAAGATCAGCTTACCAATCTCGTTGCATCTTGGATATTGATGTTTAGCCCTAGCTGCTCGTTGCTTAGCCCAAGTGCAAGCCCTACCAGCTGGGATAGGTGGATGATCGGCTTTCTTGCTTTAGAATTCGTCGCTTCTTGGTATCGCTCCTGATAGATATCAAGCTGCATCTGGCATAGCGGACAAGGAGTAACTACGACGTCCGCTCCATGCTCGGCAGCGTCATTTACGATCTCGCTTGACATTTTTGATACCGATTTTACCGCTGGATAGCTAGCGTGAAAGCCGCAGCAATCAAGGCGTTTTTCAAAAGGCACTATCTGAGCGCCAAGTGCGCTAACTACCGCTTCAAAGCTTTTCGGATTGGTAGAGCTCTCCTTTTTAAGCTCGCGCTCCGGTCTTAATGAGTGGCAGCCGTAAAATAGAGCTACTTTTAAGTTTGTTAGCGGTCTCGTGACCTTGGCTTTTAGAGTGTCTAAGCTTTGATATAGCACCCAAAGCAAGCTCGTTATCTCGGTGCTTCCCTGATACTGCATACCGCCCTCTTTTAAAAAGGTATTGATATAGCTTTTGGCTCCCTTATCCAACGCAAGCTTTGCTTTAGTTAGAGTTAGCATACAGGTGGAGCAGGTAGTTAGCAGAGGCATATTCATACCCTCGGCTAGCGCGATGTTTCTGGCATTGGCTACTAAGCTTGCCATAGGATCGACGCATTGAGCTTGACTAGCTCCGCAGCAGCTCCAGCCTTTTATCTCGTGAAGTTTAATACCCAGCACCGGAGCGATCGCTTCAAGTGAAATTTTAGATTCCTTTGCGGCTTGACTTAAAACGCAACCCGGGAAAAATGCAAATTCGTTATTCATCCTCTCCTCCTTATTCTATCTCGCCACTAGCTTGAGCTTTGCGTGCGGCCTCTATCATCTTAACGAGTCCTGCATGTCCTTCAATCTCCTCGCCTCCGAATACGTGCAAAGGATTCATCTTACCCGCAGCCATTAAATTTGCCGCTACGTCCATCTTGCCCATATTGGCAAATACGCCTTCGCTTCTTAAAGCAAGCTTGATCTCGTTTAATCTTCCGCTTCCCTCTACGATGTCTAGCAGGAATGCTTCCGCATGTCCTGGACCGCTTCCTGCGGTAAGTCCTTTTTTCATCGCTAAGGCGCGAAGTGCGGTAATATCGCTTTGAGCGCTTATGCCTTTAGGGCAGCGATCGGCGCACTCTTGGCAGTGTACGCATAGCCATAATCCGTTTAGAACCGCAGGCTTTAGATGAGGCATAGCGTCCCTGCTTCTTGAATCAAATGCGGCACGATTTGCATGGGTAAAAACAAAGGGCTGCATATAATCGCTCGCGTCTGCTTCTAGTTTATTGCATTCGCTAGCGCAGCAGCCGCAAAGTATGCAATCCCACTGCTTTTTTACGCGTTCCATCTGCTCAGGGCTTTGTTTACAGCCCTTTTCGGCGCTAAATTCTTTCTTAGGAGTAATAGTAGGTTTAATCTTTCTTAAATTTTCGATACTAGGTTCCCAATCCACTACTAGATCCGAGATCACTCGAAAATTATTTAGCGGAGAGATCGTAAAGCTATCGGGGTTCTCATACTCTGCAAGCAGAGCCTCCATTTTGGTATCGCAGGCAAGATATGAGTGTCCGTTTACCCTTACGGCACAGGCTCCGCATATCGCCATACGGCACGCTGCGGTAAAATTTAAAGTGATGTCTAAATTTTGCTTTATAAATTGCAAAACTCCAAGCAGGGTCTTTCCTTTTATCTGCTCTAAACTAAGCTCATAGGCTTGCTTATAATTTTTGCTTCCGTCGAAGCGGTCTATGATAAATTTCATTGAGGTTTCCTTCCGTCAAGAGAGAATTCCGTAACGACGACCTCTTTGTAGCCCAAGCTTAGCTCTCCTGTGTCGTTCATCGTCACGATACTGTGCTTTAAGAAATTTTTATCGTCGCGCTTCGGATAGTCCTCTCTGGTATGTGCGCCGCGGCTTTCCAGCCTCTTTTGCGCAGCCAAACACGCACAGCGCGCAAGCAGGATTAAATTTCCAAGCTCGACGTAGTCGGTAAATGCGGTATTCATAACCGGATTTATATCCGCGACGTGCAGCTCGTCGTAGCGCGCTCTGATACTCTCTAAATTTTGCGAAAGCAGATCGAGCTTCTCGCCGGTTCTAAAGATGCCCATATTGTCCCAAAGCTGCGCGCCTAGCTCTTCGCGCAACTCATACATCTCGTTTGCCTTGCCCGAGCCGTTTGCGATCTGCTTAAATTTAGCCTGCCATTTTTGCGCCAGCTCGCTCGCTCTTTTACCCGAGCCGAATCCCTCCTGCTTCGCGGCATAATCCGCTGCGCCTAGTCCTGCGAGCTTGCCCGTTACGACTGCGTCGGTCAAAGAATTTCCGCCCAAGCGGTTTGCGCCGTGGATCGAAATGCAAGACGCTTCGCCCGCGGTGTAAAGCCCCGAAATTTTAGTGCTCATATCGCCGAATTTAGACACTTCGATGCCGCCCATCGAGTAGTGTGCGGTCGGACGAATCGGAATCGGCTCCTCGATTAGATCGATACCCTCAAACAAAATGGCGGTGTGTCTGATCTTAGGAAGGGCTTTTAAAATTTTATCTTTTCCGAGATGTCTTACGTCAAGTAGCACGTATGCGCCTAGCCCCTCGCCGTATCCCCTACCCTCGCGAATCTCGGTTTCGATCGCGCGAGCTACGACATCGCGCGGCGCAAGCTCCATCTTTTCGTGGTAGTTTTTCATAAAGCGCTCGCCTTTGTTATTGAGCAGATATCCGCCCTCGCCGCGCGCAGCTTCGGTAATGAGCGCACCGCCGCTTTTGATACCGGTCGGATGAAACTGCACCATCTCCGGATCGCTAAATCCAAGACCCGCGCGCAGTGCTGCCGCGATACCGTCGCCGGTAGCGATATAAGGCACCGAGGTGCGGTTGTAAAACATCCTCGTATATCCGCCCGTTGCGATTACCAAGGCTTTGCAAAGCACGGGATAAAAATCGCCGGTTTGGATATTTCGAAGCACGACGCCCTCGCATTTGCCGTCAGGAGCGCTGATCTCAAGCAACTCGTGATCGATTAGAAATTTCACGCCGTTGCTGACCGCATCGTCAAAACAGGCGTGCATCAAGATATGACCCGTCTTATCGGCGGAGTAGTTGCATCGTTTTTTAGACGCGCCGCCCATAAAGCGCTGTGCTACGCCGCCAGGGACGCCGCTTTCTTTGCCGTCCACGCCGCCACTGGCGTTTCTGGAAAACAGCGTGCCGATATAATCCATCTCGGCAATCGTAGGGCCTGCAAGCTCGCAAAATTTAATCGCGGCGTCCTGATCTACGAGATATGCGCCGCCCTTTACGGTGTCGTAGGCGTGAAGCTTGTATGAATCGCCGTTTGCGAAGCTCGTAACGCCGTTGATACCGCCTTCCGCCATACAGGTGGCGTTGCGCGAAGGCATCATCTTCGTAGCTACTACGACGCTGAGATTTGGATTACTCTTTCTTACCGCTACGGCTGCACGCAAACCCGCGCCTCCCGAGCCAATAACAAGTACGTCCACACTAGGAAGGCCGCCTTCGTTGCCGCCGTCTGCGCTTTTACTTTTGTCGGTATCCACGCAGCCGCTAAGGCTAAGCGCGCCGACGCTGATACAGGCGGATTTTAAGAAATCGCGTCTGTTGAAATTTGATTCGCTCATTTTCCTCTCCATTTGAGAAATTCTTAGCTTAAGTTTAAAGTTCTAAACTAAAAGCGTAATTTTAGTTTCATTTTTAACATAAGTCAAATATTATTTAGTGTATCATTTCATAAGAATTAAATTATCAATTGGAGAGGCTAAATGAATTTGCATCGCATGGAGCTAGTATTAAAAGTAGCAGAATTCCGTAGCTTTACTAAGGCTGCCGAGGCACTTAAAATCCCGCAGCCGTCGCTATCACAGAGCATTTTATCACTGGAACGTGAGCTTGGAACGCAGCTTTTTAACCGCACGAGTAATCCCATTTCGCTTACGCACGCGGGAAAAATTTATGCTAGTAAAGCCAAAGTCATTTTTGATGCCATAAACGACCTAAAAAACGATATCTCTGAAATAAGCGGCGTAAAAAATGATAAAATTCGCATCGGTTTTTCGCAAAACGGCTATAATCTACTGCCGTCGCTACTGCCGATGTTTTGCAAGAAATTTAAGGATTCGGATCTACAAATCACGCAGTTTTCTTCTGCGCTTAGCATTCGCGAAATGCTACTTCAAGGTGATCTTGATGTCGGTATGCTGATACTGCCCATCGATATGAGCGGGCTTGACGGGGTTAAAATTCTAACGCAAAAAACCTATGTCGCTCTAAGCTCCACCCATCCGCTCTCGCTTGAGTTTAAAAACGAATCTGTTCCCAAAATTGACATTTCGCGCTTAAAAGAGGAAAGATTCATCCTGCCTAATCAAAGCCTAAGAAGCGCCGAGCAGATAGATGCATTTTTTGCCGCCGCAGGCTTTGCGCCGAAAGTGCTGTGTCGTACGGAGACCTTTGATATCGCCAATGCTATCGTCGCAAGCGGCGCAGGAGCGTGCTTTAGCATACCGCAGATGATAAAAGAGGATAAGGTGAGCAGGATAAAGCTCTTTGATGTAGGCGCGCGCGAGCTCGATAATACGCTGATAATCGCCTACAAAAAAGGCAAACGTCTAAACCATCTAGCGCAGGCATTTATCAAAACTGCACGTAAAATTTCTAATGAAATTTAAAATTCATATCTCGCAACGATAAATGAGAGATTGAGATTTTGTAGCACTTTGCCTCTGCATTAGCTTTTGCATAAAAAATTTTAGAGCAGATTTTGCTCAAGTTTAGGTAAAATTTCAAACTAAGCTTAAATTAGAATTTTGCCAATAAAATTTTTTATTGCTAAAATTTCACTCACAATTTACGACGAAATTTAGTGCGAAATTCTAATTTTTCACTCCATTTAAAATATCCAAATCCTTGTTATACACCTTGGTATTTACTTCAAAAATTCCAAGCAGCGTGTGAAAAAGATTATCGTGCGAAAAAGCATCGTCCTTATGCGATTTAAGTACGCTCAGATCGTATCTTTCGCGCATTTTTCCCTCACCTAGCCAAACGATAGCGCCGATATGCTTTTGCGCCTCGGGAGCGAAAAGATAGGGCATGCCGTGCAGATAAACGCCGCCCTCGCCGAGGCTCTCGCCGTGATCGCTCATATAGATCATCGCCGTTTCGTGCGTCTTAGAATACGGTTTTAAAAAATTTATAACCCTACTTAAAAAATAATCCGTGTATAAAATCGCGTTATCGTAGGCATTTGAAATTTCTTGCTGCGAGCAGTTTTCAAGCTCGTTATCGCGGCAAACGGGGCTAAATTTTTCAAATTCTTTCTTATAGCGCTTAAAATACGCAGGCCCGTGATTGCCCATCTGATGCAGCACGATTAATACATCTTTGCCCGCGTTTTCGGCGATAAATTTATCAAGCCCCGCAAGCATCCCCTCATCCCTGCACTCCACATCGCAGATCGGATTATTTTGCGGAATTTTAAAATCCTGATATTTTACGCGCAGCGCCACACCTTTGGAATCGGAATTGTTATCGCGCCATAAAATCGCTACGTCGTTGGTGCGATTTAGCACGTCCAGTACGTTTTGCTCTTCGTTAGCCTTTTCGACGCTAAATTCATCGCGATTTAGCAGCGAAAACATACACGGCACGCTTTGCGCCGTCGAAGTGCCGCAAGAATGGGTATTACTTAGGCTTACGACGCCCTGCTCTTTGGCTAGTAGCGGATTAGTATCTCGCTCGTAGCCGTTTAGCGAAAATCTATCCGCTCTTGCCGCTTCGCCCACGACTACGACGACGAGTTTTTTTGGACTTGTGGAATTTTTATCGATATGCGCGTCCATAGCGATTTGCATCAGAGGCTGCGAGCCCTGCTTTTTAGATTTCGCGGCAAATTTAACGCCGCTGTAGATCCAATATCCGGGATTTGCGTAGCTGCGTAAAATTTTATGCTCTCTGAAAAACGACGCGTAGTATTTGCTAAATCCAAAAAGCAGCGCCGCGATGATTATTATGCAAATGCCCGCTACTTTGAGCTTAGCTAAAATTTCAAATTTAAGCGGACGGTAGCTAACGCGCGAGCGAGCAATCAGCACGCAGGGCAAGACGCCCAGCACCAGCGCGTAAATCGCTAGTCTCGGGCTAAAAAGATCCGCTGACTCGGCAAAGTTTGTCTGGGCTGCGTTACGGATCATCTCCGAATCGATTACGACGTTATAGCTATCCATGAAATACGCCGTAAACGACGAAATAAAAAAGCATATCATCAAAATCGGCTTGGTTGTATAACGCGAGCTAAAAATCGTAAAAAATAGTGTCAAAAAAGCGATCAAAGCTGCCGCGTCGCAGACAAGATAGATAAAATTTAGCCCCGAAATTCCGTAGGCATTTATGATATTTTTAAAAAACGAGAAGTTAAAAAACGCCACAAAAGCAAGCGAGCTTAGAAAAATAAGCTTCTGCTGCGACGGATTTTTGAAAAAGCTAGGCACGAAGCGTTCCTTGAGATAAAATTTCAAGTTGAAATTTTACGGCGTTTTGGTAAATGCTCGGAAATTCCGCGCTTTGTATCTCACAAATCGCAGCAAAATTTTTGTGAAATTTTAAAATTCCGCGCGTATTCATCTTAGCTTCATCTTGGAATTTTAAAATTGCACCATCCAAAATAAAATTTGGAAATAAAATCAAAAGGATTAAAGATGAAAAATCTTAAAGCTTTAGGCGCGCTCGCCGCTACATGCGCCCTTGTAGGCGCATTAAACGCAGGAAACTTTAGCGAAAAAGATGCTAAAGTTTCATTCGATCAAGCGATAGGGATCGCACAGCAAAACTTTGGTGACGCGACTATAAAAAGCGTAGAAATCGACGATGAGCACGGAAGGCTCGTCTATGAGATAGAGTCGCATAAAGAAGGTAGCGAAAACGAGATCAAAATCGACGCTCAAAGCGGCGAAATTTTAAAGACTCAAACGCAAAAGAAGCTAAAGCCTAGTAAAATTGATTATTCGCAGGTCAAAATCAGTGCCGCAGATGCTCGCGCCAAAGCACTTAGCGTAAACGCCGGCTGGGATTTTCGCGAGGTTGATTTAAAAAGTAACGGCGGTAAGCCTGCATACGAAGTCAAACTGCGCCAAGGCATGAGCAAAAAAGAGGTGCTAATCGACGCCGCTACGGGCGAGCAGATCTTGCAGCGTCAAAAATAAGCAAAGGCGTGAGATGAAAAATCAAAGCTTAAAGGGTGGAGCAGATAACTCCGCCCAAACTAGTGAGGCTTTGGACGCTAGGGATTTTAGCATAAACGAAAACGCTGACTATGGCGCCCAAAATGCAGACGCAGCTAAAAATTTAGATGAAAATACGCAAGATTTTTCGGTAAATTTAGCAAGCAAAATAAGCGAGCGGAATCTCGCGTCCTGCGAGCAAAATTCTAAAGATTTTTCCAGCGTGGAATGTCGCGAAAATCGAAAGAATTCTTCGGATGCGAAAGATTGTAAGGACGAGCGGGACTCTTCGCAGACGCAAGACTTATCAAGTGCACGAAATTTCGCTAGCGAGCAAAATTTCGCCGATACGCAAAATTTTTCAGATACAAGTAATTTCGCAAGCGCGCGAGATTCTGCCAGCGCAGCAAGCTGCGCGGAGGTTTGTAATTCTTGCAAGCCAGTGCTTTGCAGCCGCTGCAAACGCGAAATCGCTAAGCAAAATTTCAAGCTTGGCTGCGTAGGATTTGGGCTTTTTGCGCTAAATATCGCAGCAGGCGCGCTAAATTTTTTAGGGCGGTTAGGAAGCGTAGCGGATAAAAAGGCAAGCGAGATTAGAGCTAGACAAAAGGCATCTGCGAATTAGCGCGGCCCCAATGCTACTGAAATTTAGTGGTGCATAAAGCGAGCAGGTTTACACATCCAAGGCGCCGCAAAATTTATACGTTTTTGGCTAAAATGGCGGATTAGAATTAGCAAAATTTTAAAGGAGCACTTTGAGAATTTTACTTGTCGAGGATGAAAAAGATCTAAATCAAATCATCGCAAAATGTCTGAAAAAGGACGGCTACAGCGTAGATTGCGCCTTTTGCGGCAAGGAAGCGCTAGAGTTTTTGGATGTCGCGAAATATGACGCTATCGTGCTTGATGCGATGATGCCCGTGATGGACGGCTTTGAGTTTTTGAAGGCGGCGCGGGCGCGCGGACTGGGCACGCCGGTTTTATTTTTAACTGCGCGGGACGCCAAAGAAGATATCGTCGCAGGGCTTGATCTGGGCGCAGACGATTATATGGTTAAGCCCTTTGATTTTCGTGAGCTTTTGGCGCGACTTCGCGCAATTATCAGGCGTAAAAACGCTACTGCGGATAACGAAATTATCATAAGGCAAGTGCGCCTAAATCTAAGTAAAAAATCGGTCGTCTGCGCGGGCGAGGTAGTGGAGCTAACGGGTAAGGAATATAGAATTTTAGAGCTTTTAATGCTAAATCGCGGTGCGATTTTAAGCCGCGAACAAATCGGCGAGAGCATTTGGGATTTTAGTGACGAAGCAAGCTCTAACGTCATAGATGTTTTAATCAAAAATATCCGCAAAAAGCTAGGCGAGCACGGCGATATAATAGAAACGAAGCGAGGGCTTGGCTATGTCGTGGCAAAATAGCAAGATTTTGATTAAAATTTCGGCGATTGCGAAGCAGATTTTTGCCGCTACGGCGCTTTTCATATTAAAATTCGTGCGAAATTTTAAACAGAATTTTACGCATAATTTTGCGTGTTTAAAGAAAAGCCGCAAGAAAAATCCCTCGCAAAATATTGAGTTAAACCGGGCGTCAAATTTTAAACGGAATTCCACGCAAAATCCGGCATCAAATTCCGCGCCGAATTTTGCTGCTACAAGCGCAACGCCTGATCTAGCGCAAAATTCTAATAGCGTTCTCGCGCAAAGTCAAGAACAAAATTTCGCGTCTAAAATCTCGATAAGAAATTTTACTCAAGCCTTAGTCCTTGCATTCTCAACTGCTAAAGAGAATTTTATCTCGCGCGCGCTACCTATCAGCCTACGCGTGACGCTTTATTACAGCGTATTTATTTTGGCGCTTGCAGGCGCTATTATCGGCATTTGCGGCTATATTTTAGACGAAGTATCAGGAAGCTCCGTCAGCCAAAAAAAGCTTGCCCACCTAGTGCAAAAAGCCGCGCGCGAAAATAAGCTAAAAAGCTTTGATGACGGTGTATTTTTCTACGAACATGACGGACAAGGCGGCGTGATCGCAGGGTTTGTGCCTAAAGGCTTCGAGCCTGCGATGCCGCTCTCGCCTCAAGGCGCGCGCGAGGTGGAGCTTGATGACGACGAGTTTTTCTATTACGACGCGCAGATCAAAGGACGCAGCGCATGGATACGCGGCGTCATCGCAGTTAGCGAGTTTGAGCTTGCGATGAAGCGCGTGATGCTGATCGCTCTTATCCTATCGCCGCTATTTGTGGTGCTCGTCATCTACGGCGGCTACGCGATCATAAAAAGAGCGTTTAAGCCCGTGCGCGCTATGTCGAGTACAGCTAGCGAGATCGGAGCTAGCGGCGATTTTACGCGGCGAATAGAACTACCGCGAGGCAAAGATGAGCTAAGCGCGCTCGCAGCTACGTTTAATGAAATGCTAGCATCACTGCAAAGCGCGTTTGAGCGCGAGCGGCAGCTAAGCGCCGACCTTTCGCATGAGCTGCGTACGCCCGATGCCGTCATACTGGCTCAAAGCGACTACGCCCTAGCCTACGAGCAAGACGCGAGCGAGGCGAAGGAGAGTCTCGTCGTCATCAACAATCAAGCGCGTAAAATTTCGGCGCTAATAGAGCAAATTTTAGAGCTTGCCCGCTTACAGCGCGGCGTGTGTTTGGCACCCGTAAGCTTAAGCAGAATCGCAAGCGAGTGCGCGCAAGACTTTCAACTTTTGTGCGCACAAAAAGGGCTAAGCTTTAGCTCGCAGATAGCCGAGGAAGTGCGCGTAAACGGCGATGAGCTGCTTTTGATCAGGCTGATTAACAATCTTTTAAGCAATGCTTTAAAATTTACGCGCAGCAGCGTCGTTTTAGAGCTTTGCGTGAGCGCAGACGCGTGCGAACTTAGCATAAGCGACGATGGAGAGGGCATAGAGCCTGCTTTGCAAACTAAAATTTGGGACAAGCTCTATCAAATCGAGCGCTCCAGAAATCGCGAGCAAAATAGTGGCGCAGGGCTCGGGCTAGCCATCGCCTCACAAATCGCAAAAATCCATGGCGCGCAGATTTCACTACGTAGCAAAGTAGGACGCGGAAGCAAATTTAGCGTAAAGTTTAAGAAGGTTTAGGCGGTTTTGTGGGCTTGGTGGCATAAAGAAATGCTGGGCGGCGAAATTCTTAAAATTTTATCGCCTATTGTTGCTTAAAATTTAACGACTATAGCCGTATATAGGGGCGATGGTGTAATTTTAAAATTAGGCCGGCGTCGCCAATAATATCGGATGATTTTTGCGATAGTCGTGCGCTTTTAAATTTAAATGGGCCAAATTTTAAAATTTAGTTTTACCGCGAAATTCCGCGGCGAATTAATAAGGCAAGGCGCAGCATTTTATCCTTGGGCGAAGTGATAAGGCAAGCGCTTTAGAGCTTAAGTGGGCCGGCGCGGGTAATTTAAGAATTTTGAGGTATGCGGCAAAATAAGCCTTCGCTGAAATTTCACGGCGCAGTATTGCAGAATAAACCTTTGCTAAAATTCTAAGACGCCACATTCGGCTCTAGAGAATTTAAATTTAGGAGTATCTAGCGACCAAATAAAATTTAAATACGGAGCAAAAAAGACGGACTGAGATTTAAGGCCGCCTACATAAGCGAAATTTTATCTTTTTGCCTGCTTCGTCCTCGTAGCTTACGGCGATATAATCAAAGCCGTTTGCCTTACCTCGTCCTATGAGGCAGCCCCGCCGTTTATTAATATGACCCTACCGCGCTCGTCGGTCTCGTATCCGTAGCGGGTGCTGTAGCCAAATTTTACGCGGATCTTGCACAGCGGTAGGTTAAATTTCACGAGCTCGCGGCGAGTTACTTTTTTCTGCGCCATATTCGTTGTAAGACATCGCGCTTTAGCCGTGCGCAGTGCTATCAAAAAGTAAAATTTCCTCGCCCGTTGTTACGCATTTTATTGCGAACTTGCGAGGCATGAGCTCGTCCTCATAAGTCTGCGGCGATGGACTTTTCTAAATTTTTCGCCCTGCCTAGGATCGTAATCGCCTTGTGCTCGCATATATTTACGCACCTGTAGCAAAGCGTGCACTCATCGCCGAATTGCGCCTTTTTGCAAGCGAGCTTTATGTTACGCATCGGGCAGAGTTTGACGCAAGCCCCGCAGCCGCTGCATCGCGATGGATCGAGGCTCGGCTTGCGCTTAGCAAAGGGGCTTTTATCCCAAATTTTCATCCAAAGCCGCTGTCCTAAAAACCCTGCGATACGACAAAGCGCGCTCAGCCCCTCTTGCGGCGGACGGCCTGCGATAAGCGCCTCCGCAACGCGTCTGACTTTAGCGTCCGCCTCTTTGATTATGCGCTCGTTTTTCGCTTGCGAGTAGCCAAAAATCGCCACATCGAGGATAAACGCGGGCATTTTGATATGAGCGCCGCCCGTTATGTTTGCGCCGAATTGTTTTAAAACTCTAGCCGCGCACCCTGCCCCGTCGCCGCTGAAAATCTCCATCGTAGCGAGGATGAATACGTTTTTGCCGCTAAAGCTCGCGCCGTTTTGGTAGAGGAAGTCGCGCACGATACGCGGTAGGTCGCTAAAATAGACGGGATATGCCAAAATGACGTCATTGTGGTGCTTTAAAAGCTCATTGCAAGCCTTGCTCTCGATCGAGACGCAAACGCCGCCAAGATGAGCGATGAGCCTATCCACGCAGTGCTTCGTGTTGCCCGTGGCGCTAAAATAGATCGCTATCATGCCCGCCCCCAAACTATGCGAATTTCGGTGAAATTTAACCCTTATCGAACGAATAGAATTTTACGTTTCTTTTGCATAAAATTTTAAAATTTAGACGCGACAGCGAAATTTAAATATGCCGTCGCACCCTAAATTCAGATATTTTCTGCCGCCACCATGCCAAAAACCATACAATCAGCCATGCTCATAGTACCGAGCCTACTTGCGCCGTGAACGCCACCGGTGATTTCGCCCGCTGCATATAGCCCTGCGATCGGCTCGCCGCTAGCCGCGTCAATAACCTGGGCTTTGGTATTGATCTGCACGCCGCCCATGCAGTAAAGAATTTTCGGGCTTGTTTGGCACGCATAAAATGGAGCTTTTGATACGTCGATACCGCCTACGTCGGCTTTTGTCAAAGGCTTGCCAAACTCCGGGTCGCTTCCTGCTTTGACATAGCCGTTAAAATCCGCGACGGTTTTTAAAAACGGCTCCAGCGGAATTTTATAAAATTTCGCAAGCTCTTCCAAGGTATTAAATTTTTTGATTGAGCCTGCTTCTACACCTTTTGACGTATAGACCGGATTATTTGCATCAACTGCGGCTTGATCGCAGATATTTACGGGATAGTTGTCGTTATTTTCGCTCTCCGCCATGCATTTAAAGATCGCTTCGGTTTTGATCTTGCGCCCGGCGTGCTCGTTCATAAAGCGTTTACCCGTCTTTGGATCGACAGTTAGACCATAGTCGTTAGCGCAGTGATTTGAAAATAACGCAGAAGTACCAAATCCCTTCTCGCTAGGATTAGTATAAGGATTTAGTTGAATCCAGCTGAGTTGCAAAGGATTCGCACCTAGCTTCATCGCCGCGATAAGCGCACCTGCGGTAGCGCCTGGTTGGCTTACGGTTTCGATATTGTCTTTTAGATACGGCACCTGCTGCGCGCGAAACCATTTATCTGAGCTGTATCCACCCGCAGCCAGAACGACGCCATCTTTGGCTTTAAAAAATTTTACTTCGCCACTTTTGTTTTCCCTATCGTCGCTAGCAAGCTGGGGATCGAACTTATATTCTTCGCGACACTTTACGCCTACGACACGGCCGCTGTCATCTACGACAAAATCATCAAATTTAGTACGCTTCTTGATTACAGCATTTGCATTTTCCTCGATTGCCTTATGCATCGGCTGGATGTAGCCCGAGCCGCTGGCGTTTTTGGCCTGTACGGCGCGCTTTAGCGAGTGTCCGCTAGCAGATATCACCTTGCCCGAAAACTCCACTCCGATGCTTTTTAGGTATTCAAAAGTATCGCCTGCACGGTCGTAGATGACGCCTAGCAAATCTACGTGATTTAAATTTAGCCCGTCTTTTAGGCAATCTGCGATGAAAGCCTCTTTGCTATCCGTGATGCCCGCAGCTTTTTGGAATTCGTTATTTGGCACCGCCATATTGCCGGCGTTAATGACGGAATTGCCGCCCGCACGGCCCATCTTTTCGATCATAAGCACTTTTTTGCCGCGCTTAAGAGCCTGAAGTGTCGCCATCGAGCCCGCAAAACCGCTACCGATAACAACAACATCGTATTCTTCGTCAAATTTTACGTCTTTGGCGTTTTGCGTTGCACTCGCACTGCTTGCAGCTAAAGCCAGAGCTCCCGCCGCGCCGATTTTCATAAAATTTCGTCTTGAAATTTCTTGCATTTTTTGCTCCTTGCGTTGAAATTTTATAGATTATACACCCACGTAGCGAAATTTAAAATTTAACGTAAAGACTTAGTGATAGAATTTTAAAAATTTAGAAAAGAAAATTTTAAAAGCGCAAATTTAAAGCGAATAAATTCCGCTCCGCTAGCCGAAATTTAGGCGTAAATTTTAAAATTTACGGCGCACGGATTTGCTCGCCGCCTGTGCGAAATTTTGCCGCCGCTATAAAATTTTAAAGTGTGTGGTATTCAAATTTAAAACTCGCGCCGCAGAATTTTAAGCGCTTTAAATTTTAAAACGCTTTGAAATGTTGCGGCACGCTTTGCGGCTCTATCTTGAAATTTTAAAAACTCGCACAGTATTTCAGCGCAAAGCATGTATGGCTACTTCGCGCCGAAATTTAATAAAGCGTGCGTTGACAACCGCTTCGCGCCGAAATTTCGCGGGCGCTAAATTTAAGCCCCGATTGTTTCGCCCGCGATCATTCCAAAAACCATACAATCAAGGATCGCGTAGGTTCCGAGCCTACTTGCGCCGTGCACGCCGCCGGTTACTTCGCCCGCAGCCCAAAGCCCCGGGATCGGCTCGTGAGTAAGGCTCGAGATGACCTGAGCTTTGGTGTTGATCTCGAGTCCGCCCATCGTGTGGTGCACCTTCGGCATCGTGCGGCTTGCGTAAAACGGCGGTTTGGAAACGTCGATGCCGTCCAGCTTATCGACCACTTTGCCAAATTCTGGGTCTTTGCCCGCTTTGACGTAAGAGTTATAATCCGCGACAGTCTTTAAAAACGGCTCCAGCGGCAGATTGTAAGCCTTCGCAAGCTCCTCTAGCGTGTCAAATTTCTTCACGACGCCCGCTTCCAGCGGCCTTGATGTATAGACCGGGTTACGCGCGGCGACGGCTTGAGAGTCGCAGATATTTACCGGATAGTTGTCGTTTTTCTCGCTCTCGCCGATAACCTTAAAGCAGGCGTCCGCCTTGATCTTGCGTCCTGCATGCTCGTCCATAAAGCGTTTGCCGGTCTTTGGATCGACGGTCAGACCGTAGGTGTTGCAGCAGTGGTTGGTAAAATTTACTGCAGCGCCGAAGCCCTTTTCGTCGGGCGAACAATATGGAAGGAACTGAATCCACGACGTTAGAAGGGTAAAAGCGCCGATTCTATTTGCCGCAAGCATCGCTCCTGCCGAGCTTCCAGGATGGTTGGTGCTGTCTATGCTAGGCACTACGCGCGGATCTTGGATCTGGCGGTACCATAGATCGCGTCCGTATCCGCCCGAGGCTAGCAAAACGCCGTCTTTGGCTTTGTAACTCTTTTTCTCGCCGCTTTTATTTTCCAGATCGTCGCTAAAGAGTTTCGGATCAAATTTATACTCCTCGCGCGCTTCTACGCCTACGACGCGGCCTCTGTCGTCCACGATAAAATCGTCAAATTTCGTGCGGGTCTTGATCGTGACGTTAGGATCGTTTTGAAGCTTGTTCATCATCGGTTGGATGTAGCCCGAGCCCGAGCCGTTGGTTGATTGCAAGCTTCTTGCGACGCTGTGGCCGCTTTCAAAGATCAACTTATCGCTAAACTCCGCTCCGCAGCTAGTTAAAAGATCCACCGCATCGTTGCTGCGATCAAACATCACGCCTAAAAGATCGGTGTGATTGAGCCCGAGCCCGTCTTTTACGGCATCGGCGATAAAAAGTTCCTTGCTATCCTTGATGCCCTGCGCTACTTGAAATTTATTCATCGGAGCAGCCATATTTCCGCCGTTGATGACGGAATTTCCGCCCGCGCGACCCATCTTTTCAAGCACTAGCACCTTTTTGCCGCGTCCGCTGGCTTTAATCGCCGCGGCAAGCCCCGCAAAACCGGTGCCGATGATGACGATGTCGTATTCCTCGTCGAATTTGACGTCCTTGGCATTTTGTGCCGCGCACGCGCTACTAGATCCCAGCGCAAGTGCCCCCGCACCCACTGCGCTAATCTTTAAAAAACTACGTCTTGATACGTCTTGCATTTGCAACTCCTTTAATTAAAAGTGTATATTTAAAAGAAATGATAACTCGAATTTAAAGGTAAGTCAAATAGAATAACGTTATAAATAGATAGTAAAAAGCTATGAAATAATATAGGCATTGATATAAAATTTTGAAATTCGGCGGGCGAGCGGAATTGAAATTTTAAAATTTTATCAGGCGCTCGTTTGCAAAATGCTTGTGAACGCAAAAGCGCACTCGGCGCGAAAATTGTAATTAATGCAAAATCCGCGCCGAGCTTTAAAGCCGCTACGCCTTAGCGAGCGACTTTAAATTTAAGCGTTTGCAGATCGTAGTTATTTACCTGCTCGTATTGCATATCCTCGATGGAGATCGCAGGAAGCGCGCACGAGCCCGACATAATCACGTTTATCGGAGTATAGATAACGCCGCTGCTATTCTCTCCATCTCGCGGATCATAATAGAAATAGCCGCTTTTTGGGAAGCGAAGTACTCGGTCGTACAGATACTCCGTATGCTCGATCGCTACGCTATCTACAAAGCCCTCCGGGCGAGCCTGTGCGGCCGAGCCTAGGCGCTCATTGACCGCCTCAAAGCAGCTAGGCATCGCCTCGTCGATTGCGAAATTATACAGATAATGATTCGCTCGCCAGCTGATCTTAGAGTAAATTTTCTGCCCTACTTTGAGTTTGTTTAGATCGACGATGTTGCCGTGAGCATCGAGAAACTCGCGATAAATTTCAACCTTCTTATCTCGGTCGTTATCAAACGGTCTATTTATGCTAAGCGGGCTATGTTTGACCGCAGCGCTTTCATATCCAAATCCCAGCACCGTAAAAAACAGCTCGCCGTTGCCACTCATCGGCGTAAATTCTATCGAGCCGTCTTTAATCGCGAGTTTGGTATCCAGCGGCGAATTGAAATTTTTCGTCTCGCCGTCGTATTTCAAAGCAAAGTTAATATCTTTTTTCGCATCTTTAAAATACGCATCAAATCCGCGTATGACGCTCGCTCGCTCCTGCGTATTGTCTGCATCTTTTAGGTTTCGTACGAGCGCGATAGCCGCCTTGCTTGTGCTATCGTCTTTGATACCTGCCTTGCCGAATGCGTAGAGCTTAAAGGCGGCGTCTCTTATGTCGCTAGCAAACGTCAAGCCCGCCCCGTCTTCGGCGTAGTCATAATCCATTTGGTTTATTTTTTCACGCATAAAGTTAAACTCGGTCGTCATATTGTGCTTTTTAAGTATCGCAGCCATAGCGATGCGAGCCATCGGCGAGTTGTCATAAAGGCCGTTGTCGTAAATGAAATTTATCTCATCGTCATCCAGCTTGCCGTATTGATCTAGCACGAAATCCGCGTATATTCGAAGCGTCGCTTGATCTTCGTAGTCTGATTTTAAGGCGCTAAATATCAGCGATCTTTGCTTGTTGCTAAGGAATTTATAGCGCGCGTCAAGCTCTAGTAAAACGTCGCTTGCGTAAATCGAAGCGTAGTAATTAGTAACGCCGTGAGCACTCCAGTAGCCGAAACTGCCGCTAGGTTTGAGGCGAGATAGAATTCTACTTGCATACTCGTTTACGCGGTTGGTTAAGGTTTTATTGGAGTCTTTGCGTGCGACATAATCAACCGCTACCATCTTTGAAGTAAGCTGCTCGGTGCAACCGTAAGGATAGAGATATAGCTCGTCCGCTAGGCTAAAAGCATTAGGCGTAGCGCTGATGTGAGTATAAATTTCTTTATAGCTCGGATCGATTTTGAGCGTTACCGGCTTATCGCCGTAGCTTACGTGAAATAGCTTCGAGCGCGGGAACTGGCTGATTATGTCAAATTCTACATCGTTGCTAAATTTCTGCCCGTTTGCGTCAAGATCAAATTTAATGTTCGCATCCGCAATATCAAGCGCGCTTGCGGTGAAGTTCGTATGCTTGACCTCAAGCGGTTTAAGTGTGAAATTTGCCTCACCGCCGCTTATAGCAACCGAAGGAGATGAGCTGATTTTCAAGACCGCCTTTTGCTCCTTATCGGTGGTGTTGATGAGCGTTAGCGGCACGGAAATTTCATCGCCGCGTACCATGTAGGTTAGATCAGCGGGCTTTATGATCACGTCGTCTCGAACCTTAGCTTCGACGTTTGCCGAGCCGATCGTAGCCGCCTCTCCGATAGCCATGGCACTTAGTCGAATCGTGGAGTTGAAATTTTTCGGCATCGCAAGCTCAAATTTCACCTCGCCGTTCGCGTCCGCTTTTGCGATTAGCATTTTGATAAATTTTTTCTGCTTTTTGTTTTCGACCGGGCTTAAATTTCGTTTAGCTTTCGCCATCACGCCGTCGCCGCCGAAGCTTAGCTCTTTAGCAGTAGTTTGATACACGCTAAGATCATCGTAAATGTCAAAGTACCGCAGCGCAAAATACGCGCTAACGTCAAACGCCTTAAATGCATCAAGCTCCTCTTGTGAGACGATATCTAAAATTCCAAGATCGACTGCATAGAGTATGACTTTTGAATTTGGCTCGCTTTTTACGCTGATCTGCGCATTTTGCCCGTTTTTGTAGCTTTTCTCGGCTAGGATTTGCACGCCAGCCTTGTGCGAGCTCGCATCTAGCGCCACCGGCACGTTTGCATAGGCTCTAAGCGGCATTGCAGCGGGTGTCGCGGCGCGCGCGATTACAGCGTTGATGTGTCCTCCGACGAAATTCTCCGGCACACTAAGCTCAAATTCCGCGCTACCGCCTTTTATGGATAGAATTTTATAGTCGTAAACCTGCTCTCCTACGAGCGAGATATTTAGCACGCCGCTTTCTACCGGCGAATTGATGACGCCTTTAATTTTATCTCCGGCTTTAACCTTGTCGCTTGCGAGCTTGATTTTAGCGCTTTGAACATCTTTAGCGTTTACCCGTCCATAATATCCCCAGCCGCTTACGTCCACGCGCACGCCAGCACTTGCGCCGCTTGAGTAATCGTTTGCGACGATTAGATAATTGCCGCCGTTTTGGAATTTGTACTCAAACTCGCGCGCATCGGTGCTAACGGCGCTTACGAGATTAAAGCTTTCTTGCTCGACGTATCTGTTGCCGTCATAAACGTAAGTAAAATCGTCGCGGTAAATTTCAACGTCGATCTTGCCTTTGACGTCGGTTTTAGTTTTGGAATCTAGTAGTGCAAAGCCGAATTTTACGCTATCGCCGCTTGATATGAAATCCTTGCTCGCGCGAATTCCTATGATACGATCATAAGGCAGATAGCTCAGGCTGCGATACGCGCTTACGTTTTTGCCCTCCTCGGTTACGCTGAAATTTAGTAGAATATTTATGGCGTTAGAGACATTTAGATCAGCTGCTGCCGGCGAGAGTGCAAGCTCTTTTTTACCAGCGGAGCTTAGTGTAAATTCCGCCCTGCGAAGCTGCGTAGCGCCCTTTTTCTTTAAGCGATCGTTTAGAAACGAAAAGCCCTCGTAGCCTTTAATTTTTAGCTCTTTTTCATAGGCGTTTGCTTCCAGCGAGCCTTTCAAATCTCCAGCCGGCGCGCCTGCAAGATAGTTTGAGCTTAGCTTTAAAGTTATGATCTCATCTGCGCCGTATTCATCTTTGGCAGTGAGAATTTCATTTTTAATGCGGTTTGGGACGAAATTTTCTACGCTGAAGTTTTTAGAAGCGATGATTTTATCCTCATAGATGAGATCCAGGCGGTAAGTGCCGCTTTTCTCGCCCATCAGCTCGTCTATTTTAACGCTGCCGAACTCATCGGTGTTTTGCGCGCGCGTGATGACCACAGTGCCGCTAGGATCGTAAATTTTAAATTTAATCGGCGTATTTTTTAAAGAGCTAAAATCGCGATTTTTCATCACGATCGTGCCTAAAAGCCGCTCATTCGGGCTTATCAGCTCGCTTGCGAGATAAACGAACGGACGCTTTGCAGTAATCGTTTTCTCTACGCTTGCTACGGCGTTATTAAACAGCACGAACGCATGCTCATCGCCTTTGCTAATCTCGATAGAGCGCGGATTTTTGGCTAGAATTTCCATATTTTCTAATCTTAAAATTCCATCTCCGTCCGTTTTATCCTCCGCGATTAGCTCGTTTTTATCACTGTAAATTTTAACCTTCGCTCTACTTAGCTCCTCGCCATTACTAAGCCTAGAAGTATAAATTAGCGCACCGCGCTCAAGCAGCACCACTTGAGCCGTAATGTCGCTAAGATAGGCTACGCGCGAAACCTCTTGCATCTTTTCGCCCACTTTGTAAAACGCCGTGATTTTATAAATTCCATCCTCATAGCCTTTAAAATCCATCGCGATTTTATGCTCCGCAACGGCGTTTTTAGCGCCTCCTATATCAAAGCTCTTAACCGCGATCTCGCTAGCTAACCCACCTACACTATCTTCGTTGCTTTCAAAGTTTAAAAAATACCTAAAATTTTGCTCAGGGACTTTGGCAATCGAAATTTTAACCTCATTTACGTTTGAGCTTTTAAATGCCAACGAAGCGGATTTCGGGATAAAATTTTTCTCGTCGCTAAAGGCTACGAAAGGCAGCCTGTCGCCCATTTTTACGCTCTGCTTGATCTCGTCACGCAAAATATATGAGCTATCTCCGAAGCCCTTTAGCAGCCTAATCTCGTAGCTTTTATTCGGCATAAACTCGTCGCTTACTATATCTGCATAGTAGTAGCATGAAGGATCGTCGCTTTCGCCGCCCTCCTCATCTTCGTCGTAATAATAATATCGCGGCTGAGTGAGGCTAAATTTACTCACGCCTGCGATTCTTACGTATTTGGCGGACAGCTCGTCCATATAGTTAGGAAAACACACTCTAGCTGCGAGCGAGCCGTCTTTTAGAGCCGCAGGGCGGATCTGCACGCCGCTTAAATTTGAAGCGTTAATGCTGTCGTTAAAAGGCTCCTCGTCCGTGCGCAGCTCCACCGGATTTTGCAGCTTTGCGCCCGCTTTTGAGGTGAGGGATTCTATTTGCAATACGACGTTTTGCGCCTTAGGATCGAAGCTAAATAAAAAATTCCTATCATCGTGCGAGCTAAGCTCGTAGGATATGTCGTTTTGGGCTAAATTCTGCGCGCGGTAAATTCTAGTCGCTTGCTGTAGCGCGTCCTTGCTAACCGCATCGTTAAATTTAATTGCCACTAACCCCGGACGCAGAAGCGCGATATGCTCGGTGCTAAAAGGCTCTGTCTCAAACTCAAAGCGCACCCCGCGCGCCTCGCACGAATAATTAACCCCGGCGCTAAGCATCGGCTTAGGATAGAGCCTGATTGAGCTCTCGCTCACGCTTTCGTAGGTGCCCGTGATTTTGGGAGTGCATTTTAAGATCTGCTTTTGCGTGACACTAAATCCACTGCCGTCCACCCCGCTAATCTCGTAAGCCCCGCTAGCGTATTTGATCTCTACGCCCGCGGCAAAGCTAGCCAAAGCGCAAAATAGCGCTGCGCTTAGTAGTTTTGTCTTCATAAAATTCCTTTGCAAAAATTTTACGAAATTATATACAAATTAACCTTTTATTTTCTTTCATTTACTCTAAAATTTGCTTTAGCGAAATTTGCATTTTCGTCCAAGCAGCCAAGCTCGAAATCCCCTGCTCCAAGACTTAGCGTAAAAGCCTCGCCGTTAGTGCGCGCAAAATATTCTCCCGTTTTAACTTTAGAATTTATAGGCGCTAAGCTTTGTGTGGTGAAATCGCGTGCCACAAAATTTTGCTGCGAGGAATTTTGATCCGCGAAATTTTTCGCTGTGAAATTTTGAGCTCCCGAATTTTGCTCTGTAGAATTTTGCAAGATAGAATTTTGCGACGCCAAATTCTGTGTGGCTGGATTTTCAGCTATAAAATTCCATCCCGCAGAATTTTTCTTCGTAAGATTTTGTGATTTTAAATTCTGTGGCGCTAAATTTTGTCGCATAGAATTTTGTGCTGTAAAATTTTGCTTTAAATTATCTTGCTGCGCCGTGCTAGAATGCTTGGAATCCAAATCCGTGGAATTCTCCCCTGCAAACGCGGTGGAATTTAGCGCTATAAACTCCCGTGAACCGCCGTTTAGCCTGATATATACCCGCTCGCCGAAAACCGCCGTGCACTGCACCTTTAGCCGCAGCGTGCCGTCCGCGCCGGTCTCGTAGGTTTTGGCGTTAATGTCGTTTAGCACGGGCTTTACGGCGGCAAATTTAGCCGTACACCTTCCTTCGCGCACCTTTTGCGGATCGACTAGGCCGTGTTTTAGCAGATAAAAAAGCTCGCTCGTGCCGTAAATTTCGCACTCCTCGTTGGGCTCAACTCCATCGATCGTAAGATCCTCGGCGCTTTGAGCGCACTCCTTTTCGCGGTACGCGTCAGTGCATACTCGCCGAAAGCTCACGCCCGCGGGACGCGCAAACTCCGCCTCGCCCAGCATGCCCGATTTATCGAGGAAGGCAAACATATTAAACGCCACTTTTGCAGCACTCACGCCGCCGCTAAGATCCCTAGTCTTGGAGCCGTCGAAATTTCCCAGCCAGACGCCGAGAGTAAATTTCGGCGTGAGCGCGACGGTATAGAGATCACGTGCATCGGCACTCGTGCCCGTTTTAAACATCAGCGGCGGCGCGTTTAGGGTATTTTGCCACACCGAGCCGAGGTAGGAGCGCGGCGCGTTTCTTAGCATCTGCGTTACGATGTAGGCGCTCTGCGGGGTTAAAATTTTAGCATCGTCGCCGATCTTTACGCCCGCTATTTCGAGCTTTCGTAGCTTTCCGCCGTTTGCAAACGCGCTGTAAAGGCGAGCAAGATCCATTAGGCTCATCGAAATGCTGCCCAGCGCGATACCTGCGCCGTAATAATCCTTGCTAAACTCCGCCAGATGCACATTTGATAGCATTTCATACAGCCCGTCGTCACCCAGCATCAAATTTAGCTTTACCGCAGGGATGTTTAGGCTCAGACTTAGCGCGTCGGTCGCACTCACCGCGCCCAAAAAGCCCTGATTGTAGTTGCGAGGAACGTAGCCCGCGAAGGTTATCGGCGCGTCGATCAGCTTCTTTGAAGGGGTGATGAGCCCGTGCTCAAGGGCCTTGGCGTAGATGAAGGGTTTGAGCGTCGAGCCTACGTTTTTTTGCGAGCGCACGCCGTCGTTTTGCCCCTCATTAGCGCTAAAATCGTGGCTGCCGACGTAGGCGATCACGCTCATACTTTCGTTGTCGATCAGCACCGCAGCGCCGTTTCTAACGCCCTTATCGCGCAGGGCGAGGATCTCGCTTCTCAAAAAGCCCTCAAGCGCGATCTGGGTTTTAAGATCCAAGCTCGAATAAATTTTACCCTCGTTTAGACGCGCAAGCTCCTGCTCTAGCGCAGTTTGCTCTTTAGACTGCGCGCCCCCTTTAGAGTTTGCGGATTTTTCCTGCGTTTTGGCGTTCGGATAGGAATTTATCTGCGCTTGGGCGGCTAAAGCGAAATTTTGCGGCACCTTGGCGTTGGGGGCGGAATTTGCCTGCGATTCGGCGCTTGCAGCAGAAGACGTCTGCATTTTAGCGTCTGAAGTAGAATCTGTCTGAGCATTAGCGTTCGACGAAGCGAAACCCGTCTGCATACTAACATCCGAAGCGGAATTTGTCTGCGAAATAAAATTTACACGCGACCGCTCGCCAGAGTTTGCATCTGCGCTAAAATTTTGCGGCGAATGCGCCGTATCTTGCCGATTGTTTAAATTTAGCTTTTGCGAATTTTGCGGGTCTTGGTACGGATGTGCAGCACCGGTGACATTCTGCCGCTTGTTTAAATTCATATCCGCATTCGGATTTTGCGGCGAATACTCGGTTTGTCGTTTATTTGAATTTGCATCTGCGCTAAAATTCTGCGGCGAATACGCAGCATCTTGCCGCTCGTTTAAATTTAAGCTCGTTCGTTCGCTTAAATTTGAACTCTCCGGCGCATCTGTTTTAAAATCCGCCTCTTTGGAATTCATTTCTTTCGAATCCGCTCCCACCTGCGCACTCACGGAGCCGGATAGATTCGGCGCGGCTCTTGTCGTATCCGTAAAGCTTAATTCTGCACTCGCCGCGCCCGAAAAATTTGACTCTACCGCCGCGGCTCTGCGTGCAGCCGAGCTTGCTTGCCCTGTCGTCGCGCCGGGCGTGCCGCCCTGCTCTAAATTTTGAGTGAAATTTACGTCATCTTTGGCGGTAAAATTCTGCATTTTATAATTGTTAAACGCTAACAGCGCGTAATGCGGCGCATAATTGGGCGCTGCGTAGCGTCTGGGCGAGAAGGGCTCTGCGATGGCGCGTTCATACTCGCTCTGCGAGATCACGCCGCCCTCTCGCAACTGCGAAATTAGGCGGTTTTTAAGCGCGTTGATGTTTGATCTGCGGTCTAGGCGG
>NZ_CALIMW010000172.1 GCF_938045405.1 uncultured Campylobacter sp. | reverse complement strand
TCCTTTGCGGCAACCACCGCGCGCTGTTTTGCGGCGGCTTTTATGCGCTCAAAATCAAAGCCTTTATCCATAAACTCGTCTAAAATTTTAAATTGCGGATCGCTAAGCGGCTTTGCAAGCCCCGAAACTAGCACGACGCCCTCTACTGCGCCGCTTGCGGCACTGCTTTGTAAGAAATTTAAGATCGTAGGGCAGCCGAGGCTGTGTCCGACCAGATAAACTTCGCCTTCAAATTTTACGCTTTCTCGCAGAGTTTTCAGCCACTCATCAAGCCTTGGGTGCGCAGGCGTGGGCATCGTTAAAATTTCCGCCCTCGCGCCCGATTTTTCGATCTCGTCTTTGAGCCAGGCAAACCAATGGCTTTTAGGCGAAGCGTCGTAGCCGTGCACGATATAGACGCACTTTTGCATATTTTCTCCTTTAAATTTAAGCCCTTTGCGCGCAAATTTTAAAATTTCAATCCGCGCCCTAGCCCTTGCAAATCGTGATTTTATCGGCAAATTTACCCAAAAAATGATACCCTGAGCCCGCCTGCGCGATGATATCGAGCACCGCGTCCGCATCCCGCACGAGCGTGCCGCCCGCAAAGTCCACGCCGCGCTCAAACAGCGCCTGCGGCAGTAGCGGCGTGGTAGGCCCCACGAGCACGAGCTTGGCGCCGCTTTTTTTCAGACGCAAAAGCCCACCCAGCGTGTCGTTGATGAGCGTCGTAGCCGTGATTATCACGTTATCTGCGCGCGGCACGACGCTTGCGGCCTCACTTGCGGGCAGGTAAAACGGCAGCTCTGCCTGCTTGAGCGTGCTTTTGTCAAGCTCTAAAATTTTAAAATCCGCGCCATTTTTCATCAGCGTCTTGATATAGGGCACCAGTGCGCCCACGACGACGCTAAAGCTGCCGCGCTCGATCTGCAGCTGCTCAAAGGGATCGGCGCCGAATTTCACGTCGTAATCCGCGCAGATTTTATCAAAACACGCCCTTCCAAGCGCATTTAGCGCGGCGAGCGCGAGCGTCTTTTTAAGCGGCGCGGCGGAGCCCAGATCGCGCAGCAGATAGCGCACGCTTTTGCCTGCGATATTGCCCGAATCGGGCATCGCGCTTGCTTGCGAGGGGCAGCAAACGGCGCCCGATAGGGACTTTAGCGGCGTATAGCTAAGCCCGCACGCGCCTCCTTGCAGCTTCACGCCGCTAAAAAATAGCCCCACGACCGCGCGCTCGATCTTAAGATCCAGCACCTCCACTCCTAAAATTTCTTTCGCACGCTCCAGCGTCTGATCTAAAATTTCGCTCATTTTAGCTCCTTTAATGTGGAATTTAGCGCCATTATAGCTTAAAATTTCGGCGCCCGTATTGATATAAATTTATTGATCGCACAACGGGCGACACCCAAGAAGACGCGAGTTAAATTTAACGCAAGCGGCAGGCGCGAGATAAAATTTTACGTAGCGAGCGCGTATCGTTACGACTTGGAATTTTAAAAGCGCGGTGCGGCTTTAAAATTTGAAACGTGCGGACAAACATGAAATTTTAATCGGTCAGGTAAATTTAAAATTTTAACGAGCGAGTGCGGCTTGGAATTTTAAAAAGTGCCGTGCAGCTTTAAAATTTAAAGTATATGGATAAACATGAAATTTTAAGCGAGCGGGTAAATTCAAAATTTTAACGAGCCAGAGCGGTTTAAAAATTTTAAACTAGTCGGCGGTGCGGGCGGATCAAATTTACGAGAGCAAGCCGATGCGAACTCAGGCAAATACGAGCTAAATTCTATAAGAGCGGACGAGTAAGAGTTCGGATTGGGCGGGTCAAATTTCAATTAATACGAATGGACGCGAGCTCGGGCAAATGCGAGCAAATTTAATAATTGTGAGCGAACGCAGACTCGGACGCGAGCTAAATTTAACGAAAGCGGCAAGCGTGGGTAAAATTAAGCGGCAGGCCGTATCTGCGACAAGTCGTGCCTGCTGCGGAGTTAAATTTTATTTCTACCTGCCGCACGGCTAAATTTTATTTCATATCCGCCGAAGGGTTAAATTTTATTTCCCATCCATAGCGGGGCTAAATTTCATTTTCCTATCCGCCGCGAGGCTAAATTTTATTTTCCGAAAGCAGGATGTTGATGAGCGGATTTAGCAGCGTCTCGCCGCGCGCGGCGCACAGCACGATCTCGTCGTAGTAGTAGTCGCTCCTGCCGTAGTTGTGAAACTCATACGCGCCAAAGCCATATCCCATCGGCGTGATCTCGACGCGCGAGTACCAAGCGTCCTTGGCGATGATGTATCTTTCGGTGTCTTGCGAATAAACCCACACCACGATCTCATCTCTGTTTTTTTGCCGCATCAGCCACATAAAGACGTTTGCGATGTCATTGAAAAAATATGTATCGCCGTTTGGCATAACGGCCTGGGCGGTGTTATACAGATCGTTTATCACCGTGCCGCTCTCGTGGCATAGGTATTTGCCAAATTCGATCTGCAGCGGCTTCTTATCCGTATTGCCGTGGCGGACGGAAATTTTGGATTCGGCTATATCCATAGACGATATCAGTAGCCCCATCACGCAAGCGAGCAAAACCGCGGCAAAAATTTTCTTAATCATAGCAGCGCACCCCGCACGAAGTAGTATTTGACGACGTAGGCGCTGCAGATGAGTGCGTTTAGAATGAGCCAGAACGAGGAGTATTTAAGCAGGTGGGTGTAGGCGCGCTTGGTGATGAGCTCCGTTAAAAACGGCACGATGCCGAAAAATATACCCAAAAACAGCGAGCCCCAGATCGCATAGCCGACGAAGTAATAATCCTTCAAAAGCATGCAATACGGGCATTTGTGATTGGGCTGCTCGTAAACGTAAAGCCCGAAAAAATAGGTGATCGCGTAGTATGCGACGAACAAAAAGAGCAAATTTAAAGCAAAGCTCGCCATCGACTGCTTTAAGAAATTTAAGATCAAAATGGCGCCCAATATCGCGTAGAAAAAAGTCGCCAAAAGCGCCTGCGTGTAGCCGAATGGGAGCTTCGGCGCGCGAAATACGACCGAGCAGCAAAACACCGGCACGCGCAGCGGGATATTGGTAAAAAATAGAATTTCTAAAATAAACTCCGCCAAAACGCCCGTAAAAAGGATGGTAAAGATCAGGTATTTGCGCTTTAGATAGGGAAATTTGCCCGCTTTAAGATCGAGGCTGTTTAAAATAAGCCAGAGCCCAAAGCCGAAGATCAGTAAAATTTTTAAAAGCAGCAGGATGTTGCCGTAGCGGTTCGAGCCCACGACGCCTGCAGAGCACATCGCGCCGGGCACGATTGAAGAGAGCTCGTTTAGGCAGAGCGCAAAAAATATAAACAAAATGATCTTGCACGCTATCGTGAAGAACAAAATGGTGTTGATGAGATAGTTTCTTTTCTCCAGGGCGTATTGTAAATTTGAGGTGGCGTTAAAGTCCCAGTAGCGCATGATCCGCACGATATGAAACTGCGAGATCGCCATCAGCGCTATTACGATCAGCTCCACGGCCAAAAACGCGATCACGCTACCCGATAAAAATACGCTCATGCTGAAATTTCTCCATCTTTTAAAAAGACGTATCGATCCACAAAGCTTAGCTCGTCGAAGAGTATATCGTGCGTCGCGATCAAAACGGTCTTTTTAAGCTCTTTGAGCTTTGAGAGCATCTCGATAAAGCCGAGCGAGTTTTGTTTGTCTAAATTTGCCGTCGGCTCGTCGGCTAAGATGATCTGCGGCCCCATCACGAGCGCCCTAGCGATAGCGCAGCGCTGCTTCTCGCCGCCGCTAAGGCTGGAGACGATCTGATCTTTTTTATGCGCGATATTAGCGATCTGCATCGCTTCATCTATGCGCGCGCCAAGCTCATCTCTGCTCAGCCGCTCGAGACTAAGCGGCGCAAGGACGTTTTTATAGACGCTAAGCGCCTCAAGCAGGTTGAAAGACTGAAAGATGAAGCCGATTTTTTTATGGCGATACGCTGAGCTTTCGATATCAGCGAGCTTGGAGACGTTTGCGCCGTCCACTAAAACCTCACCGCTACTCGGCTTAGCAAGCGCGCCTATGATGGATAGAAGCGTGCTTTTGCCGCTGCCGCTGACCCCTTTTAAGATTACGATCTGCCCCTCTTCGACGCTTAGGCTTATGTTTTTCAAAGCGCGAAATTCATTCGCCCTGCCCTCGTTGTAAATTTTAAAAAGCTGCTTGATCTCTATCTTGCTCATTTGACCGCCTCGCTCATATCGCCTATAGCGATGCGCCAGGATGGGATGATGACGAAGGCTAAAAACGGGATCACGCTAAAGACGAAGATCAAAAAGAGCATATTAAAATTTATCGCGGGGGTGAAGGTGATGAAATTTCGCAACTCGCCGCCTAAGAATATATCGCGCAGAAGCGGCGCATCCAGGATAAAAACATAAGCATACGCGCCCGCGACGCCGAGCAGATAAGCGCTTAGCGAGACGATGAAATTTTGAATAAATTTCATCGCGATGATGTCCTTTATACAAAAGCCGATGCTGCGCAAGATCGCGATCTCCTTTTTCTTCTCGCCGTACGCGAGCGAAATTTGATTTTTTAGCAAGATGAAAAATGAGATCATCGCCACGGCGTAAAGCACCATAAAAATTCCACCCTTGTAATAATACAGATGCCTCACTTCGGCCACCGCGTCCTCGGCGCTAAGAGCTTGCGTGTTGGGGTATAAATTTACGATCTTAAGCGCTACTTCGCTTACTTCGTTGGGGTTGGGCACGCTTACGTAGAGCTTGGTGTATTCGCCCTCTTTGAGGCTTAGCACCTCGCGTGCGGTATCGGGGTTTAGATAGATCACGTCGTTTGAGACGATGCTGCTTTCGTGCGGCGAAATTTTATTGATCTTAATCGCGATTAGGCGCTGTTCGGTTAAGAAGTGAAACTCATCCTCGTAGTACCACTCGCCCATCGCCGCCTTTACCCCCTCGCCTACGATCATTTCGTTTTCGCTCAGGCTTTCGTCGCCTACGATATGAAACCAAACGCGCTTTTGAGCGAAGTAATACATCCCGTCCACGGCGCCCTGCACTTCGCTGACGCCCGCGATTTTGGAGATATCGTAGATATAGCCGTCGTGCATCAGATCGCGTTTGCCCGCGCGTAGAGCCTCTACTACGATGTCGGGTCTGAGCTTGATGACCTTTTCAAGATCGTTTTGAATGGAGCCCGAGATGAACAGCACTGAGCTTAAAACAAAAACGATAAATGCAAAGATCGCGAAGCTAAAAGCGTGATCGGCTCTATCTTTTCGCAGCAGAGTTACGGAGTAGTCTATGAAATTTTTACTTATCATAGACGAACTCCGCGTAGGCTTTGCTCTTAAAGCTGCTTGAGAGCCGCACGTCCTTTATCTCGCGTGCGAGCTTTTGCAGGCACTGCTCGCCCTTTGCGCGATCAAAGCTTACATAATGCACCGCAATGAGCGCGTAAAGGGCGGCAAAAAAGATCATTAAAGCGCAAATGAGCCTCATAGCCCTTCTATTACGCTCTCTTGAATTTCGTCAAATTTAAGCACGCTCTTGCCTCCGTGATCTTTAGCGAAGGTCTTAGCCGCGCTCTCGCTATCAAACGCAATGAGCTCGTCGCCCATCGGTCCTAAGACGTCGGAGCCGAGCACGAAAAAGGCGCTTTTAGCATCGATCTTGTGTAACTTGTAGTAGTCGGTTACGAAAATTTTATCAAAGCCCTTGCCCTTTTCGAAGTAGTACTTCATCAGGTCTTTTACGCCGTCAAAATACAGGTTCTCGCCGCCCTGAACCTCTATCATCGCCGCCCAGTTAGGGTTTTTACCCACTAGCATGCCGCATACCGGGCATTTAGCGCCTTCCGGCACGACGATCTTTTCAGGTTTTTTCGCTTTTGCATCTTTACCGCTGCTGCCTAAATTTACCGGCGCATCCCATAGATACAGCGCCGCGGCTTGTAGGTGCTTGTCGTACTCAGGCTCCTTGCTAGCACCCTTTGCGTCGCAAGTCTTTTTGAGATGAGCTTTGAGCTCGGAGATGGCTTTGAAGCTTTTAGCGTCCGTTTTAGCGCAGTTTGTTTCGTAAAATTCTTTACCGTGCGCGTAAACGCCGCCCTCGCGTTTGGCTTTGATCATCTTGTTATCGCCCTCGAAATCCTGCCCCGCAATCTCGTAGGCTTTGGCGAAGCTCATTATCTCGCCGCCGTTTTCGGCTTGGAATTCCTTGGCGTCGGCTTCGGTTGAAAAGGCGTATTTGCTATTACGCGTCATCGTGCCTTTGACCTTGCTGCCCACGACGTAAAAGGCTTTATTTACGTCGATCAAATTTAGATTTTTCGTATCTACTACCTGTGCATCGCTTGGAATTTTGCCGCCCGTAATCTCGTACAAGCAGTGCAGAGAAGCTACTTGCTTGCCGTTCCAAACGTGATTAGTTTTATAGAATTTAACCAAATTCATTCCGCAAACGGCGCAGTATTCTTTGCCCTCGCCGCTTCCTACAAGCGTAGCCTTGCTCGGATCCACGCTTTGAAACATAGGATTTGCCGGCTTATTAGCCCCATCCATCGAGGCGCCGCAAACGAGCGCAACAAGCGCGGTCGAAGCTAAAAACGAACGTAAAATCATACTATCTCCTTAAAATTTTGATGTTTTAAATTTACTTACTAATCGAGTTTAAAAATTCCAAATTCTCGCAGCCCATCTTGATGCCGCCGTCGCAGCTTTTTTTGAAAAACTCTTTTGCTTTGGCGTTATCGGACTTCACTCCTTTTCCTTCGGCATACATTATGGCTAGGTTATTGCAGCCGTCGAAGTGGCCGAGGTTGCACGCCTTTTCATACTGCTGCTTTGCCTGCTTATAATCCTGGCCCACCCCCTGCCCGAAGGCGTATAGATAGCCTAGGTTGTTGCAGCCGATGCCGATGTCGCCGCCGCAAGCCTTTTCGTAAAAAATTTTAGCCTTTGCGAAGCTTTGCTCGACGCCCTCGCCCTTTAGATACAGATAGCCCAGGTTGTTGCAGCCCATCATATCGCCGTAGGTGCAGGCCTTCTCATAAAGGCTCGCCGCCTTGGCGACATCCTTTGCAAGCCCGGCGCCGTTTGCGTATAAAAGTCCGAGCGAGGTGCAGCCTTCGTTATCTTTGCAGGCTTTTTCGTAATAAGCCGCGGCTTTGGTAAAATTTTGATCCGCGCCGTTGCCGCTTTCGTAGATATAGCCTAGATTGTTGCACGCAAGCGCAAATTTAGCGCTGCACGCCTTCTCGTAGAGGCTGATCGCTTTTTCGAAATTTTTCTCTACGTTGCCGGTGCCCTCAAAATACAAAACGGCTAGATTATAGCATCCCGAAGCTTTATTTTCCAAACCGCACGCTCGCTCGTAAATTTCTGCGAGTTTTTTATGATCGCCGCTTTGCTGAGCTTGAATGCCCTCGCTGATAAAGCCCGCATTTGCCGCGGCAGCCAAGGCTAACGCTATTAGAAATTTTTTCAAATTTACTCCTTTATATCGTTTTTACGTCCCTGCCCCTGAAGGCAAGAGCGATTATTAAAAAGACCGCCGCTATTATACAATAAAACGGCGCGGGTATCTGCGGCGCATCTCCCGCAGCGTAAGAGTGCATGCCGGTGAGGTAGAAATTTACGCCGAAATAGGTCATTATGATCGAGCTATACGCGAGCGTCGAACTCACGCAATAAACATAGATCGAACCGAGTTTCGGGATAAGCTTTAGATGCAGCACGATCGCATAGACAATGATCGAGACATACGACCAAGTCTCTTTGCTATCCCAGCCCCAGTATCGCCCCCAACTCTCATTCGCCCACACGCCGCCGAAGAAATTTCCGAGCGTCAGCATCGAAAGCCCCACTATGAGGCTGATCTCGTTGATCGCCGTTATATATCTGATCTGAGCATTGAGCCGTTCGCGATTGGCGCCGTTTTTAAGCGCCATCAAAATAAGAGCCAAAAGCCCAAGCAGGCAGCTAAGCCCTAAAAATCCGTAGCTAGCCGTGATAACCGAGACGTGGATGCTAAGCCAATAGGATTTTAGCACTGGCACGAGGTTGGTAATCTGCGGATTTACGAAGCTCATATGCGCTACCAGCATCACAATGCTGGCTAGCAAGCAGCTCGCGCTTAGCGTAAGCAGGGACTTTCTAAAAAATATGATCCCTGCAAGCGCCGCCGACCAGCCGATGTATATCATCGATTCATAGCTATCGCTCCACGGCGCGTGAGCCGCTACATACCAGCGCAGCGCAAGCGCAAGGGTATGTGCCGCAAAGCTTGTGGCAAAGGCCGCAAATAAAATTTTTTGCACGAGCGTGAAGCGCTTACCGCAAAGCGCGCCCAAAAGCGCCAATATTAGAGCTACGCCGCCTAGGATCATATAGCAATAAACTAGCTTTTTAAAAACCGAAGCTTTGTTGTAAAACACCTCGGCTTTGACGCGGCTAACGCTTGGAAGAATAGCCGCCGAGGTCGCTCTTTGGTAGTTTTTCAGCTCTGCAAGCGCGCCGTCCGCTTTAGCCCAATCATTATCCGAAATTCCATCTTGCAGACCGTTTAGATAGTCGTTTAGCACGCCTTTGATCTGCGGAGCGATACTATAATCCGCAAAGGCGTCGTTCGGCGAGAGCCAGGTATTTTGCGGGTCGTTCGGCACGGGGATAAATTTAAAAAACACCCCTCTAAAGGTCAGATACGCGATGTTTAGCCGCTCGTCGAATTTAATCAGCTCGTTATCAAGCACGCCGCGGCGCGAGGCGCTTTTTTCATTCGCCTCGTCCAGGGCGCGCGCGAGCTTGTAGTTGCCGTTTTCATCAAAGACCGAATTAAAGCTCGCATATCGCTCCTGCGGCGCTAAGCCCAGCATCTTTTTGATCTCGTCGTTTTTGATCTTAATGATCTTTTGATCGCGCCAGAACGCGGGATTTAGGCTCATGCCCAAGATCATCTGCTCGGCGCTTAAGCCGTAAAGCCCCTCCGTGCCCGAAATTTTATTTACGATCTCGCTTGCTTCGGTGCTAAGCGGCTTAATTCTACCCATGTAATCTTGCACCAAAAGCTCTGCAAACGCGCCGTTTGCGTGAACGCGCGAGTTAGCTTTAAGGTTTTGCAGATAGTTTTCATCCGCGGCGCGAAGCTCAATGCTGAAAAAAAGCGGCGCAATCAAAAGAAGCGCGGCAGGCGCGTTGTTTTTGATAAATTTAGCGAGCTTTTTAAACCTGCTGCCCGCGGTAAAAAGATTACCGATAAATCCGACGCAAAGCAAGAAATAGCCGAAGTAAGTGGGGATTTTACCCGGATCGCGATTAAGCTCCAGCACCGTGCCCAGCTCGTCCGTGTCGTAGGAGGATTGAAAGAGCTTAAAGCCGCCAAAGTTTAGCGGATGGTTCATATAAATTTCATGCTCCCCCACGCTCTTGCCCTCTTTTAAAATTTCAACGTCGCTGGCGTAGGATGACGGACTTTGCGAGCCAGGATAGCGCTCGAGCTTAAATTTCAAAAGCTTTACCGCAAACGGAAGCTCTATGAGTTTCGAGCCCCAGCTTAGCATTATCTCCTCGCCGTCAAAGTTTAAAATTTTAGGTTCCCCGAGCCAGCCCGCGCCGCCGCGCAGCTCTGCCTCTTGCTCGCTTCCGCCCTCAAAACCCGCCTTTACCGCAAGCGTGCCCTGTTCGCCTTTGGGCGCGGGTTTGTAGGAGCTAAATTTGACGGTGAAGCTTTTAGAATTTATACTTTGCGTGAAGCTAAAATGGTTATCGTCGATCTGAGATAAGCTTAGCGGGTGCTCAAACAGCGCGTCTTGCGTGCGGATTTGCAAGTATGGTTTGACGCTTACCATCTCGTTTTCGCTCTCGCCCTCTCTTACGTGCAGCACGCCCTCGGTGCCGAAATAGCGCGTCAGCGCCGCGCCGATAAAGATGACGATAAATGCCGCATGAAGCACGAAAGAGCCGAAGCGGCGCCACATTTTGGTTTTAATTATAATGCCGAGCAGGCTAAGCGTCGCAGCGCCCATGACGCACTCATACCAGCGCGCCTCATAGACTAAAATTTTAGCCGTTTGCGTGTCATAGATGCTCTCTAAAAAGGTCGCGACGCCGGCACCTGCGGCTAGAATAAAAAGGAGGCAGAGCGCGAACTTGTAAGAGATGAAAAATTTTAATATTTTTAGCGCGCTCATTAACCCTCCGCAGTTTTACATTATTATATCGTAAGTTTGTCCTGCGTATAGTATAAACATTCTAAGAAGTAATACTCCGACCACGCTGGCAAGCGCGCTAACGTAGAACGCAAATGCGGTGTGAGCGATCTTTTTGCCCAGTGCGAAATTTAAAACTAGCGGTACGCAAAAGCCTACGCCCACGACGCCTAGCCAAAACATCTTCGCATAAAATCCCTCGCTAAATGCGACGCTGGCGGCTTTTTGCACGTCGCTGCCCGTTACTAGCGAGACGAAAATCATGCCGATTAGTAAAATTTCCATCGCTAAAACCGGCCACTCGACCGCGTGCAAGGTTTTTAGATCGCCGTCGTGCAGCTCAGCTTTAAAGAAAAGCGCGGCTATTAGGCTAGATCCCGCGATGCCCGCCGATAAGCCAGACGCCACGAAAAGCGCAGGCAAAACGGCTGTATTAAGGATAGGAAATCTAACTAAAACCGAGATCAAAAAGCCGGTATAGGCGCAGATCGCGACCGCAAAAACTAGCGTAAGCGCAAGAAGCAGCGGGTGAAGCGCGTTTAAAATTTTCATTACGAGCGTGAAAAGCCCCTTTAAAAAAGTAAGTCTGCGCGATAAAAATCCGCTAAGATCAGCTTCAAACGCATAAAGGCAGGCTACGAAGCTAAGCGGGATATAGACGCAAAGCGCCGCCACGCCCACGGACATAACCGAAGTAAAGTTGTAATTGATCAAAATTTTCCAAAAAAGAAGCGGTCGCTCTAAATCGGCTACCAGACAAACCATACCGAGTAAGATCGCTACGAAAGATAGCAGCGACGCAGCCTTAAATAGCGGCGTGCTTTCGGTCTGTTTTTTGTAAAATTTAACTAGGAGCGCAACTACTAAAGCGCCGCCGCTCATACCTGCTAGCAAAAGATAGACCGCGATCGGCCAGCCCCACTCCACGCCGTACGAGAAGGTCGCAGTAAAATTTATAGCTCCGTTCATATCACACTCCTAGTTTTACCGCAGGAATATAGCGCAGGCTCGGCTTCGTGCCGCACTCAGGATGCATGCGCAGGCTGTCTTTTACGCGAAGTAGCTTGCTGATGTGCGAGCTTTCGTCATTTAGATCGCCGAATACGATCGCCTCGTATCTGCACGCCTCGATACAGGCGGGCTCGTGACCGTCTTTTAAATTCGTATCCAAGCAGAAGTTGCAGCTCTCCGCGGCTTTGGTATCGTGATTTATAAAGCGCACGTCGTAAGGACAGGCGACGATGCAGTATTTACAGGCGATGCAATCATCGGTGTTCATCGTCGTTATGCCCGTTTTTTCGTCCTTGTGACAGGCCTTGGTCGGGCAAACTTTTACGCACGGCGCATCCTCGCACTGCTGGCAAGAAACCCTAACATAGCGCTTTTCTTTCAAATTTAGCGGATCGGTTTTGTCCTGGATAAAAAGCCTCATTTGACCTTTCGGAACCGAATTTACCTTTTTACAGGCGATCTCGCAATCGGTACAGCCCACGCATTTGTTCTGATCGAATATCATGCCGTAGTGCGGCTTTTTCGGCTCTTGCTTTTTGACGCTTGCGTTTGCGTCTTGCGCGCTTTTATCCGCGCCGTCGCCGCTTTGCGCAAGTAAATTTGAGGCGATTGCGCCAAGCCCCAAAGAGCCGAGTGCGGCGGATTTTATAAAATTTCTTCTTTGCTTTTGCATATTCTCCTCCGACTAAATTTAAGCAAAACTACTTTGTTTTATTCGCGTCGTGAAAGCTTTTAGCCTCGCTCTCGCTAAGCTTTTTCGCCGCATCGGCAAGCTCGCCGGGCTTTAAAACTTTTAGTAATTCGGCTTCAAAAATCACCACAGAACCCGCAGGAATTCTATCTACGTCCACGTTGCCATAGGCTAAATTACTAGGGATTGTAAATTTATATTTCGAGCCCGTATTCATCAAAAGCAATCCCTCGCGCAATCCGTCGATTAAGCCTATCATAGAAAGATGCGCCGGAATTTTAGACGCGAAAGTATCGTCAAATACGCTACCGTTCGTCAAATACGCCTTGTAGTTCATCACTACTACGCTCTCAGGCTTTGGCTTTTCGCCCATACCTAGCTTTAGAATTTCATATTGAAGACCGGATTTTGTGGTTTTAACGTCCGGATTTTTGGCATTTTTCGCCATAAATTCCTTGCCTGCTTTTAAATTTTTATCAAGCTCCGCTTTGGAATTTGTTTCTACGATCTTATTTAGTTTATCGGCTCTTTGATTCAAAAGCGCAATAATTTCCTCATCTTTTAGTTTCTGCTGCTTTTTAAGAGCGTCCAAAAACCCCTCTATCACCGCATCTAAGTCATATTTGACACCTAACGCGGCTTGTGAATGCAGCTGGTTTGAAACATAGCTTCCTGTAGAAGCTCCGATGCTATAAGATTCTTTTTGTTCTTGCGTAGTTAAATTCGCGCCCAACGCGCAGCTTGCCAAAACGATAGGCAAGAAAATTTTTAGTCTTTTTTGCATACATTTGCCTTTTAAATTTCGGGGCCGCGAACTTACGCGACCCCGAAAGAATTATAAATTATTATTTAGAATTCTTTGAGCCTCTTTGATATACTCTTTAGCGGCTTCTAGCCTTTGCTTAGTATATTTAAAGCCATGCATACCCCATGAGCCGTCTTTTTCGATAAGATCGACGGTGTCTTGAGCTTTTTCTATTAGCTCGTAAACGCGAGTTTTATCGCTGGAGTTAAGCTTTTTAGTCTCAAGGATAGAGTAAATTCCTTGAATACCGATCTTAACTTGCGAGAAGTCGCTCTTAATCGGAGTTTGCCAGCCCATAACCTCATCGTAAACCTGCTTTTGGTTCTTGAAGTGAAGTGTCTCTTTTAGCTCGGAAACGACAGGGCTATGGCAGCCTTTGGTATCTTGCATATCTTTATCCGCCCACGAGGTTCTCGCGCACGACCACATAAGATCGACGAAATTTCGTCCATCTTTATTTCTTTGGAAGTGCCAATCTTTCGCATCTCTTGGACCTTTAGCGGCATCGCCTGCGACTAGAGATTTTCTAGCAGGATCGATGTCGATCTTCCAGATGTGCGATCTTCTTTGAGTATCGAATCCCGCGTTGTCTTGAAACTGAATAGCGTAGAAGTTCTCGCAGCTCATCATAAACGGCATGTGGCAAGATGCGCAGGTATTGTCTTTATGCGTATCGGCTCTTGCGGCGATGTAGGCTTGCTCTTGGTGGCAATCTTTGCACTCTTTTGTGATCTTAGGCTTTGTATAAAACGCGCTCAAATAGCCCTGCTCGGAGTTATAATTTACGCCCTTGACGGTTTTATCGCCAACTACCGGTCCGGTATTATCGTGCGGATCGTGGCAGGTTACGCAGCGCATACCCTTCTCGTAGTGAGCGGTGAAGTATGATTGAGAGCCCTCAGAGCCGCAGCCTGGACCCATAGATTTAAATTTAGAGCTAAGAGATAGATCGGGATTTCCGTTGTTTAGCGGATTAGCACGAGCTAAATCAGGGCTATAGTTAAATCTTTGGTGGCAGCGTTCGCAGTTTGAGGTTCTAAAATTTGTAGCGCCGTCAAGGTGACCGCCCGCTCCATGACACTCTTCGCAGGTGATACCCTTGGAGATAGTGTGCTTTTGAAGCTCTTTTGCGTTACCCAAAGCAGCATAGAATTCTTTTTTAGTTTTAAAATCGAATTTGAATGGGTGGCAGACTTCGCAATACGAGCTGTTTGCTTGGAAAAACATCGATTTTTTATATTTCGCAGCATACGACGCAAGACCTCTTACGTAACCGCCGTTATCGCCGTATTCCTCAAGCGTGCCCGGGAATTCCGGAACGATCTTTTTGATCTTTTTGACCGTCTCATCGTCTAAATTTAACGCCCAAGTCCTTTGGAATTGGTTGCCACCGGCTACGATTTGACCGGTGCCATCTCTTAGCAAGCCGCCCTCTACGTGATAGGTTCCGCGTAGAAGCCACGCATCTACGTAGCCAAATTTTGTCCTTAGATGCCCCACGGTCGCATAAATTACGTCAGGGGTAATACCTTTTGGAAGGATCGACGCCGTATCCGGACTAAATACAGGATCGGTTAGGTTGTTATTAACCTCCGGGTGCTCGCCCGGGAAGCGGATAGTAGTGGCGTGGCGCGATCTGCTCCATGTCTCATACTGCGCAGGGTGGCACTCGCCGCATTTTTCAGGACCTATGAATTTATTCGGAAATTGCAAAGAAGAGCCCGCAGGGATTCTATACATCATAGAGCTATAGCCCTTGCCGTCGTCTCTTTTGCTCGCCTTTGAAAAGTCAAATCCATGCCCTTCCGCAAGCCACTCCAAACCTCGGTCGTGTACATCCATCTTACCGACCGTCTTACCGCCGTATTTGGTAAAAATCGGGTGATTTTTAAATAGCCAGTCATACATCTCTCGCTCTTCTACGACGTAGTCCTGCAAGGATATGACGCCTCTGCTTTGCAACGTGCCCTTAGGATTTGCGATGACGTCGCGCGATTTTTGCGACATTTCCATCTCATGCCCCATGCCTTCATCAGCACAGGCTCCTGCGGCAAAAATGCTAATACAGGCTAGCGCGCCTAGTAGCATCTTATTCCATTTTTTCATGGCTCCTCCTTTGAAAATCGAAATTTTAAATTAGCAAAGTTCTACGCTCAAAATAATATCAACAAAAAAGGGTGAAAAAGGGAGAAATTTAATGAAGTCTAAATTTAACGAAAAGAGATCGTAAATATCGCGCCTTCATCGGAATTTGCAGCGCTTATGCTCCCTCCATTTTTTTCGATTATCATCTTGCTCATATATAGCCCTAGCCCGCTGCCCTGCTGTTTTGTCGTAAAGTGCGGCTCAAAAATTTTATCTAGCTGCGCTTCGTCGATGCGGCTTGCGTTATTTTCGATCGTGATTACCCGCTCGCCCTGTTTTAAAAACGAGCGGATTTTAATCTCGCGCCGTTTAAGCGGTACGTCCAAAAACGCCTCCTTTGCGTTGTTTATGATATTTATTAGCACCTGGATGAGCTCGTTTACGTTGCCGTAAAGGGTGAAATTTTCCTCTATCCGCACGCTTATATCGATGACGTGTTTTTTAAGCGAGGCGTTTAAAATTTTACGCGCCTGCTCGATCGCCTCGCTGGCGCTAAATTCCCTCTTCGGCATGTTTGGGTTGAAGAAATTTTTAAAATCCTCGATCGTATCGCTCATAAATTTCACCTGCTCGCCCGCGTCCCTAATGCCGCCTTCGAGCCTTTCTTTTGATAGCTTGCCCCGCTCGTTGTAAAGCTCTAAATTTATGAGCGTGGAGCTGATCTGCGATAGCGGCTGGCGCCACTGGTGTGAGATATTGCCAATCATCTCGCCCATGAGCGCGAGGCGGCTTTGATTTATCAGTAAAAGCTGCGTTTGCATCTTTAAAGTCGCGTTTTTTTTGTGAATTTTATAGATACAAAATATACAGATCAAAAATACCACAAGCAAGCTTAGGCCGCTAACGACAAACTCTTTGGTGTGATAGAGCAGAATGCTTTTTATCGGAATTTTAAAGCTTATCATCGCGATCGTATCGCCTAGACCGCCTTTGAAATTTCCCACATCGCCGTAGAGCTCTTGCATCTTTTTAGGCGCTGCGTTGATGCTGTGGCACTCGGTGCACGAAGGCTGGGAGTTTGTTATCGGCAGGCTCAAAAGATACGAGGCGCCGCCTTTATCATAGATGACTCTGGAGTATTCTTTATATTTGTTTTCTTTAAAGCCCTCTAAAATTTCATTCTCAAACTCGCTTCCCTCGTGCTCCGGATTGAGCGGATCGGTGGCGACGAGCTTGTAGTCGTAGTTGATGTTTTCTTTGGCGAGCTGAATTTTATAAATTTCGCGCGTTATGTAGGTCGAGGACATCAGCCTCGGATCGAAAAAATCCTCACTCAGAAGCTTTTTTTCCTTAAGCTCGTTTATTAGCGGGCGCTGCACGGTCGAGACGTAGTCGCGCACCGCATTCATCGTATCTAGGATATAAAACGCCTCGCGCCTCGTGTCCTTTAGCGCAAGCTCGCGGTAGAAGTTAAAAACCAAAGCCGTAATTACGATATATAGCAGCACGAAAAGCGCTACGATAAATTTAAATTTATACTTCAAAGAGATACCCCACCGCATATAAATTTTTGATCACGTCCTTGCCGATCTTGCGGCGTAGCTCTTTGACGATCGCCTTGATCGCCTCCTTGCTGGGCTGCTCGAACTCCCACATGTAGTCGAATAGCTGCTCGTAGGTTATAGTTTGATTTTTGCGCGCTAAGAAGTACTCCAAAAGCTTGCTCTCGCTTTTGGAAAGATGACAGGCGCTGTCTTTGACGTAGATGATCTTTTTGGCAAAATCATACTTCAGCTCGCTGCTTATGCTAAATATCGGCGCGTGATTTATCAGCTCCGCAGCGACGTCTTGCAGCGCCTTTATAAAGGCGTTTTTGTCGTACGGCTTAGGCAGATACCTAGTGATCTTAAGCTCCACCGCCCGCCACAGATACTCCTGCTCGGTGTGGCTCGAAAGTATCACGATCGGCACGCCGATACCCGCGGCCCGGATCTTTTTAACGACCTCTAGCCCGTCCATATGCGGCACGCCGATATCAAAAACCAGCGCGTCGTACGAGCCGCTCATCGCCTCATCAAGCGCCTCCAGCCCGTCCTTAACCCCTACTACTTCGCCAAAAAACAGCTGCAGCGATTCGGTTATATTTTTTAAAATCCCGGGCTCATCCTCTAGACAAAGAACCCTTTTATTGGACAAAACGTCCAATAATTCGTAATCTTGCATACTCTATCCGCCTCCAAGCTTAGCACATTTCATTCTTAATCGTCTCTTAAAATATAACTCGCTTAAATTATATAAATTTAGCATTAAACTAACGTTAAAAAATATACCAAAGCGGTTTGCACGCAAATTTAAACCTGCAACCGCCTATGTGCGAGCTTTGCGCCTGCATAAGTTGGATAAAAATATCACAAGAACATAAAAAGGCGGGACGATAAGCTTGATATTAAATTTTACCGCCTCGCAGGCGGTATATGAAAGGCGGTAAAATTCTATTTTAGAGGTGCTTGAATATGCATTTCGCAGACAAAGGTAATCAAATCCATAAAGATCTATCAGCTCCGCAGCTCGGCGGAATAGAATTTAAAATTTAGCCCAAGCCGGGCATGCTAAAGTTAATGTGAATGCTCCATCTTTGAGTGATCCATGCCGCCATGATCCATGTTCTCCATCGAGCCATGATTCATATGCGAATGATCCATCCCCTCCATCGAACCCATATCGTGGCTCATCCCACTCATCGAGCCATGATCCATCATAGAATGATCCATGCCGCTCATACCTGGATCGGTCATTCCAAAAATCATCGCGACGTGTCCTAGCACCAAAAATACAATCAGCGCCAAGAAATGAAATTTAAGCCTAGCTCTAAATTCCGCTCCTTTTGCGATAACTCCGAGCTCCAAAAGTAGCAGCACTAGCGCAGGCAGCGCCGCCGCTACGTATGCCGCCAAAGCTAAGGCGTCCGCAGCACCACGCAAATGAATGACGGGCAAAATTTTAACCGCTACGTAAATGATTAATATCGTAAAATAAGCGCCGAGAATGATGCTAAGGCATTTATTGATTTTTAGTGCCAAAGAGCCCTCCTTCGCGCGGTACAAGCTAAAAAATTCGCTCGCTACTATCGCTTCTGCTAAGCCCATCGGCACCGCCATAAATAAAATCAAATTCCACGGCTGATTTGCCATCAAAAGTTCCATGTAATTCGTCATTGCCATGTTTTCTCCTTATTTTAGTTTAAAGGGCGCAATTCTAGCAGCTTTCGGTAAAAAATTTTAAAACGATAGACAGGATTAGGCAAATCTTTAATCTTATATCTTTCCGCAAAATGATTTGAGCTGCGTCTTAAAGCTCGCTCACAAATATTAAATTTATCTCGCTTTACACGCCGCCTCTTCGTATCTAACGCGAAATTTAGAAAATTTATATTTGCAGATGCAGATACATTAAATTTAGCCGAAACGCTTTAAATTCCGTAAAATTTCAGTTTTACAAAGATAGAATTACAAAATTTTTTTAAAAGGATTTAAAATGAAAAACACCCTCTTATTCGCCTGCGCAGCGCTGTTTGTATGCGCTTGCTCCAATCCTGAGCATCCAAAGCCCGGCGTTTCGTATTGCAGCGAGCCTAAAATGGATGAAGCATCGCATCAGATGATTCAAATTTGCGGCGAAAGCGAGGATCCGCAAATCGAAAATATGCAGTGCAACGAAAACGGACTTTGCTTCGGCACCGCAAAAATCAGGTAGCCGAAGCGTCTTGCGAGCACTAGCGCTAAATTTAACTATTTCAAAGCCAAGATCGAGCGCCCGCAAGCGGTCTAAATCGCGCTTTAAAATTTTGCTTGCAATTTAAATTTAGTCTCACTTCAAGCGCTAATGCGTTTTATCTATCTTATTTTTAGCTGCGTCCGCCGATTGATCGAGCTGCTCTTGGCGTGATAAAATTTTAAAATTTCATCGCCAAGCACGGCGCGTAATTAGGATTTAAAAACAAGCGCGGGTCAAATTTCATAAGTTTAAAATTTTAAAGCGGCATGCAATTTAAAATTTTACGCTTCTTGAATGCTAGCGGTGCAAAATTTCGCGCAAGCTCAAAATCCGCGCTAGGAGATTTCATGCCGCTGCAAAATTTCTAGATCACCTCTGCTAAGTAGAATTTTTGGCGGTGCAGATGGGGGCGCAAAATCTGCGCTATCTAATCCTGCATGGATCACACCCTCCCAAATTCCTATGCCGCACGCCGAGACTCATAATCTAATCTCGCTACAAGATCGCTTGCGAAATAGTACAACATCCTTAGTCGCATAGCGTAGCCTTGCTCACTGCGTGGTCGAGGTCCGTAGCTGTAGTGTGAAATGGCGCAAAATTCTTTGCCGTGCAATCGAAGTTCTCGGCACAAAAAGACGCGGTATCCTCTACCGACGGTGCGAGTTTATAGTCTAACTCGCACTTTAGAATTCCGCCTCAAACTCATTGCTTAAAATTTCGTCTCAAAAGCCACGTATTAAAAATTTTGCTTTATCTTTACGGCTTAAAATTTCGTACGGATCGCACCGAGCGAAATCTCACCACTGCGCGACGCAAGCTTAAAATTTCAGCGTCGTGCTCGCCGCATATTAAATTCTGCTTCACTATTACGACTTAAATTCTATCACAAGCCTGCAGATTTAAAATTTTGTCTCAAGTAGCACTGTAAAATTTCTACCCTCTCTAGGTAGATACCTCTCCGTGCCTGTACCGCTTGCCGCTTAACGGCGACGCTATATCTTTGCCGATAGCAACCCTCGCACAGGGCGCCTGCCACAGCCCATAGAAAATAAAGCGCGCCGCCTGCTCAATCGCCGCCTCTAAAAAATTTTAAGCGACCGCAAAATTTTAAAATTTAAAAGCAGCCTGCGATTAAGCCGATTTTTATAAATTTGGATTTGCTTTGCAATGCACAATCTGGCGAATAAGGCGCAACTCTAAGTTACGCAGCTAGCTTTACACCAGCTGCTTAAACATCTCGATCTGTTCCTTCGTAAGCTCGATCAAATCATCGTTTGCGTATTTAAGCGATGTCTCCAGGCTTGCGATGAGCTCCTTACGGACGAAGCTCACGCTAAAAAGCGTCGCCCAAAATCGCGCTCCGCTGCCCGTGCTCGGATCCTCCAAGACCGCTCTAATCGCAGCTACCGCAGCAGCATCGTCCGCCGCACCTAGCACCTCGTCCACGAGTGGATATTCACCTGCGCCGTCGCCCTCGTTTAGCGAGCGCAAAAGCGGCTCAAGCGCCTCGTCGCAGGGATTATCACGCAAAAACTCCCGTACCGCGCGAAACTCTGCCGCGAGCTGATCCGAAAGCTGCGCAGGCATCGGCTGATGAAGTCTCAAAAAGTCTAATGCCGTTTGCTTGTCCATAAAATTCCTTTTAAATGATATGCGCGATTGTAGCTAATTTTGGATTGCGAAGAGATAAATTTACTCTAATTTATCAGCCACTTCCGTCATAAATTCTCAATGATCTTAAATAATTAGACAGTGATTTTGTAGTGGCTTTTAGGGGCGATTTTTGATGGGCTTTGCGGATTACGAAATAAAATTCCAAAATTTTGTGTAAATAAAAAAGCCCCCGCAAAATGCAGGGGCTTACAAGCTTGATCTGTTTGGTCCGGCAGAATTTAGCAGACTAAGAAGGATTATTCCTCGATCTTGCCGGTTTTGATGCGGCGCTCGTAGATTTCGCGCATCTCTCTGATGTCGTTTTTGACCTCGAATACGCCGTGCCAATGCGAATAATCAGGTCCGCCCATTAGCGCGCCTTGGCGCATTCTGCGACCCTCGTGATGCCATGAAACATAATAGATTCGCTGGAACGCATCCGCCCAAGGATCGTCTTTTAGAAGTTTCTTTTCCTTAAGCTCTTTTAGCATCTTAGTCGCTTCGTCGTTGTAAACGTTATATAGAAGTACCTGCTTATCGCCCGCTTCAAAGAAATTATTCGTGTGGGTGCTTGCGTGGCACTCTTTGCAGACTTGCTTCATCTCGGCACGCGCTGCCTCAGGACCGTTTAGGTTACCCGCCAAAGGATTGCCGACGTTTAGTTTGCCGGTATTTAAAAACTCGCTTACCGCGGTCTCATTACCGCCGGTGCGTAGATTGCTCTTAGGCTGCCACAAATTCCACTTCAAGCGTTGAGATACGTTGTGAGTGGAGTTTAGATCGCCCACACCGCCGCTAATATGGCAGGTTGCACATGTAGGAGCGCGGTAGTCAGGAACTGCCCAAGTACCAGGAGCGCTATCGAATTTCCATTCATTGCCTTCAGCGTTAAATACATGTCCGTGCATCGAGTTATTGTAAATTTCGATATCCGGATGATCAGGTCCTAAGTGGCAAGATGCGCAAGCAGCAGGCTTACGAGCTTCAGCAATCGAAAATTTATGACCCGAGTGGCATGATTTGCATCCGCCTACGCTACCGTCCGGATAAACCGTACCGATGCCGTAAACGGGCCAGGTCTCTTTGGTAGGCTTGTTATGCTCATCCATTTTAACGACGCTACCGTGGCATTGAGAGCAGCCGGTAATATCAGGTGCATGTTTAAGATCAGGGATATCACGTCCTTCGTAGTGATACATTAGATCAACCATTCCTTTGTTGGCTTGCATTTGCATAGCGCCTCTTGCGTGACCGCTGTTTTCAAACTCTTTAACCTCGTTGCTGTGGCATTTGGCACAGGTTTTTGGGCTAACTAGCACCGAAATATGATTGTCTGTGTCTTTCGGATGCGGCTCTTTAGCTGCCATAGGGCTATCTGCTGGCTGCGAGTGGCAGTCGGTACAGCTAACGCCTACGTGAGCGTGGCGACTCATCTTCCAATCCGCAACGACGCCCGGAGTTTTTTCGGCATGGCACTCGACGCAGCGTCTAGCTAGCGGCGTAAGCTGCCTATTTACCTTTAAATTCTTCGTAAGACTAACGTTTACAGAATTGCTTACGTTCGCGTCCGACGCGGACATATTCGCATGCTGCGCGGGCATTTCTGCGAATGCAAACGATGCGATACAGGCTATTAAAATAGCGACTTTTTTTAGCATTGCTTCTCCTTTACTTGGTTTTGTTATTTTCTCGGTTGTATTTATCCCAATATTTGGTAATCTCTATACCCATATTTTTGTGGCCGACGTTTTCGTGGCACTGCACGCAGGTTTTGCCGGTAGTGCCCGCGAAATAATCCCTATGCGCGAGCCAGGCTTTATTTACTTGGTTATTCTGCTCTTTTAAATTTCGATGGCAGCTTAGACAGCCGCTTTCATAAACGAAATGATTTCGCTCCTTGCGTTTTTCTTGCCAGTCGATCTTATCGGCATCGGTAAAGACCGTTTTGTAGACATCATTTGCGGAGGTTAGAGCTTTAGTCCAAAGATACATAAAGGTATTTTCATGAGAAACGTGACAGGCGACGCAATCGGCCTTGAAGCCTTGCGGGTTATTGCCGCCGTGAACATCGTTGTGAAATGCGTTTGCCATCGGCTGCATCGTATGACAGGATACGCAGAATTTATCGGTGCCCGTAAGGTGAACCATCTCCGCAATCCCAAGAGAAAGTATCATTCCTATAAGCACACAAGCGCCCACTAGCAGCACAAGAGTTTTCTTTTTCATAGGTTTCCTTGATTTTAAAATTTCTTCGCAAAATTTTTAGTATTTGATAATTCGAAAAGTGGTATTTTATTATAAAAAGATTAAAAACCGCTTATTTTCTAGCCTTTTGTTAAAATTTATTAAATGAAGATAAAATTTTAAACTAAGTTTTTAGTTTAACGGAATATAATCCATTAAAATTTCAATACAAGGAGAGATCATGAAAACGATCCAAGCGGATGAAATTACCAAAGTAGTCAGCGAGCTTTGCAAAAAAGCCTGTTATCAAGTCACGCCCGACATGCGCGCAGCATTTGAGAAAGCGCGCGAGAACGAGACTTCGCCTATCGGCAAAGATATCTTAGGCAAGCTCTTACAAAATGCCGATTTGGCGGCGAAAGAGGTCGCGCCGATCTGCCAAGATACCGGTATGACGGTGGTTTTTGTCGAACTCGGTCAGGATGTGCATATCGAGGGCGGATATCTGGAGGACGCTATCAACGCAGGCGTCGCGGACGGCTACGTAGGCGGCTATCTGCGTAAATCCGTGGTCGCAGAGCCGCTTTTTGAGCGCAAAAACACCACAAACAATACCCCCGCGGTCATCAATACCCGCATCGTCCCCGGCGACAAGCTTAAGATTAAAGTAGCCCCGAAGGGCTTCGGCAGCGAAAACAAATCGGTACTAAAAATGCTCGTTCCTGCAGACGGCATCGAGGGGGTAAAAAAGGTATTTTTAGAGGCTGTTAAATACGCAGGTCCTAACGCTTGCCCTCCTATGGTCGTAGGCGTCGGTATCGGCGGCACGATGGATAAGGCGGCGCTTTTGGCCAAGCAAGCCGCGGTTCGCTCGATCGACAGCAGAAATCCCGACGAGCGCTACGCCAAGCTAGAGGATGAGCTGCTGGAGATGGCGCGCGCTACGGGCGTCGGTCCGCAGGGCTTGGGCGGCATAAATACCGCCGTTAAGGTAAATGTAGAGTGGTATCCGACCCACATAGCAGGGCTTCCGGTCGCCGTTAATATCAACTGCCACGCGGCTCGCCATGCCGATGCCGAACTATAAGGAGGAAATCATGTCAGAAGTTAAAAGAATTACCGCACCTTTCGATAAAAGCGTAGTAAAAAGCCTAAGGGCGGGCGATAACGTCCTAATCAGCGGCACCATCATCGCAGCTCGCGATGCCGCGCACAAGGCTCTAACCGAAACCCTCGCTCGCGGCGAGAAGCTACCCGTAAACTTAGCGGGCGAGACGATATACTATTTGGGGCCGACCCCTGCCAAACCGGGTCAGGCAATCGGTGCTGCAGGGCCTACGACTAGCGGACGCATGGATAAATATACTCCTACGATGATAAACGAAGTGGGCATCAACGGCATGATCGGCAAGGGCTACCGCAGCGACGCCGTCGTCGAGGCGATGAAAAAATCCGGCTGCGTCTATATGGTCGCTATCGGCGGTGCGGGCGCGCTGATTAGCCAAAGCATCAAAAAGTACGAAGTGCTGGCCTATCCAGAGCTAGGACCTGAGGCGGTCGCGAGACTTACGGTCGAGGACTTCCCTGCTATCGTAGCGATCGATAGCGAGGGCAATAACTTCTACGAAGTCGGACAGGCGCCTTATAGAAAAATCTAAATTTTGCTAGTGACGTCCGCGCAGTGCTTTTGCGGCGCGGGCGTTCGTAAATTTATCGGCGTCCGCTCGGGCACCCTAAATTTCGCAGCATAAATTACGGCGTCTATTTCGCGAAATTTTACGCTGTCACGCAGTGAAATTTTATAGCAAATTTAAATCGCGTCCGTAAAATTTTGTCTCTCTTACGGCGCGGAATTTTTAAAATTTTGCGCCGCTTAAATTTCTACAGAAATTCCGTCTTTGCTCCATTTAAACAATCAGCCGCTAAAATTTAATCGCAAATTTATCCAAGTCTAAATTTTAAAATTCCGGCGCCGTTCGTAAGCAAATTTAAAGCCCGCAAGCGTCATAATCCATCTCAAATTTAAAAGGAGCGAGATGAGCGCGAGCGAGCTGGAGCAGATCAGACTGGGGCTTTTGTATAAGGCGAAAAGAAATACGATCTTCGCGGCGGCGTGCATGCTCGGCTACGGCGCGTTTTTGTTATACAAGCTACGCGACGGAGGAGAGATGGCAGATTTGTTGTCTCTTATCG
>NZ_CALIMW010000171.1 GCF_938045405.1 uncultured Campylobacter sp. | reverse complement strand
TCAAAATTTGCGGCATCAAAAGCGCCGCCGAAGCCCGCGCGGTGCTGGCGTGCAGGACAAGCGGCTCGACTTCCTGCGTAAATTTAGAGAGCACGGACGATGCTAAAAATTTACCGCAATCGGGCGGCGAAAGCTCAATGAAAACTCCTAATTTTTGCGGCGAAAATCCTAGGCGGAATTTTAATTTGGATGCCGAGAATTCTACGCGAAATTTCAATTCTGACGGCCAAAATTTCGCGCAAAATTTTAATCAGGGCGGCGAGAATTTTACCTGCCGCGCACAAAATCATGCAAATTTTATGCCCGAGCAAAATTGCGATTGCGATAAAAATTTCTGCGGCGATTCGCGAAATCTGGGCGATGACTCGGGCGTGCGCGTGGAATTTTTAGGCGTGATATTCGTATCAAGCTCAAAACGCCGCGTCAGCGTAGAAACAGCGTGCGAGATCGCACGCATCGCGCACCAAAACGGCGCAAAGTGCGTCGGAGTCTTTGCTTTGAGCTCCGAAAAACACAGCGCCGCCGCATGCGAATTTAAAAATTTTAGCAGCAAAATTTGCGGCGAAGAAATTTGTGAAGATAAAATTTACGCGGACGAGAGTAGCAGCGTAGAATTTTGCGGAACCGCGGAATTTTACGAAAAGCAGCGCGAGGATTTGAGTGTAAATTTAAACGCAAACTGCGCTGTGTCTACCTCGGTAAAAGATCTAAATTCTGAAATTTTAGATACGGAAGCTCTAAACGAGGAGCAAATTTTAAAAATTTGCGAGGCTTGCGAGCTGGACTGCGCTCAGATCTACGGACGCATAAGCGCGGATTTCAAAGCGCGCCTCAACGCAGCGGGCGTCGAGGCGTGGCAGGTGCTAAGCATAGGTACCGAAATGCCGCCGCTTGAGGGTTTGAGCTGCGACCGGATATTATTCGATGCCAAAGGAGCGAGCCTGGGCGGCAACGGCGTGAGCTTCGACTGGGATCTGTTGAGACGCGCAAGGCTTGGCTGTGAAGAAAAATACTGCGCGGGCAGCGCAACTCAAAGCATAGACGACACAAAATACGACTCGGCTAGCGGGCGATGCGATACGCAAAATGATGCAGCAAGCGACGAAAAATGCTATGCAGCAGGCGCAGCTCAAGACTCAGACGGCGCAAGGAGCCATCTTAAACACAGCGCTATCTGTAACGGATATAACGAGGGGAATTTGAAGCGCGATAAAAACGGCGACTGCAACAATTCCTGCGCGGAGCATAGCGAAAACGGAAATTTAAAGCTCGAAAGAG
>NZ_CALIMW010000170.1 GCF_938045405.1 uncultured Campylobacter sp. | reverse complement strand
ACAAAAGTTGGCGGATAAGTTGTACGAAATTTCGGGCGAGCAGAAACAGAGCGTCGAGGATTTCAACCGCGAGATTGCGCGGCAAATCATCGTCGCAAGCGCGGAGAGGGCGAGCTTTGACGCGTTCATTGCAGATATGCAAAAAAGCGGGCTTTTTGAGAGCATAATCTACGAAGTCAAGGACGCGAGCGTGTATCAGAGCGAGCTTGCGCGTTTTGCGCCCGCGATACTCGATGATGCGAGCGTGGAGCTTTTAAAAAACGATCCGCAGGCCTTTTTTGAGCGTAGCGCGCGTGAGCTTTATTCAAAATTTCGTCCGCTTAGCCTCTCGCAGGACTTTTTCTCGCTTAGCCTTCACTCGCGCCTCGGCGCTCGCGGCGCTATCAAGCTCGATCCTGCGCAAAACCGCTTCATCGCGACCATTGACGGCGCGCCGCACTACCTCGCTACGGCCAAACTCGCTCCGAAAGCAAACGACGACGCGCTTAGCGCACTGGTGCGCGAGGCGCAAAAGAGCGAAATTTTAATCTCGGGCACCGCCCTTTTTAGCGCATTGGGTAAAAGCGCGGGCGTGCGCGAGAGCTCCATAGCGGGCGCCGTATCGCTTAGCCTGTGCGCGGCGCTGCTGCTGGCGGCATTTTCGCGCGTACGGATCTTCTGCCTGCTGCTGCCTGCGCTTTTCGGGCTTGCCTGCGGCGTAGCGGCTACGATGGCGATCCGCGGCTCGATCCACATCCTAAGCGCCGTGGTTTCGACGAGCCTAATCGGGCTGATGCTGGATTACGCGGTGCACTGGCTCGGCGCAAACATCTCGCGCCGCATAGAGGCTCGCTCGATAAAAAGCATGCGAAACATCCTGCTTCTAGGCTTTTTCATCACCGCAGGAGGCTACTTCGTATTTTTATTTAGCCCGTTTTTTCTCCTAAAAGAGATCGCGATCTTTGCCATAGCCGCACTTGCGGGGGCGTTTTGTTTTAGTTACTTCGCCCTGCCGCTGCTTCTTGAAGGGGCGGAATTTCGCCCCGCCCCGATCTTTGCAAAAGCTCTTGAACTCTACGCGAAGGCGCTTTGCAAGATAAACCTAAGCCTCAAAGCGCTCGCCATCGTTTGCGCGGCGGTGCTTGCGTTTTTGTATTTCAGGATGGAGCTTAAGGACGACGTCAGCGAATACGCGAGCTTAGATAAAAACCTTATCGCGATGAGCGCCAAGCTCGCAAGCATCGGAGGGTCCAGCTTCGATCTTATCGTGGGCAACGATGCAAGCGCGGTAGCCAAAGAGGCCGTAGCGCGCGGTCTTGCAGACTCATACACCGGCGCGCCGATTTTGGATCCCGCCACGCAGAGCTTTATCAAGCAGTCCTTTGCAAACTACGATAGAAGCGCATTTTTAAATCTCGGGCTTAGCCGCGAGCTCGTGGACGCGAACTTTGCCAAGATCGCGGATGCGCCCATTTTAAGCTACGAGCAAGCTAGAAGCTCCGTTCTTTTTGCCGCGATGCCGAGCATCGATCCGCATATCGCTTTTTTGCGCGGCGTGCGCGATAAAGCAGCCGTAAGCGAGCTTGCCGCGCAGATGGGCGCGCTGCATCTAAACATGCGAAGCGCCATAAGCGAGGCGTTTTCGCAGATCAAAATCAACGCCCTGTATCTAAAATGCGCCGCATACGCCCTTGCGCTCGCACTGCTGTGGGCGTTTTTCGGTGCGCGGACGGCGTGGCTGATCGTCATCTGCGTTTTTGCGACAAATTTAGCCGTGCTTGCCCTGCTTAGCGCATTCGGCGTGAGCGTGAATATTTTTGCGATCTTTGCGCTGATCCTATCAGGCGCTGTGGGGATAGATTATATGATCTTTGCAAACAACGATAAAATGGCGCTTAGCGATAAAATTTTCGGCATCACGCTCGCGTCTTTAACCAGCATAATCTCTTTTTTTACGCTCGCTTTCAGCTCCACTAAGGCCGTGGCGCTGTTTGGACTCTGCGTCAGCCTAAATATCGCGCTAGCAGCGATCTTGGCGCAAGTTTTGGCGGCAAGTAAGAAAAGCTAATCAAGCGGTAGCCAAAGAGCCGAAAGTATTAAAAGAGCCTCTTTGCACCGCTTGCAGATAAAATTTTATAGAAAGAGCGTACCGTAAATTTACGCAGCCGCGGCGAATGAAAATTTAGCCTAGCGCGCCGCGAGATTAAATTTAGCACGGCATGGCGCGAGATAAAATTTAACCGATTAGAGCGCGAGATAAAATTTGAGATGAAATTTCGGTCAAGCAAGTTACGAGCCGAAATTTAATGAGCAAGATTGCGGGATAAATTTTAAAGTGGGGTTTTGGCGCAGCGTCTCGAAGCATGCTATTAAATTTAAACCTATGCAGCGCATTTTTAAATTTAAACCCTTGCGGCGCGTTATTAAATTTAAATTTGCGCGCCGCAGACCGCCTTATTCGCTGCTTTTGCCTGCTTTTATCATCTTTATAAATTCCTTTGCGAGCTTGGAGGGTTTTTTATACACGACCGAAAATGATACGTCCAAAAGCGGCTCATCCGCGACATCAAAGAGCGTGATGTAGTCCTTTTGCGTCTCAAAAATGTACCGCGCGAAGCTGAAGCTCACGCAAAGCCCAGCCGCGACCATCGCGTTAGCCACGTAAAAATAGGAGGTATCGCAAAAAATTTGAGGCGTAAAGCCCGCTTTTTCGAAGATCTTTTTGAAATTCGACTCGCTTTTTAAAATTTTACTGCTGATTGCAAATTTATCGGATTTGAACTCGCCAAGTGCGATTTTAGGGTATTTCTCAGTAGAATTTATACTCGCTCGCGAAACGGCGGGATGGGAGGAGCAGACGCTTAGAAGCAGCCTGCGCTTTTTTATAAACTCGCACTCAAGCCCCTCCACAGAAAGCTCGCCGAAGTGCGCGGCATAGACGATATCAAGCTCGCCGCTTTTTAGCATCTCGATGAGCGCGGGTTCGGAGTGAGCGTGCACAACCCTGATGTCGGCTTTGGAAAATCTGCTGTAAAACATCGCGATGATCTTTTCGATAAATTTAAAGCTGGTCGAGGTCGCGCCGATTACGAGCTTGCCCGTCTTGATCGACGAAAGCCCGCGGATTTCGTTATTTAACTCCCTATTGAGCCTAAGCATATTTTTCGCTCTGGCGATGTAAATTTCGCCCGCGTATGTAAGCTCAAGGCCGTTTTTTCTATCAAAAATTTCGATCCCGAGCTCCTTTTCTAAAAGCATAATGCTCTTTGAAAGCGACGGCTGCGCGATTCCAAGCTCGCTCGCCGCTTTTGTAAAGCTTTTAAGCTCCGAAATTTTTACCGCAAATTCCATATGTCGCAGGCTCATTTTTTGCCCCTTCGGTTGAAATTTTATAGCCTTTAGCTATTAAATTATATACTAAATAACATTTGACTTACATAAAGATTTAATATAAAATTACGACATTAATCTTTAAGATTAAAAAATCTCTAAGTAAAGGGGCAAATATGCAGAGACGCGACATACTGAAAATGGGTATGGTAGGAGCCGGTGCACTCGCACTTAGCGCGGTGAATGCGCAAGCAAGTGCTGTGGACGCAAAGGACGTCAAATTTGACGAGGAGTGGGATATAATCATCATCGGTAGCGGCTTTGCGGGGCTTGCGGCGGGCTTAAAAGCAGCCGAGAAAGGCAACAAAGTCTTGATTTTAGAAAAGATGGGTCGTATCGGCGGAAACTCCGTCATCAACGGCGGCGGTATGAGCGTGCCGATGAACCCCGTGCAGGAAAAAACGGGCATCAAAGACAGCAAAGAGCTATTTATGAACGACTGCCTCAAAGCAGGACTTGGCATCAACCACCCCGAGCTTTTAAGCACCTTAGCCGATCGCGGCTTAGACGCGTTTAAATTCCTCGTAGATAACGGCGTGCAATTTAAGATGGATCACTGCGCGCACTTCGGCGGACACAGCGTCGCACGCTCGATGTTAACTACAAATGATAGCGGCTCGGGCTACATCCAGCCGATGCTTGAAAAATTTGAAGCGCTAAAAGATAAGGGCTGCGAGCTTCGCCGCCGCGCGAAATTTGACGATTTCGTAATGGACGGAGATCGCGTAGCGGGCGTCGTGATCCGCGAGGAGTATAAATTTGATCCAAATCTCTACAGCGACGATCTTGAAAACACGAGCGGTACAAAAAAGACGCTCAAAGCCAAAAAAGGCGTAGTGCTCGCCGCGGGCGGATTTTGCCGCGATAAAATTTTCCGCAAGCTTCAAGATCCGCGCATTCCTGACGACGTCGATAGCACAAATCACGCAGGAGCTACCGCGGGCGTGCTGCTAAAAGCCTTTGAGATCGGTGCGTATCCGGTGCAGGTCGATTGGATCCAGTTCGGTCCGTGGGCGAGCCCTGATGAGAAGGGCTTCGGTACCGCTCCGATCCTAACTCAGCAAGGCACCTTTAAATACGGTATCGCCGTGGATGTACGCAACGGCAAGCGCTTTATGAACGAGCTTGCAGACCGCAAGACCCGCGCGGACGCGGAGTTTAAAATTTTACGCGAAGATCCCAAAGCCTATCCGATAACCTTCGCCGACACCAAAATGGCGTTTAAAGACCTAAGCGAAGAGGTGATTTCCAAGGGCATGGCAAGCGGCAAGCTAGTAGGCGAATGCGCAAGCCTAGATGAGATCGCTAGCAAATACGGCGTGCCTGCGGACGCGCTAAAGCAGAGCGTCAAAAAATACAACGAAGGCGTTAAAGCCAAAAAAGATGAGTTTGGCAAACAAGAAAGCGCACTTAGCGAGATCAACGAAGCGGGGCCTTTCTACGTCATCCGCCTATCGCCGAAGCCTCACCACACGATGGGCGGTCTAAAGATCAACGAAAAGGCAGAGGTTCTATCCTCTAAAACCAATAAGCCGATCCCGGGCCTTTGGGCTGCGGGCGAGATCACCGGCGGAACTCACGGCGCTAGCCGCTTAGGTACCGTAGCGATCACAGACTGCATAGTTTTCGGAATGATCGCGGGTGAGCAGATTGCTTAGCTAGGTCTGAGCGCAAGCTCTTTAAAACCTTGCTGGGTAGCGAAAGCGAGCTGGCAAGGCAGTTTTCTAAAAGGTTGCAAATGAAAAAAATCAGTTTTACAGCATTGTTTCTGTGCTGTATCATCGCGACTTTGTTCGGCGCGCCGCCCTCTAACGACGCCAACGCCACGAACATAGTCGTTTCAGATGAGCTTCGGGCAAAATACAAAATCAAACCTCATCACGAGTATTTGTCGTTTGACTGCGTCGATTGCCACATAAATCAAGGAAGCGATCCGTCTAAATTTAAAAGCATCGGCGACAAGGGCTGTATCAGCTGCCACGGCGACAAAAAGCAGCTCGCTTTGAGGCTTAAATTTATGGATACACTCAAGGCCAATCCGCACAACTCCGTCCACGACGGTCCTACGCTATACTGCGACGAATGCCACAACGAGCACAAGGCATCTACGAATATGTGTACCGAATGCCACGAGCACGAAGTGCCGCAATGGATGGGGGTGACACCATGAGAATTTCTAAAAAATTACTAGCGCTTATCATCTTAATAAGCGGTATTATAGGGTTTTTCGTCGTCGTGCCGGTGCATTACGCGCTTGAGAAAACAAGCACCGATAAATTTTGCGACGTCTGCCACGAGATGGATCCGATGGTGATCGCCTATCAAGACGACGTCCACTCGGGCAAGGGCAAAACGGGCGTCAAAGCCAAATGCGTCGATTGCCACCTACCGCACGACAATATCGTAAAATACGTCTATCAAAAGGCCAAAAACGGCGTGTTGGAGGGCTACTCGCACTTCTTTGACGAGCCTGAAAAATACGACTGGAGCGCAAGGCGCAAAAACCGCGAGCACTATGTGTTTGATAACGGCTGCACGAGCTGCCACGCCACCGTGATCGACAGCAAGATCACCTCCGAGCAAGCGCAGCGCATGCACGCGCACTACAAAAAGCTCTTAGGCACCGAGCGAGAACTCAAATGCGCGAGCTGCCACGTAAGCGCGGGCCACGGCATCGGGCTTCGCAACTACCTAGAGTACTGGCGACCGACGTATAAAATTTACGAAAAGAAGATGATGGAGGAAAAGATCAAGGCGAAGAAGGGATTTTTCGGCGACGAGTATAAACCGAGCGCCGAAGAGCAGGCCTTTATAGACGCTTCTAGCGCGAAGAAATAACGCCTTGGGATTATAAGCGTTCAATCCACGCTTCAATTCACATTCCGCCGCGGGTTAAATTAAAGCTCAAATTCTGGGCTTCGATTTGATCCGCGGCGAGTTAAATTTAGCGAAGTTAAATTTAACTCGCTTTTATTCGCTTGATCTGACAAGTAAAATTTTATCCTTTCCCATCTTTTTTCGCTTTCGGATGAGCTTTAAAATTTATCCAAATTTAAAATTTCATCGAAAGAAGCCGTGCAAAAATCATCGCTTTTTTTGATATTAGCGCCGTATACTAGGGCACAGTCAATGCCTGCTATATTAAGGGCTTAAAGACAAACATCAGTTTGCCGATGTCAGATATACAGTGCGCTTATTCTACGAAATGCTGCTGAAATTTTACTAGATTAAATAGCTACGTTAAATTTAATATCGAGGTTTTGGAATTTTAAAATTTAGCGGAGCGGATCGGCAAATTTAAAATTCTGTCTCTCTAAGTTTCGCTGAATCTATCATTTAAATTTATCGTCTAAATTTCGCCTTTGTTTTGTTAAATTTAAGAGTTATGTTAAATTTGCGGAGTTTGGATGAAACATTTATCAAGCGCGAGCCCGCTTGATAATGCAGATGAGAAAGAGTAAATTTTTCGGGTTCAAACGCCCTTTTTTGCGTCATATATGAGGCAGAATAATACGGATAAGAAAGAGCGGAAAACTCCGCTCTTTAAAGCTTTAGTTGCCGCTTAGATCAAATTTATACGCAGCTTGCAACCATATCTCGTTCTCGTCGAACTTTCTATTTGCGCCGCTAGCGTAGTGGTCGCTTCTCTCAAGCGCAGTGTAGGTTACGCCCAAGCTTAGCCCCTTAACGGCCTTAGGAGCGTAGTTTGCCGTTACCGCCCAGCCCTCTACGTCCATGCTGGTGCCGACCTTTTGGCCCGCAGCCCCGCTAGCATTGATATTATTCGTGCCGCCTACTCTGTCTTGATCGCCTTTTACGTAGTGTAGCGCGGTTTTGAAGCCGTCCAAGCCGATAGCGCCGAAGTTATAATCAAGCACGATTTTGTGCGTATCCATACCCGCATATCCCGTGAAGACGAACGGACCTCTAATAGGCAGCGCGGTGTATGATCCCGGGCCGTTGCCGACGCCTAAAATAACGGCATCATCATCGCTAACGGTCGTATAGGCATACGATAGACCGAATCCGAAAAACTCGCTAACCGAGACTCTTGCGCCGAACATATCGCCGTCAAGCCTTCTTGGCTCCAGCCCTCCGTCCACGCGCGAGCCTTTGTAGTTAAGATCAAATCCCAGCTTTAAAATCTCGCCTACGGGCACTTTTACATTTGCCTCGGCAAGATACAGGCTAATGTCGCCGTCTTTTAATGCGTTAGCCGGTTTAACGTCCGTTACCGCTGCGTAAGCGCCAGTTAAAGTAGTATAAGGCAAGGATTTATTTTGAACGTATGCGGAGAAGATATTTTCAAATTTTACGGCGACCGGACCGGTCATATTACCCAGAATCACTCTATCTTTAAATAAAGGAGCCTTTCCTTCGCCTGCCGGAGCACCCATAGCGGTTTTGCTCCTTCCTTGGAATTTATAAAACCATCCGCCCCACAATGTAGTATCGGGGATATCTTTATTGGATATCGCTACGCCCTCGAAAGCCTCTTTAAACGCCCTTGTATAGTTGCCAGCAACGAGCGGAGTAACGACATATTGTCTACCCGCCTTTATATCGTTATTTCCTATGCCGTATCCTAGGTATAATTCCGATAATACCGCGCCTTTAGTATACCACTCCTTATCGTAGGCGGTCTTATTGCTTGAGCCTACGTGATACGGCATCAACCAGCCTTGCCCGGTAAGCCCTATTCTAAAGCCGTAAAGAGGATCGGTAACGTATCCGAGCTCAAGACCCACGCCGAATGCCTCGTAGTCGTTATCGCCCGTAGCGGCTTCGCCTCTATTGTCTACGGTTTTATTGGCGTAAGTGGTCTTTACCGTTCCGCCAAGCTTACCGTTAGTGATCGCATCGGCTACGCTATCTGCCGCGCTTAGCGAGGATACAGCGCATGCGCAAACCGCAGCAGCTAAACTTAGTTTGATGAGTTTCATTCGAAATCTCCTTTCATAAAGATTTACAAATATTTATAAAATGAATTATATCAAACAATCTCGCCGTTTGCGATAAAAAGGGGGAAATTTAAAATCAAATTACGCAACTTTGTAAAGATTAAATTAATGAATAGTGAAATTTATCCCCCGATTTATGATTTTACGATTTGACGAATATTTTCGGCTCTCGCTCCAACCTCGGCTCGCGGATAAAAGCGATCAAAATTTCAAAATTTTCAAAACGCCAAACCGAGCCGCCAAATAAAATTTTACCGAAATTAAAGAGTGAAAATTCCGCCGCTTTTAAATTTTAAAATTTAGAAAGCGCGGTGAAGCTTGCGAGCTAAAATTTCTTTTTAAATTTAAAGCGCGACTCCATAGATTTATACAGCCTATGCAGCCGCGCGGAATTTTGCTAGCGGATCGAAGCTCTAAATTTAGATAATTTACAGAGCCTTTACGATCAGCTCGTTTACGTTTTTGATAAACTCGCTCGGATTTTCCAGCTCCTGCCCCTCGCTAAGGCGCGCCAGATCGTAGATTATTTCAGACACTTGCGGCAGCATCAGTTTATCGGTCTGCAGCTTTTTGATGATCTCGTGATCTGCATTGATCTCCAAAATCGGCTTTACAGGCGGCAAATTGCGGCCTCCCATCTGCTTAAGTAGCTGCTGCGTCGCAAAATCGGGATCGTTCTCGTCAAAAACAAGGCAGGAAAGCGAGCCGCTTAGACGCGATGAAATTTTAACGTCCTTGACGCGTTCGCCTAAAATTTCTTTGATCTTTGCGGCGATCTCTTTGGCTTGCGGCGTCGCGGCGTCGTCGCTCGCAGCTTCCTGCTTGATCGAAGTCGCATTTTTAACCGGCGTCTTATCAAACTCAAAAACGCCAGGCATCACGATCGTATCGATCTCATCGTCGCAGAGCAACACCTCCGTTCCTTCGGCGTTAAATTTCTCGATCAGAGGCGAGCTTTTAAGCATCGCGGCGCTGTTTCCCGCGATATAATAGATCTCTTTTTGCTCCGCGCCCATTTTTTCCTTATACTCGCTAAGCGTGATGAGCCCGTCTCGCAGGTTTGATTTGAAAAGACAAAGCTTTAAAATTTCCTCTTTGTTTACGCCGAAGCCGTAAAGTCCCTCTTTCAAAACCTTGCCGAATAATTCGTAAAATTTTATGTATTTTTCGCGATCGCTTTGCAAAAGCTTTTCTAGCTCGGATAGAATTTTTTTGACGCTCTGTTCTCGGACATAGGCTAGAATTCGATTTTCTTGTAAAATTTCGCGGCTTACGTTTAGCGGCAGATCCTCTACGTCCATTATGCCGCGTACGAAGCGCAGGTAGCTAGGCAGCAGCTCTTTGGCGTCATCGGTGATGAAAACGCGCTTGACGTAGAGCTTAACGCCGCTTTGATAATCGACGCGGTATAGATCGAAGGGCTCGCTGCTCGGCACGTAAAAAAGCGTCGTGTATTCGTGCGTGCCCTCGGCCTTGGTATGGATATAAAACAGCGGATCGCCGCTGTCGTGGCTGATCTGCTTGTAAAATTCATTGTAATCGCTCGGTTTTAGGCTGCTTTTCGGCAGCTGCCAAAGCGCGCTCGCGCGATTAATCTGGACGTTTTTAACCTCGCTATGTCCCTGCTCGCCCTCTTTTTGCGCAGGAACGTATTCTTTTTTATCCATGAAGATCGGATATGGGATGTGGTT
>NZ_CALIMW010000169.1 GCF_938045405.1 uncultured Campylobacter sp. | reverse complement strand
GCTTTGCCGAGCTTTTCTAAAGTTAGGACCTTTTGTAGATTGCGCTCAAATTCCTTTTTAGTAAGTCCTGAATTCCTTACGACATTATCGTAAAGTTCCTTACTAAATGCGCCATTTTCTTGGAAATTCGGCGAGTTTAGCACAAATTCCGCCACATCTTTATCACTGGCCTGAACGCCTAAGTCTTTAGCAAAATTTAGAAAATACGCTTCGCCGATTAACTGATCTACTGCGATCTGATCTAGATGCATATTTTTGGCTTGTTCTTGAGTAAATTGCCCATCGCTCATAGCGTTTAATCTATTGTATAACTCGGTTGATTTTATCTTATATTCTTGATTGGTTATGGAAATCTGCCCTACTCTAGCGATTGAGCCTGCGCGGTTAGCGTTCATATCATATGCGCCCCAGCCGACGAAGCCTGCGCCCACGAAAGCTATCGTGCTTATCCAAATAGTCGGTATAAGCGACTTCTTATGCTTTTGCATCCATTCTATCATCTAAATCCTTAAATAGCTAACTAAAGAAATTTTTTGTTAGTAATTATACAGATAAAACCTTATGTAAGGCTGAAAAATAGGCATTTTTAGCGAATTATAACGCGTTAGTAAATGATTTGGTATACATTAATCTTAGCTTAGCAAAAGCAGCTTTGAACTCATTTCTAAAATCGCTATTTTTTTCGCCATTTGCTGCGCGCTCCTTGCATGGGCAAAAACCCCATAGCCGCGAATCACCATTATATCGCTATTTTCATTTATCATATAGTTACAAATTTCATACGGCGCGCGCTCGTGCCAATCGTCGTAATTTTTCGGATCGTAAATTTCAACCCTTTTAAATTTGGTCGCCCCGAAATAATCCCGCGGCAAAATAAAATCGTGCTCCAGCGTATATGCGATGAGATGCGGAGGCATCGCGTAGGTTACGAATTTCGCCTCTTTGATATTTTTGTAGATATTTACGTGGATGTCGCTATCGATGCTGGCGTCCTGCCAGCGGTAATCCTTCTTCGAAAACAGAGTTATAAAATCATCCTTGCCGAGGCTATCGAAGATCGCATCTTTTTTATTGATCAAAAACTGATTTTCCTTAATTTTGACCGAAATCGAGCCGTGAAAGATCCCAAAAAGCCTATCTCTAAACATCGAAAGCGAAATTTTGCGTAAAATTTCATAATAATACTCGTCCATCTCTCGCCTTTGTAAAAAATTTCGCTATTATATAGGATTAGAAATTTCAAAAGGATAAATTTAAGTGCAAGCTCCACATATTCCGGTGCTTTTTTCGCAAACGATCGCAGCATTTTCGCAGATTGAGGACGGCTACGTTATCGACTGCACGCTAGGCTACGGAGGGCACAGCGAGGGCATTTTGACCGCTAATCCGCGCCTTAAGCTTATCGCTTGCGACAGAGATGCCGAAGCGATAGAATTTTCGCGCGAGCGGCTCAGTAAATTTAAAGATCGCATAGAAATCCACAAAGCAAAATTTAGCGAAATTTTAGAAATTCTGCCCGAGCAAAAGCTCCGCGCAGTTCGTGGGATCTTAGCCGACATTGGCGTTTCATCTCTTCAGCTGGATAAAAACTCGCGCGGCTTTTCCACCAAAAGCGACGCGCTGGATATGCGAATGGACGCAGGCGCGGCGCTGGATGCGGCATACGTTGTAAATCGCTACTCGCAAGCTGAACTCGCGCGCATTTTTCGCGAATACACCGAGCTAACAAATGCTAACGCAATCGCCTCCAAAATAGCCGCTGCGCGGGCTAACGCGCCGCTAACAAGCGCTAAAGCTTTGGCAAATTTAATCGGAACGAAGCCCGTTAAAGGGCG
>NZ_CALIMW010000168.1 GCF_938045405.1 uncultured Campylobacter sp. | reverse complement strand
AGCATCTGACTCTTAATCAGGCGGCCGTAGGTTCGAATCCTACACGGGACACCATTACTTATTTTTACATCTATTTATATCAATGTATAACCCTTTACAAAGCTTCGACCTTAAGGCATTTTGAAGCTATTTTCAATTTATATTAATTTATATCGATTTATAATTATTTTTGTAAAAAATGTATAACTTTTTGTATAACAAGGGTATAAAATGGCTAAAATTTTAACCGCGACGCAGGTGAAGAAGCTAAAATTTGAGGGCAAGGGTAAGCTCAAGGCGTATTCTATAGATAGCACGTGCGCGTTGTATCTGGTGTGTTTTGCAAACGGCAGCAGATACTATAAACTACGCACAAAAAGAGGCTACACTACGTTAGGAAGTTTCGATGATATAAGCCTTGCCGAAGCTAGAGAAAAAGCGATGGGCTTGCGTAAATCGGGCGCGAGCGACGAGCTACAAAAGCAGAAACTCAAAGATATCTTTTACGCGTGGCTGGATATTAAAATTCCGCCCGAGGATAGTGAGAAAATAAGGCAATCCCGCCGTAAAATGATAAATCGCGTAAATAAACATCTGCTGCAACCTCTAGGCAATATGCCGATAGATGAGATTGGTACAAAGGAAGTGATCGCGGCAACCAAAGGCGTGAATTTTGCAAGTGCTAAAAAGATAATACCGATCCTGCGCGACGTGCTTAAATTTGCTCGCGCCCAAAACGCGGCAGGCGATATATCGTTTATTTATGAGATCATCGATGATATGAGTGAAATTTATCCTAAGAAAAAAGTAGAGCACAGAAAGGCGGTGACGGATCCAAAGCGGCTAAAAGAGATCATAGAAGCGGTCAGAGACGCCCGCATAGAGCCGACGATTAAAAATCTTTTCTTTTTCAATCTGATTATGGCGCAACGTCCGCATCAGATCAGAGAGCTTTGTTGGGAGAGGGTAGATGGGGATTTTGTGTATTTTGGAGAGTCAGATAATAAAACGGGGGTAAATGCGCGCTTGCCGCTTCCGAGGCAGGCAAAGCAAATTTTAGAGGATCAAAAAAGGATAAGCGCGGAGGGGATAGTTTTCAAATCGAGCACCTATTCTAAGCGTAGCGGCTGGGCTATCTCGGACGGCACGCTATTAAAAACGCTAAGGCGCTTGGGTATAGCCGATCTGCACGCACACGGCTTTCGCTCGATGTTTGCTACCTTTGCTATTCGGGCAACCGACGGCGAGCGGGCTATGTTTGAAAAGCGTATCATTGATGAAGTGCTGCTACACGCGCCTAGTAGCGAGGTGGATAAAGCATATTTTAGGGACTTCAACTCGCGGGAGCATTTGCGGGTTTTGCAGTGGTGGGCGGATTATTTGGACGGCTTGGTAATTTAAGCCGTCCGCGATCAGGTTTGTAGCCGCTCCACCTTACCTTCTACCTCCCGTTATTCTGCACGTTGCCGTTACCTATCTGGATATTGCCGCCGTTTATGATGATGACGCCTCTTTTAGCTTTATTTTTACGACGGGCGCGCTTGCGTCTTTTGCAAGGGCTATTCTTTTTAAAATATCTGCCGTAAATTTCAAGCAGTCCTAAAGGATTGAAGTGCTCTTTCGCATAGCCCGGGTAGAGAGCATCAAGATATAAAAGTTTATCTAAAACCTTATCCATATCGAAATTTCTGCCATAGACCTCTTTAAAAGAGAGCTCTAATTCTCGTAGCTGCGCTTCTTGCTTCTTGCTAAGCATCTCTACTTCCTCGCTAGGAAAAACCCGTCCGCCTATGCTTTTCATCGCTCGTCCTTTAGATAAAGTTTATTTCCTTCGCTTTGCTCTTTTAACTTCGACATAGCGGCGGAAAGCTTGTTTTGCAAGCAGGCAAGATCCGATTGCAAAAGCTCAAGCTCATGCCGCATAGCTATAGGGGCCTGCGCTTGCTTGATGCTTGCTTGCACCACGGCAGAGCTAAGACGGGCGATATATTCTTTTTGAGAGGCTATGGTTCCGTTAGCTAAGGCTAGCTCGCCCGCTAGATCCTCTATCTCTCCTCTTAGGCGAAAGACCTCGGACATATTAGAGATCGCTTCGTGTTTTACGTCCGTTAGCTCCTTATTAAGCGCCGATAGCTCGGCGCTGTTTATGCGAGCGGGAAAGCCTGCGCGAGAGGTGATCTTAGCGCGATATGAGGCTAGCGCATTTTTAGCCTTAGTGATCTCGCCTTTATAGTAAGCAAGCTTCTTGCCGTGCTTCTTAGCTTCAATCTCGGCATCTGATTTAAGGGAGGAGATTTCACCTTCTAGCCGTAGATTATGCTCGCGAGCTTCAGCGAAAGCCCGCACCTGCTTTAAGATAGTCTTTTCGAGCTCCTGCTCCGCCCATAACCTAAAGCCCTTAGCCTTTTCGCTGCGGATAAACATCCCGAGCTTGATAATGCCGCGGAGCGTCCATTTGATGACAGGCTTGCGAAATTTGTTTATCTCGATGACGAAATGGATATCCTGGACTATTTCGTCCGCGTGCAGTCGCTTATGCTCTCTGATGGCAGTCGTAGAAACACTGTAACGCTCCGCGACATACTCGGTAGAGAATGTTTGGAAATTTAAAATTTCAGCATGGGGGCTATCGTTCTTAAAAAGTGAGTTCATAGTAGAAATCCTTTCAAAAATGATTTAAAATCATATTTTGATGGGATTATACTATTTTAAATAGTAGAAGTCAAGCATTTTATTATTGTAAATAATATTTTTTCAAAAAAAGTTTATTTACAATCAGAGCGACAGAATTTCTGTCTCTCTAAATTTCATCTAGCAGTTCCTTAAAAGCAGTTAGTTTAGCGATTTTCTCCTTTAAGTTTTTGTTTTCTATCATAAGTTCTAAAAGATATTGATAGGTCGGCGGCACTTCGCCCTTGGTTACCCATTGCGCGGGCGTGCCCGAATTTACCTTGATAATCTCCGCCAACTCCCTTTGGGTGATACCTAGCTCGGCGCAAACTTTTTTAACGATATTTTCCTCCTTATAATTCGGATCGAAATGCCATTCTATGACGTATAAATCATTACCTTTTTTGTCTTTAAATTCTAGATGATTGCCCCCCTCATGAAAGAAAACGTCATATTCCCCCTCTTTTTTTAGCTCTT
>NZ_CALIMW010000167.1 GCF_938045405.1 uncultured Campylobacter sp. | reverse complement strand
AAGCTCGGCGGCTTCATACGTCTTTTTAAAGAAAACTCCGCAGAATTCGATGCCTTGCAGTTTTTGCGCGAGGACGGGGAGATCTTCGTGGATGGCAAGGAGCTAGGCGATGATGAAGCGATGCCAAAGAGCCTGCGCACGGGACTTGTGTGGTTTGAAGAGACCAAAAACACGCTAGCACCCACGGTAAATTTTATGCAGCGCCATAAAATTTTAGGCGAGCCGACGTTAAATTTATGCGTGCCCGTGCTGGACGGCGGCTCGTTTGCGGGGGTGTTTTGCGGCGTGGTGAAGCTGCAAAACATACTAAAAAATATGGAAAAATTTAAGCTTGCGCCCGATTCATACGCCTTCATCGTCACTCACGGCGGCGAAATTTTAACGCCGATGAAGGATGCCGCACTAAAAAAGCAGATCGAGGATAAATTTAAAGAGCTTTTCCTGCGTGACGAGGACATCACGAGCCTAAATATCGGCTCAAATTTCATCTCCGTCGCCGAGATCCCCACGCTAAACTGGTTCATCGGCGCAGGCACCGATAACGAAAAAGAGCTTGCAGCGCTGCTTAACTCCGTGCTAAAAAACGCCCTCATCTTGCTTTTTGCATTCGCGGCGCTGGCGCTGGTGGCAAATTTCCTCCATAACTTTATGTACTCAAAAATCAAAAATCTGCAAGACGACTACGAAGCCCTGCTCAAGCACAAAGCCCGTATGAGCGAGGCGGGCGAGCTAATCAGCGGTGTAAATCATCAGTTTATCCAGCCGGTTAATTCGCTAAATTTGATGATATCAAGCCTGCTCATGCTGCAAAAAGACGGCAAACTAGACGCCGCGACGCTAGAGCATATGCTGCAAAAAGGACAAGCCGCGACCGTGCTTTTAAGCGATACGATTGAGATTTTTAGAAATTTTTATAAAAGTAGCGACGCTCCGCAAAAATTTAGCGTGCAGCGCTGCATCAAAGACCTGCTAAAGCTCATGCACACCGAGCTTAGCAAGGCAAACGTCGCGGTAAGCTTGCGCGAGTTTAAAGACGAAGAGGCCACGCAGCGCATGGGCATCGTGCAGCAAATTTTACTCATCCTCATTCACAACGCAAAGGACGCGGTAGTGGAGCGATACAAAGACGAGATCGCCAAACGGCAAGTTTTTTTGGACGTCAAATTTGAAAACGGCACGTGCAAAATATCCGTCACGGACTACGGCAGCGGCGTGAGCAAGGCGGCTCGGGATAAAATTTTAACCCAGCCAAAAACCACCAAAAAGCAAGGAAGCGGTATCGGGCTGTATTTTGGCAAAAAGCTCGCAAACGAAAAGCTCGCAGGCGACATCAAACTGCTAAGCGCGGGTGATCCAACGACGTTTGAGCTGAGCTTTGAGACAAATTTAAAGGAGTGAGATGCCAGAGCATTTAAAGCTACTTAAAGACCTGACCGTCCTCATCGTCGAGGACGACGAGATCGCAAGGGAGCTGCTAATAGGCGGGCTAAAGCCATACTGCCTAAGCGTCTGGGGTGCAGGCGACGGGCTAGAGGGGCTAGAGCGCTTTAAAAAGCTAGCTCCCGCCATCGTCATCACCGACATCCACATGCCCGCGATGAACGGCTTTGAGATGATGAAGGAGATGATGCGCATAAAGCCCACGCAAAAATTTATCGTCTTTACCTCCTACGACACCGACGACAACCTCATCAAAAGCATCGAGCACGGCGCGGCGTCGTTTCTAAAAAAGCCCGTCGATATCGCCGCGTTGTGCCGTCTGCTCGTGGCTCTAACCTACGAAAAGGACGAAAAGCTCGTGCGTCTGGGCCCGCAAACCAGTATAAATCTCGCCAAAGAAAAGATCTACAAAAACGGCGAAGAAATTTATCTATCATTTTTGCAAAACAAGCTCTTTTGGCTCTTTGCGTATAATCTAAACAAGCTCGTGAGCTACGAGATGATCGAGGAGTTCGTATATGAGGGCGAGCTGCCTAGCAAAGGCGCGATACAAAACGTCGTGCTAAGGCTAAAGCGGGAGCTGGGGGTGAGGTTTAAGAATATTAGCGAGAGCGGGTATATACTGCTAAGTGGCGAGTAATCTAAATTTAGCGGCTTGTCTTTTTGCCCTATACGGCGCCCGATTTCGCTGCAGGCTGCAGTCATGTATTATATATACGCTCCTTTGCCCTTGCTTATCCGCCTTGTCTATGACAAAAATACTTCACCTTGAAATTTCTACGTTCAAATTTGGCGTTAAATTTTATTTTGCGGCTCGTCTTTTTCCGTCATACTTCGCTTTGCTTCCCTTGCGGTCACAACTGCAAGCAGAAAGCAGCTCGCTCGGCTTCGGTTACGGGCGAGCGAGTCCTCTCCCTCGCCTCTTTCACCGCTGCCTCGTCTGACGTAAAAATACTTCGCCTTGAAATTTTACATTTAAATTTAAAGTCAAATTTTTAAATTTTAGCTCAAATTTTACCCGCCTAGACTCGCACCTTGAAAATATAAAATTTAGACATTATCGTTCCGCGCGGCTTAGCGATAAAATTTGCTAGAACCCTGCCGCTGCGGCTAAATTTAATGCAGCGCGTAAAACAAAGCTTGCTTTGACGCGGCGAAACCTATTTCGCCAGCAGCTCCTTTACCGCGGCGGCCATTTCATCGACGGAGCCGAACGAAGCCGTGTTTAAGAGATACTTGCCGCTGACGACAAATGCCGGCACGCCTGAAATCACCGCGACTTCGTAGCCCGCGTCCCACTGCGCGAGCAGAGCCTGCGCCTTTTTGCTAGCAAGCGCAGCTTCGTATTCGCTCATGCTCACGCGCGCGGCATCCAGCGCGGTTTTGATGAATCTTTGCTTATCGCTTCCCTCGCCGAAATCATCCTTTTTATCGTGGACCGCTTTGTAAATCGCAAATTTTGCCTTTTTAAATTTCGACTCATTGCTTAACAGGCCCACACCGTCCTTCTCATCAAGCACGATAAGGGCTGCGAATACGCCGCTTGCGGTCTGCCCAAACACGCCTTTGGTCTTTAGATGCCATGGCAAAAACTCCGTCCCCTCAAGCTTTTTCATCAGCTGCGGCGTGACCGTCCTATCGAACGCATAGCAGTGCGGGCAATCGTAGTTAAAAATTTTAACTACGCTGTTTTTCGGTACATTTAGCGGCTTTTGCAGCACTTGATAATTAACGCCCTCCTCTAGCGCGTTTGCGCC
>NZ_CALIMW010000166.1 GCF_938045405.1 uncultured Campylobacter sp. | reverse complement strand
TATAATCAATCTTCGGGCGTCCCGCCATCTCGTAGGCCTTTTTCATAGCGCGGATCGGACCGTCTAGGCTAGGTGAAGTGATATGATAAGCATCGCCGCTAGCGCCGAATCCTACGAGCTCGCCGTAAATTTTAGCACCGCGCGCTTTTGCGTCTTCTAGCTCTTCTAAAACCAAAGCCGCCGCGCCTTCGCCCATTACAAAGCCATTTCGCTCCGCATCAAACGGACGTGAAGCGTGCGCAGGATCGTCGTTTCTAGCACAAAGTGCCTTCATCGCGGCAAATCCGCCGATACCTACAGGACAAACCGCAGCCTCGGCTCCCACTGCAAGCATCTTTTTCGCTTCGCCGATCATGATAACTCTTGCAGCGTCCATAATCGCATGCGCAGAAGCCGCACAAGCCGTAACGCTGGATAAATTCGGACCTTTTAATTTATAATATATCGAAACAAAGCCGCCGAGCATATTTACTAACGCAGAGGGGATAAAAAACGGAGAAATTCGCCTAGGGCCGCGCTGCAAGCAGGTATTGGCATTTATCTCGATATTCGGTAAACCGCCGATACCGCTAGCCGAGCTAACGCCGAATTCGTCGCTATCGAAACCACTAAATTTAGCGTCATCCATAGCTTCACCCGCGGCTTTAAGCCCGAGTTGGATAAATCTATCCATCTTTTTTATCTCTTTTCCATCCTCGATTACGCTCGAAGGATCGAAACCTTTTACTTCAGCTGCAATTTGAACCGGAAATTCGCTAGCGTCAAAGAGCGAAATTTTATCAACCCCGGTTTTTCCGTTACAGATATTTTCAAAACTGCTCTGTTTGTCAAGCCCGAGAGAGGTTATCATCCCGATGCCCGTTACTACGACTCGTTTCAAAACCGCTTCCTTAAAATTTTATTTCTTAGGCAAATTTTCTATATAATCTACTACGTCTTTAATGCTTACTAATTTTTCGGACTCGCTATCTGGGATCTCAATACCGAATTTCTCCTCTAAAGCCATTACTAGCTCAACTACGTCAAGAGAGTCCGCGCCCAAATCCTCGATAATTTTAGAGTCAAGTTTAACCTGATCCGGGCTAACGCTTAGTTGCTCTACAACTACGTCTCTTACATCTTCAAATACTGCCATTTTAGCACTCCTTTAAAAAAATACCGCGTAATTCTATAATATTTAACCTTAAATTCCGCTATTTAACGCTACATATAGAGCCCGCCGTTGATTTTAAGCGACTCTCCGGTAATGTAGCCCGCGCCGTCGCTAAGCAAAAACGCAACTCCTTCGGCGACGTCGCTCGTGCTTCCGAGACGCTTAAGCGGGATGCTCGCTTCGTAGCTTGCTTTTACGTCGTCGCTTAGCGCATCCGTCATATCCGTAGCGATGAAGCCCGGAGTTATGCAGTTGAAGCGGATGCCGCGCGCTGCGCCCTCTTTTGCAAAGCTCTTGCTCATCGCGATCATTCCGCCCTTGCTCGCGCTGTAATTGACCTGCCCGGCGTTGCCCATTTCGCCGACGATCGAGGCGATATTTACGACCGCGCCGAATCGCTTTTTGCTCATTAATTTTAGAGCTTCGCGGCAGCCGATGAAGGCGCTGCTTAAATTTGCTTCGATCACGCCCATGAAGTCTTCCAGCTTCATCCTAAGCGCGAGCTTGTCGTTCGTGACGCCCGCGTTATTTACGAGATAGCTTAGCTCGCCGTCGCTTTGCGCGATCAGGGCAATCGCCTCGCTAAATTCCGCCTCGTTCGTCGCGTCAAATTTTATCACGGCGCCCTCTCCACCGTTTGCGCGGATCTCCTCTAGCAGCGCATCGGCAGGCTCAGGGCTTGAGCGATAATTGATCCACACCTTAAGCCCGTAGCCTGCCAAAGTCCTTGCGATCTGCGCGCCGATACCGCGGCTCGCGCCGGTAATTAAAACGTTTTTTCCACTAAATTTCATACTTGTCCTTTTGTTAAAATTTTAATATCTAGCGTAAATTTATCCAAATTTACCTAAATCTTAGCCGTTTAAATCTGCTCGCAGCCCACGCTGTCGAAATTTCAAAATAGCGCTTCGTCCATCTCCGCGGGCTTCGGTAGCCCCATTAACTTTAGCACGGTCGCTGCGACGTTGCTAAGCCCAAGTCCACTTTTTAGCTCGCGAACGCCCTCGCCCGCGACGAAACAAAATACGTCAAAGGTCGTGTGGTTGGTTAAAATTTCGCCGTCCGCGTCTCGCATCGCCTCGCAGTTGCCGTGGTCGCTGATCTGGACGTAGGCGTAATCATGCGCCTTCGCCGCGTTTAAAATTTTACCGATGCACTCATCCACCGCTTCGACCGCCTTTACCGCGGCGTCATAGTTGCCCGTGTGGCCGACCATATCGCCGTTTGCGAAATTTACGACGATGAAATCGATCCCCGCTTCGATGCCGCGGATCACCGCGTCGCATACCGCAGGTGCGCTCATCTGCGGCTGCTCGTCGTAGGTTTTTACTTTCGGGCTTGGGATCAGCACGCGAGTTTCGTTCGGAAGCGGCTCTTCGACGCCGCCGTTAAAGAAAAACGTCACGTGCGCGTATTTTTCGGTCTCGGCGGTGTGAAGCTGCGTAAGACCGGCTTCCGCGATCACTTCGCAAAGCGTGTTTTTAAGCACGGGCTTCTCAAAAAGCAGAGGAAATTTAAAGCTCGCGTCGTATTCGCTCATCGTGATTAAATTTTGCACGACGAATTTTCGCTCAAATTCGCCGAAACTCTCATCGCCCAAAGCCGCACAAAGCTCCCTGGCGCGATCGTTTCTAAAATTTATAAAAATCACTCCGTCATCCGCGCCGATACCGCTAAAGCCGCTAAAGCTCGCGGGCTCGATAAACTCGTCGCTCACGCCGTGCTCGTAGCTTTGCAGCACATACTCGCTAGGCGAAATTTCAAGCGGCGCCGCTTCGCCCATAAGCACGTCGTAAGCGCGCTTTACGCGATCAAAGCGCTTGTCGCGATCCATCGCGTAAAAGCGCCCGCACACGCTAGCAACTTTAAATTTAGTCTCTAGATGCTTTAAAAATTCCGCTCCGCTGCTCGGCGAAACGTCGCGCCCGTCGGTGATAGCGTGCGCCCACGTCTCGCAACCCGCATTCTGCGCTATCTCGCAGATCGCGTCGAAATGGCGTAGATGCGAATGCACGCCGCCGTCGCTGTAAAGCCCTATGACGTGCAGCCTGCGGCACTTTGAAAGCAGGCTTTGTAGCGCTTCGTTTTTCTCAAGCGAGCCCTCATCGATCGCGCGATCGATTTTGACTAGGTTTTGATATAAAATTCTACCGCTTCCGATCGTCATGTGCCCTACTTCACTATTTCCCATCTGCCCCTGCGGCAAGCCCACAGCAAGCCCGGAAGTACGCAGCAGCGTATTGGGCACATTTTTAAAAAGATAATCATAGGCGGGCTTTAACGCGTTTGCAAACGCGTTAAATTTATCGCTCGCGTTAAAGCCGATGCCGTCGGTGATAAGTAAAATCGTCTTTTGCCCCATTTTGGCTCCTAAATTTCGTCTAAATTCCGCCGCGCAGGTCTTTTGAAGCGGATCTGCGGCGCTGTTTTTACGAGCGGCATTATACTTTCTTTTGGCAAATGCGGCAAAATTTCATCTGCCCTAAAAGCTAAATTTTACCTCTTTTATACTAAAATGCGCGTTTTCGTATAAAATTTCATAAAATTTAAAAGGCAAACTTTGTTTTATTATCTTTATCATCTTACAAATATAAATTTTTTCCAATACATCACCGCTCGCGCAGGCCTTGCGTTTTTTATCGCTTTTTGTTTTTCGGTCTGGGCTATGCCGCGGTTTATCCGCTGGGCGCAAGCCAGACACGCCGCGCAGCCCATCTACGAGCTCGCGCCGCAAAACCATCAGAAAAAGAGCAAAACCCCGACGATGGGAGGGCTCGTTTTCGTTACCGCCGCAGTACTCGCAAGCCTGCTGTGCGCCAAGCTAAACAACGTCTTCGTGCTCTGCGGGCTGCTTTGTTTGGTGGGCTTTGGATACATAGGCTTTAAGGATGATATCTCTAAAATTTTAGGCCGCCAAAACCACGCAGGCCTTAGCGCGCGGGCTAAATTTTCACTGCAAAATTTCTTGGCCTTTTTGATCGGGGCGACGCTTTATGCTTTTAGCGATCTGGGCGGGGAATTTTTCGTGCCGTTTTTTAAGTACCCTCTGCTAAATTTATGGATCTTCGCGCCGCTGTTTTGGACGATCGTGATAAGCGCTAGCTCAAACGCGGTAAATTTAACCGACGGATTAGATGGGCTAGCGACCATTCCGTCGGTGTTTTCGCTATGCAGCTTGGGCGTATTTGCCTATCTGTGCGGGCACGCGATCTACTCGCAATATCTCTTGCTACCGCGCGTCGCGGGCGCGGGCGAGGTCTGCATCATCGTCTCGGCGCTCATCGGCGCGCTGCTTGGGTTTTTGTGGTTCAACTGCTATCCCGCCGAAGTATTTATGGGCGATAGCGGCAGCCTCAGCGTAGGCGCATTTTTAGGATACTGCGCGGTCATCACGAAAAACGAAATTTTACTCATAATGATCGGCTTCGTCTTCGTCATCGAAACGCTCAGCGTGATCTTGCAGGTGGGCAGCTTTAAAATTTTCAAACGCAGAATTTTCCTAATGGCGCCGATACATCACCATTTCGAGCTTAAAGGCTGGATCGAAAATAAAATCATCATCCGATTTTGGATCATCGCGCTGATCGCAAATATCATAGCGCTGACGTCGCTGAAACTGAGATAAAATGCGAGCGCAGCTTGAACCTGATTTCGAAACGGCGCGCGGAATATACGACGAAACGGGCGAGCTTAGCGCCGATGAGATAACTCAAATTTTACGGGGCGAAGGGGGAGAAAAATGAAAAAATCGCTATTCGGCTACGGGCTTACGACCAGAGCGATCGCCGAGCACTATCAAAAAGACGGCCGCTGGGAGATCTACGACGATAAATTTGAAATTTCTTCGGGCGCGCCGAAGCTGGACGAGTTCGGCAATGCGCTTTTAAACCCAAGCGAGTTCGATCCCGCCGCAAGCGAGCTTGAAATCCCAAGCCCGGGCTTTCCACCGCATCACGAGCTGGTGCGAAAGGCACGGAATTTAATCAGCGAATACGATTATTTTGACGATTACAAAGGCCTCAAAATTTGGATCAGCGGCACGAACGGCAAGACGACGACTACGAAGATGATGCAGCACTTGCTAGAGCGATACGGCTCGCAAATGGGCGGCAACGTGGGCGTTCCGCTTGCAAAGCTTGATAAAAGCGCCAAAATTTGGGTGCTAGAGACGAGCTCATTTACGCTGCACTACACCAAGCATGCGCGCCCCGACATCTACGTGCTGCTTGCGATCACGCCCGATCATCTCAGCTGGCACGGCGATTTCGCGGAGTATGAGCGCGCCAAACTCTCGCCCCTGCTAGCGATGCGCGAAGGCTCCGTGGCGCTAATTCCGCGCGCCTACGAAAGCTCCGCCGCCGCGCAAAATAGCCTAGCCCGCGTGATCTGCTACGAAGACGAAGCGGATCTAGCGCAAAAATTCGGCATCGATTTAGGCGAGATAAAATTCCGCACTCCGTTTTTGATAGACGCGCTTTTGGCGCTGTGCGTGGAGAAAATTTTATTCGACAGATGCGACGTCGCGCGACTGAACGACTTCGTGATCGAAGGCAATAAGCTAGAGGAGCTTACCGACGCGCGCGGCAGGGTCTGGGTCAATGACACGAAGGCCACCAATATCGATGCGTGTGCACAAGCCCTTAAACGATATGCCGGGCGCAAAATACATCTGATCCTCGGCGGTGACGACAAAGGCGTGGATCTGCACCCGCTTTTTGCAGAGTTTAAAAAATACGATCTGCAAATTTACGCAATCGGCTCAAACACCGATAAAATCGTGCGTTTGTGCGACGAATACAAACTTCCTTGCGTGCGCTGCGAAATTTTACAAACGGCGGTGAGCGAAATTTCGAAGCAGTACCGAGGCGCGGATTTTGAAAAAAGCGACGCAGACGAATTGAAAGTACAAAATTTAAGCGCGAATGGCGGATACAACGGCGGCAAGGCGAAAAAAAATGCAAAGATCGGCGAAAATACGCTGCAAAAAGGCGACCACTCATCTGTCGCAAGCGACAACGCCTCTTCGCCGAAACGCCGCACAAACGACGGTGAAACTCGGAATTCGCAGAATTCTAAAAATTTCGAAAATTTTAAAAATTCCATACATTCTGCGAGTGAAATAGCGCTGTTAAGCCCTGCATGTGCCAGTTTGGATCAATTTAAAAGCTACGCCGAACGCGGCGAGCTATTTAAAAAACAAGTCGCACAACTTGGATAAACAGACCTATCGGGGCTAGTCGGATCGGGCTAGGCTTTTAAAATACAATTTGCAATCGCATTTTAAAATTTCAACGCTTCTGCTGCGCGGATATCTAAATAAATTCAACCCCGAAGTAAACATCCCCATGTCACACTATTAGCTCGAGCACAATGTTTATAAAGATGCTTCGTCAAGTCCAAATTAAAGCCAATTTTCGATGCTAAATTTAATCAATCGCTCCCAGCTGTCCGTTATACGCGTAAATTTAAAATGATATAGCGATCCTTTGGCGTAAATTTATCTACTTTGCACAGTTTAAAACCAAGCATATAATTTGCAGAATCGGCTAAATAGTAAAATTTTATATCCCTTTGCTTTTTAGATTGATAGCCCGTTTTGATTATTGCAAATTGCTGCATAAGCAATATTTTTCACTACTGAAATTTAAAAAATTTTAGCTGAGTAATTTGGCTGTTTTCGAGCGCAACGTGCAAAAATCTAGCGAAAATCAAGGATTTTAACCGAGATTTAAGTATTGCATGGCTAAAATTACTTTTCTTTTTCGGTGGTTGGATAGCTCAGTCGGTAGAGCAGCAGACTGAAAATCTGCGTGTCGGCAGTTCGATTCTGCCTCTAACCACCACTTAATCTATTTTATCTTTTAATCGCTCTTTTTGTTTCTCTTTGTTGTTATGATGGTGCTTGCCTTAAATTCTGGTTATTTTTATGTTAATTCTGAGTATAATCGTTCTAAAAAATAGTCTTAATTAAGCGTTAAAGGCGAACGCGTAAAACTCATGGAATACAGGCAGAGACTGCAAAGTGAAATTTATGCAGTGCATGCAGCAAACTGCGCAGAATAATAAAATTTGTACTACATTCGTTTGCTCGCGCGAACTTGTTTAAATTTTACCCCCGAAGTAACCTATAAATTTAAAGCCAAATAAATCAAACACGAAATAAGATGAAGGCAAAGCCGAGAAAAAAGTACAAAAGTTAAAATTTCAAAGTCTGCAAAATTTATAATAAAAAAAGAGATAGAAAAAAATAAGAGCTATAAAATTTGTAAATTTACAATAGCAATGATTAGAAAAGAATACAACTATATAAAACTATAAAGTTCATAAAACCTTATAAAAGGAGAAGTCCACCTTACACTCCTCCCCTTATTTTATATATTCTTTCTTATTACTCTCCCTTACCCTTCTTACCCCTCTTACCTTTAGCCTTAGACGATCCCTCTTCTTTAGCTTCGTCTTTCAACTTAGCCGTAGAGCTTTTTACTTTTCCATCCTCATTCATAGCCTTATCCATGCTATCATCCATTTTCTCTTGCAACTTTTTTGATTTAGCGTTTACTTTAGCTTTAGAGGATTTGGCGGTATCTTTGGCTTTTTTACTTGCTTTTTGCTTTACGGATTTTAGATCGCTTATATCGGTATGTCCACTTACGGCAAGATCATCTTTAATAAGCTCAAATCTTTTATCGCCTATGCCTTTAATGTTTTTGATATCCTCGATATCTTTAAATTTATTATCCTTGCGGTAATCTATAATAGCCTGAGCTTTTGCCTCTCCGATACCGGGAAGCGCCATAAGCTCCTCTTTGCTTGCGGTATTTAAATTTACGGCTGCCAACATAAAAGCAGGAAGCGATAGAAATAATGCGGATTTAAACAGGTTTTTCATTGAAAAGTCCTTTTAAGTTGAAATATTTGTATTGCCAAATAAAACGTCTATTAGCATTTAGGGCTTTTGCATACCTATCCCGCGCCAGCGCTAGAAAAGGGGATGCGCCCATATGCTATTACGCCACCTTGCAATACGGTAAGGATTATATTTGCAGCGGGCTTAAAGGGAGATAAAATTTAAGTGGATATATTGAAATTTTATCTGCTCCGATCGTTTTATTAAATAAATACGTTAAATTTTAGCTTGATCTTAAAAAGCAGATAGGCGCTGATAAAGCTAGATATATTAAATTCAACAGCGCTTTTTTGCTCCTCTTTGGAGACCGAAAAGGATAAAGCTAGATATATTAAATTTAATACCGCAAGCATTGAAACGGGACTTGGATTTAAATCATATAAAAGGCTAAGCGGCGGTACTTATGAAATTTAGCCCACCTTGCCACGCACGGAGGCTTTTTAGTGCGAGACTATACGCATATGGTGACGGGATACTGGTGCTGTGAAAGGCGCGGATACTTTACGTGCAAAACTATACGAGCAATCTTCATAAAATTTAGCACATCAATAAGCTTGCTTTTGTAGGACATGCTTTTTACGGGCTTGATTTTTAATAGGGTTTTATCTGCTTATAGAACGTTTCATTATATTAAGTAACAGTGCTTGCCAAGCTTTATTTGGCATATAGTTTAAATCATACGAAAGCCTTATAAGTTGCTGGCGGCTTTATAATTTAGATATAAAAACGCGGTAATGTATTAAAAACGAACGTAT
>NZ_CALIMW010000165.1 GCF_938045405.1 uncultured Campylobacter sp. | reverse complement strand
GGAGGGGCTAAACGGCTTTTTTGCCGAGGTGCTGGAGCCGATCTTTAGGTGTGCGGCAAGGAGCGAAGATGCCGCTGCGAGCCTTGGTGAGCGTATCGCTGAAGCCAAGAGCGTGTTTAAATTTTAATATTTTCGTTTGAGTAGATTTTTAAGTAAATTTTGCAATAACGGAATTTTATATGGAGTAAAAACAACGGCTGATAATATTGTAAATAATCATAAATATGATGCAGAATATATTAGCTATATTAGAAATGGTAATTCCGCCGCAGTTCTTATTACTAGAGATTTGGTGAAAAGCGTAAACACAATTGGTAAGTGGATTGATATCATTGAGAGCAATATTCGCGGCAGAATCGACGGAAGAATCAATTTTAACTATTTCATTGTTGAAATTTTTCCTAGAAAAACTAAGCCGGATTATTCCAAGGCAGCGTCAGAGTATGATAAAAAATATATTACCTGGCAAACGGCTTGCAAAGATATAAAGAATGCAAGGAGTGTTGGTTATAAAGGCATCCGATATAAGATATGGTGTAGCTTGTATAATGATAGGAAGAAAAAAATAGTACAGAGGTATTATAATAAAAAGTTTGGTAAGTGGATGCCTGATGGATGGCTACCTACGGATTCATGTATTTTAAAAGATAAAATAGAATTTATCGATAACTGGAAATATAGGATAAAGTCCATAAAAAAATTATAAAATAACTTAAACTAGACTTCGCTAGTTTTGAATTAAGAATCAAATAGTAAATTTAGCCCAAAAGTCCTGCGCCTTTTACCCTCTGCGAGCGATCCGCTGCATAGATCCTCTTCCCGCCTACTACTTTGCCGCCCTCGATTTTACCGCCCTTTACGTCGTATTTCCAGATCGGCGCGGCCGCTTTGAAATCCTCCACAAACTCGTTTATGAGCGCCAGAGCGACCTTGCGCTGCGGGCTTACGACACCTGCTACGTAGGAGCTTTCGTGGATCGGCACGTCGCCTTTTGAATGCGCAAAAAGCACGAATGCACCCTGTGCCGCGGCCTTTTGCTGCCACGCTTCGAACCAAGTTCGCAAAATCGGCTCGTAGATATCGAAGCTCAGCGCACAGATACCGCCCTCTTCGCGCACGATGCCTACGAAGGTGATGAACGCGCCGCGATTTGCGTCTTTAAATTTAGCGTACCAGCGCGATAAAATCGCATCTACGTCCAAGCTACCCTCATAAATTTCAGGCTCGATCCCGTTTAAAAGTTCTGGATTAAATTTAGCCTCGCCCATCGCCGCCTCCTAAGCTTAGCCGCCGCAAACGGGAGGCAGAAGGCTCACGCGATCGCCGGATTTAAGCGCGAAATTCGCATCATAAACCATCTTATCGTTTACCGCTACGGCGCAGTTTGCAAGCCACTCGTGCAAGCCTTCGTCCTTTTGCAGCTCCGCTTTTACCTCTTGCAGGGAGTTTGCGTTTAGGCGCAGGGGCTCGCGCCCGATCGGCCCTAGAAATTCTACCTCTACCATTTTTATCCTTTTTTAAAGATTGGGCGATTTTAACCAAAAATTTATAAAATTTTATATAATTGCGAAAAAATTTAATGAGGAAAAACGATGAAAATCGATGAAATTTCGACCCCCGCTTACGTGTGCGAGGAGCAAAAACTGGTAAAAAATTTAGAAATTTTACGCGGCGTAGGTGAGCGAAGCGGCGCAAAAATTCTATGCGCGCTAAAAGGCTTTGCGTTTAGCTTCGCGATGCCTTACGTTGACAGATACCTCTGGGGTGCGACTTGCAGCGGCCTACACGAGGCAAAATTTGCCGCGGAATTTATCAAAAACGGCGAAATCCACACATACTCGTCAGCGTTTAAAGAGGATGATTTGGATGAAATTTTAAAAATTTCAAACCACGTCGTGTTCAATAGCGCCGCGCAGTGGCAAAAATACCGCGCAAAGGCGCTCGCTGCGGGTGCGTCGTGTGGACTACGGCTAAATCCGCAGACCTCCTTCGCGCCCAAAGACGCTTACAATCCGTGCGGCAGCTTTAGCAGGCTCGGGATGAGCCTTGAAGCGCTGCAGCGGGCGATCTTGCAAGACGGCGAGTTTCTGCGCGGCATCTCGGGGCTACATTTTCACGCGCTGTGCGAAGAGAGCGCTCAGAGCCTAGAGCGGGTACTTGAGGTTTTCGAGGCAAAATTTAGCAATTATTTCGGAGGCCTAAAGTGGCTAAATTTCGGCGGCGGGCATCATATCACGCGCGCAGGCTACGACGTGGAGTTGCTGATAAATTTGATCAAAAAATTTCGCGAAAAATACGAAGTCGAAATTTATCTCGAGCCCGGCGAGGCGGTCGGCTGGGAGTGCGGGTATTTGGTCGCTAGCGTGCTTGATATAGTAGAAAATGGCGCTAAAATCGCTATTTTAGACGCTTCCGCTGAAGCTCATATGCCCGATACCGTGCTGATGCCGTATCGTCCTGCGGTGCGCGGCGAGAGTAAGAGCGGTAAATTTAGCTACCGCTTCGGCGGAAATACCTGCCTCGCAGGCGACATCGTGGGGCTTGAGAGCGGGCAGCCCGAGTATAAATTTGACGCGCCGCTAAACATCGGCGATCGGGTGATTTTCGAGGATCAGATCCACTACACGATCGTGAAAAACACGACCTTTAACGGCATCAAACTGCCCGATCTTGTTCTGGTAGACGAGCGCGGAGAGGTTTTAATGATCAAAAAATTCGGCTACGACGAGTATGCGCGGCGAAACTAGCGCCGCACTTAATGCAAAAATGTAATTTTGCTTTGTAAGAAAATTTTTTGCAAAAAATGATATAATCGGCTCGAATTTTATATCTAAGGAAATCCATGAAAAGATTGTTTCTCGCGCTTTTTGCCTGTATTTATGCGCAGGCCGAAGAGAAAAAATATGCCGATATCGTGCAGGGAAATAGTGATGTTTGGGGCAATGCAAGGCTTGAAAACATCGATAGCTACGGCAACGGCTTCGGCCCGATTTTTCTGCAATTTCAAGGACATCTGCAAAGCTCGGGCTTTTTTGCGTGGCTGGCGCTGGGTGCGGTTTTGGGCGTAATCATAGCTTTTATTGGGCACTACGCGATCATAGGGCCGAAGCACTTCGATCATCACGCGGGCAAGCCGATCTATGCATTTAATAAATTTGAGCGACTATACCATCTTGTAGCGGCCGTAGCATGGGCGATCTTGGTTCCGACAGGCTTGATTATGATGTTTGGCGAAGAATTCGGTGGCGGCGCTTTCGTGAGATTTTGTAAAAACGCTCACGGACTGGCTACGATAGCGTTTGCGATTGCCGTTGTGCCTATGCTAGTGACATGGTTTTGGCGTATGCTACCGCGAGCTTACGATATCAAATGGATGATGATCGTGGGTGGCTATTTAAGCAAAAAGAAGCGCGCGATTCCTGCGGGTAAATTTAACGCAGGCCAAAAGGCGTGGTTTTGGGTCGCGACTTTAGGCGGTATAGTGATGATAGCGACGGGTGCGTCAATGTTTTTCCTAGACTACGATATCCCTGCGATGAGAAGTGCGCTAGGTATGAGTCAGATCGAAATTTTAAGAGCAAGCGCGATTATTCATAATTTTTTGGGTGCGGTCTGCGCGGTATTTTTGCTTGTGCATATCTATATGGCGGTCTTTGCGATCAGCGGTGCCATCCACTCGATGATCGACGGATACAAGCCGGAGGAGGAAGTTTATGTACTTCACCACTACTGGTATCGCGAGCTGCTCGATAAAGGGCAGATCGCTAAATCGCAATTTGAAGCGAAGTACCCGCGCTTATAACTTGGGTAAATTTTATGCGGGCCTGCTTGCGTGCGGCTCGCATTAGCTTTGAGGTTCAAAGAATTTTATTTTTAAGGATTACATATGCAACTAGATTGTCGCAATTTAAATTGCCCGGAACCGCTTTTACGCGCTAAAAAAGCTCTCGGCGAGCTAAAAATCGGAGAGAATTTAGAAATTTTAGTAAACGACGTAGCGCCGCGCGAAAACATAAAACGCTTTTTGGCTAAAAACGGCTTTGAGGCGCAAATTTCACAAGCGGGCGCCGACACGCTTATAAAAACCGTAAAAACGGACGAGCTGAAAGATGAAAGTATCGACGATATTTATTGTGATGTCGCGGCGTCAAAGAGAGGCAAGGTGATATTCCTAAACGAGGAGCAGTGCGGAAGCGGCCCGATCGGAAAGAGTTTGCTTGCTAAATTTTTAGGCGCGGCGCTAAATTTGGACGAAAAGCCAGTGAAGGTCATCTGTGTAAACAACGCCGTGCACATAACCACCAACCGCGGCCACGAATGCTTTGAGGCGATCAAAAAGCTAAACGAAGCGGGAGCTGAAATTTTAAGCTGCGGAAGCTGTCTGGAGGGCTATAAACTGGTCGATAAGCTCGCGATCGGCGAGATTTCAAACGCATACGAAATCATGGACGTCCTATCGAAATACGAAGTAATCAAACTATGATCTACAGAGATTTTAACCTCACGAAATTTATTGCAGCCGCCGGTTGAGCCGCCAAGCTTGACCCGGCGGGTCTAACCGAAAATCTTGGAAATTTAATCGAGCCTAATGCAAACTTGCTTTCGTCCACCTGCAGCAACGAAGATGCGAGCGTATTTCGCATAAATGACGATCTTGCACTAGTGCAGACGCTCGATTTTATCACCCCTTTGGTGGACGATCCGTTTATTTTCGGACAGATCGCGGCGGCAAACTCCCTAAGCGACGTATTTGCAATGGGTGGCGAGGTGATAAATGCCCTAAACATCGTGGGTTTTGACGATTGTCATTTCTCAAACGAAATTCTGCGCGAAATTCTGCGCGGCGGCAAAGACAAGATCAAAGAGTGCGGAGGGGTTCTGGTGGGCGGTCACACCATCTCTACCCCTGAAATTTATTACGGGCTTAGCGTCACGGGGCGCGTAAATCCGCGTAAATTTTGGAGTAATAATACAGCGCGCGAAGGCGACCTGCTGATCCTAACAAAACCTCTCGGTACGGGCATCATCGCTACGGCTATTAAGGCGAAATTTCTTAAATTTGAAGAATTTCGTGACGCGATAGATAGC
>NZ_CALIMW010000164.1 GCF_938045405.1 uncultured Campylobacter sp. | reverse complement strand
ATTTGATAAATCTCATATAAAAGGTAAAAAAGTGAGATTGGCAAAAAATTCGGAGCAAATAGCGATTTGGGCGATATTTGTAAGCATATAGGGTTGAGGTAAAAAATGAGAAACTAAAATGCGAATTTTGCAATTTTCGCGCATTTTTTTTTCACATTTTTGAAAACGAGCCCTAGGGGGCTTCAAAATAGCTTCAAAGTTCTTTCAAAAAGCTTCAAAATCCCTAAAAATAGGCTTCAAATCACGCAGCGCAAAACCTTGCCGACGATTTGTACTCGGATCTCGTCATTCGGTCCTATCTCATAGCTGCGGTATTCTTGATTGACGCTATTAACAAAAAGCGTGCCGTTTGGGTGCTTTTGTAGCAATTTTACCATAAAATTTCCGCCGAAATCTATGATATAAAGTCCATCCCCATCGAAGCTCGGCCCCATGCGGGCTATAACCCAGCTATCCGGATAGAGCATCGGTATCATCGAATATCCGACGACTTTGAGGCAGCGGATATTATGCTCGTTTACGGGTAAATTAAAAAGCATCCGAGAAAAAGGCACGAGCACGTCCGTATCGTATACTTCGACGCCTTCGATATCGGCGCTCTCGCCCGCACCGACGACCGAGCTCAGCTTGCGGATGAAAATTTGATCCTCTGCGATCTGCTCTTTTTGTGACTTTTTAAGGTTCGCGGGACTAAGGGACAAATTGGGGGACGACTTATGGACACTTATGGACAAACCATTGGACATCTTGTCGTTTAAAAAATAAGATATATTTACACCAAACGCAGAAGCTATTTTTTCTAAATTTAGTTGTGTAATATTTCCTTTGCCGCTTTCATATAATTGTATGCTGGACTTGCCAACACCTGATTTTTCAGCCAAATCGCCTTGCGTCCATTCTTTATTTTCTCGCAAAGACCTAATCTTTTGTGCTAAATTCATAAAATCCCCTTGACAAACCTAATAAATTAGATTATAATTTCGACATCTATACCAAAATTATATCAAAGGAAGCTTAAACGATGATAGATTTTATCGGTAACGTAAAAAGCGGCGGGGTAGCGGAGCAAATCCAAATCAAGACGAATAAAACTCTAAAGCGTTTTTGTCGCGAGAATAACCTAAGCTATAGTAGCATTTTAAACGGGTACTACTCCAAAAAAGCCAAGAATACCTTTAAAAAAGTCGGGATAAAAGTAGCCTAATATGTGGGTAACCAGTAAGCATGCGGCGGAAATTTTGAGCGTCAAATATGACGCTCTGATGAAAGCTGTTAAGCGTGCGGAAAAGGCAGGCAAAAAATTTTGCTCGATAAAACCTAATATATTGTGTTTTACCTACACCGACGGCGTCGGTCGCGGTGGTAAAACCCTTCAAATTTGGATTGATGATAATCTGATAAACGACGAAAACGGCGAAATTTCACAGCAAAGCGCGCCCGCACCTATTTGCAGCGATGAGCGCGACAAAATAAAAGGAATAAAAATGAAAATAAAGATGGTGATCAGACAGAACAAGTACTTCGTCAAGCTCAAGTATTCGCAGGCGGACAAGATGGCGGACAACGCTATGAGTGCGACGCGCGCTTTTGTAAAAACACTAGCTACGGCGTGGGATACGAGCGAGGAGAGGGTAGCCGAAGAGCTGATGTGGCAGCTAAATTTTATCAAGAATGTCAAAAAGTGGCGCAAAACCGCCAAAGCCTAGAGCACGAAGCAGTAGATGAAAATAACGCGGCGTTCACGGATAGCGACTCAAATATAAATAATGGCTCGGATGCTTTCATTTGCGCACCGCAAAACGAGCGTAGCGAAGCAGAGCAAAACGAGTATAGCGACGCAAGGCGAAGCCGAAGCGGCGTTTCTTGCGAGCGCAGCGAAGCAGAGCAAAACGCTCTGAGCCTAAAGATTAAGGATATAGAAAAGATGAATAAGTTAAAGGCAATAAACGAGCTAAAAAGCTGCCCTGCGGGAATGAGTAAGACGCTATGGGGCAAGGGGGTAGCGGCGAAATACGAAGTGAGCTTAAAAACGCTTTATTCGTGGGCCAAGCTATTTAAGCAAAGTGAAGTAGAGGTTAAAAACGACGAGCTAAGCATTGATTTTAAAGCTAAGTTTAAAAGCTCCAGCTTTGAGATGAGCGCTTTAGAGTGGGCGGTAGGCTTTATGCTGCACAATCCGCTAGCTAGCAAGAGCTTTGCTTACGAGCAGCTGCAATCCTATGCGAAAGACAACGCCCTTAAAATCGGCTCATACCAAAGCTTCGCCCGCCTAACCGCGGCGCCAGAGATCAAAGCGATGCTACTTCGTGCAAGCTGCGGCGATCGCGGCGTACGAAACGAGTGGGCTATGCATATCATCCGCGATCTAAACTGCTACGAAAGTATGGAGATGATCTGCGGCGATCAGATAGTATTTGATTTCGATGCGGTAGGTCCCGCAGGAGAGGTCATCAACCCTAACGCTTATGTCTGGATCAATATGGGAAGCGGAGCGATCATAGGCATAGATATAGTACTTGGAAAATATAACCGCCTAAGCGTAGGCAATAGCCTAAAGATGGCTTTGCGCTTTGGCATCCCAGATGCCATCTATACCGATAACGGAAAACCCGAGCTAAGCGAGTATATCGCAGGCGTCAGGTCTCAGCTAAGCGGGATTAAATTTAGGGATTTTGACGATCTAGTGCCAAATCTGCTTCATAAAAAAGCGAAGGTAAGGAATTCTCGCGCAAAACCTATCGAAAATATCTTTAATCACGTCCAGCGCCGCATGGGCGAGATGGTAATAGCTGAGTGCGGCGGAGCGGGATATCACAAGGACGGTGATAGACAAAGCGAGATCATAGCTGAATATATAAAGCAAAATCCGCTTAATTTTACCGATTTTATCTCATATTTCGAGCGGGCGGTGAGGTGGTGGAACGAACACTATAACGCCTCTCGCAAAATTCATCCTTTAAAAAGCTTCTTAGATAAGTTGGAGGCTAAGCCTAGGGCGGTATTTGATGAAACTACGCTTGAGTATATCTTTAGCGAACGCAGATCTATCAGAGTGAGAAATAGCTGCATAGCTCTATCGGTAATGGGGCAGAGGCGGACATATTCGCATCCTGCGCTTTGCAAATTCGTAGGGCAAAACGTAGAGGTAAGGATAAACAGAGGCGAGGTAGAAAGCGTATTCGTCGTAGATATGAAAAATAATCGCCCTATTTGCGAGGCTCATTTGATAGATCGTATAGATCCGCGCAATCATACCGCGCTTAGCGCGCAGCTAGCTAAAAATGAGGCCGTGGTGAGC
>NZ_CALIMW010000163.1 GCF_938045405.1 uncultured Campylobacter sp. | reverse complement strand
TAGGTAGCCGCGGTCGTGTGCTCGACGTAAAATCCGCCGCGCGCAAGCGCCGCTCTGGCAGGCAGTATATCGCTCTCGCTCGCTAAGATCACCTCGCGCTCGCCAGCGTAGCTAGAGCCAAGAATTTCGCCCGCGCGCATCGGTCTTGCGATCGCGATGCCCTCCGCTAGCGTCGGCTGCGGCCTGGTCTCGCGCGCCGCACCTTTAGCGTCAAAAAGCGGAGCGCAACGCTCGCCCTGAACGATGAAAATTTTTGGCAGCGCCTCGATAAAGCCGCCCTCATATAGCTCGCCCAGCGCCGCTTGAGCGCCCAGTAGCAGCGTGCCGTTGCCCACGGGGATAAAGATATTGCGCGGCACCCTGCCCAGCTGCTCGTAGATCTCATAAATGTAGCTCTTCGTGCCCTCGTAAAAGATCGGATTATAAACGTGGTTGGCGTAATAGATCTGCTCCTGCGCGGCCTTTTTGCGGCACGCATCCGCCGTTTCGTCGCGGCTGCCGTCAAACACCGTGACGTGCGCGCCGTGGCTTTTGATCATATCGATCTTTTTAGGCGACGTACCCTTCGGGACGTAAATTTCACACTCGATACCCGCGCGAGCGCAGTACGCTGCCACGGCGTTGCCTGCGTTGCCGCTGGAGTCTTGCAACACCTTTTTCACACCGATATTTTTAGCATGCAGCACTAAAACCGCTGCACCGCGATCTTTGAACGAAAGCGTAGGCATCGCATAATCGAGCTTGAGATAGAGGTCCTCGCCAAATTTTACGCTAGCCGTGAGCCCCTCGCCCATTGAAATTTCTCTAAATTTAGCCGTATCGATACCCATAAACCTGCGGTATCTAAAGATGCTAAACTCGCTTTGATCTACGAGCGCGGGGTTAAATTTAGGTGCATCGGAGTTTAGCTTATACAGCCCACCGCAGTCGCATTTATAGCTCAAAGTATCGATGGGCGCGTGCTTGCCGCAGCCCGTGCAGATGAAATTGCTCATTTTCGCTCCTATTTTTTCTCTTTTATTTTTGCGACGGCCTCGATCTCTACGAGGCAGCCGAAGTGTAGAGCCGTAGTCGGCACCACGACGCGAGCGGGCTTATGCGCGCCGAAAAACAGCGCGTACTGCTCGTCGATCACGTCCCAGTTCTCGACGCCCGGCGTATAGACGCGGCACATCCGCACGTCGCCTTTATCCGCGCCCGCGGCGGCCAGCACTGCCGCGACATTGCTTAGAGCCTGCGCGGTCTGCTCAGCAAGACCCTCCAGGATAGCTCCCGTGCGCGGATCCACGCTTAGCTGCCCCGAGACATAGAGTGTACCGTCGTCGTCTAAGATGCCCGGCGCATAATGCGCCTTTTTCGGCGCAAAGACGGTTGGATAAATTTCTTTCATTTAAGCTCCTTTGCATATAAAATTTTATATAATTTTACTCTAAATTTATTAAAAATATATAAGTATTTCTATAAATTTGTAAAAATTTTAAAATTTAATCTAAATTCATAGATTTTTTTATATGAAATTTCAGGAGCCCGAATTGAACCAACTTTTGCAGACCTTTATACCGACCGCGCACCTTATTAAAAATACGATCGGCGATTGCGAGGTGGTCATCCACGATATGAGCACGCCGCAAAGCTCCGTCGTTTTCGTCCTCGGCGACGTAACGGGCAGGAAGATCGGCCAAAGCTTCGATCATCTGGTAAAGGACGTGTTGCTAAGCAAAAATTTTGAAAACGACTGCACCGCAAACTACTATTTTACCGCGCAAAACGGCAGGCTCATACGCTCCTCTACTTCGCTGATCCGCGGCGCAGACGGCAAAGTAGTAGGCGCGCTATGCGTAAATATCGATACCTCAAGCGCCATGGCGGCATACAAAGCAATAAAAAATCTTCTGCCGAATGTAAAGCTCGATAGCAAGGAGTTGCAGGGCGCAAATTTTACCGACGGAAGCCGCGATAGCGCGACATTAGACGAAGCGAGCTTAAATGACGGCATAAATTTAGAAACGCAAAGCTCTAACGATTTGCAGCAAAATATCCTTGACATCGTCCAAGATCTGATCGCATCGGCTACGCACGATCTGGATGTGGAGGGGATGAAGAAAGAGGATCGAAAGCGTATCGTAAAATTCCTCTCGCAAAAAGGAATTTTTGAGGTAAAAGGTGCGGTGGAGCTCGTCGCAAAGGCGCTTAGGACGCAGAAAGTCACGATTTACTCGTATATGGATGAGGTAAAAAAGGAGAGCTAGCCGCAGCGCATAAATTTGATCTCAAATTTCATAAGCGTTGCGCGCCTTACTATCAGCGTAGCCATATGGAGTGGCGCAAATTTTAATCTGAATTGATGAACCGATCAAAAAGCAGAACATACTAATCCTTCGTTTATACAGCATGTAATGGGATAAAAGCAAAACTCATCTATTACTCGAGCTCATAGCCCTTCGCGCTTTTTAATTTCTCGTCATAATCGACTCCGTTAGCAATTCGCTTGCGTGAAGCATTAAAATCCGCTCGTATCGGGCTTTTGCGCTCGTCAAACTCAAGTGGCGCGACACCGATGATATCTGCTAGCAGATGTGCCAAATCATCGCTCATAAAAGGCTTATCTTTCGCCGCAGCTAGCCTCTGCCATAGCTTAGCGTGATCGCTCAAAAACTCACGCGAGGCTATAAAAAGCAGCGGAATTTCGTAAGTAAAGCGGCTCTCCATGCCGTGCCCAAGGCGTCCGTTTTCGTATAAATTCTCGCCGTGATCGCTAAGATAGACGATGAGGCTGTCATCACCCGAAAAAATTTTAAAAATTTCATTTATAACGAAATCGTTGTAAAGCACGCTGTTATCATAATACGCTATGACCTCTTTCTGCTTGGAAGTAAGTTTTGCCTTTACATCCGCCGCGCTAAACTTGCCAAATCCCTCGGGATAGCGCAGGCTGTAATCCATATGGCTGCCGATGAGATGGATCACGTAGAAATTTCGCTCGCTCTGCTCCGTTTTCGCCTGATTTATGAGTGGAAGCAGCACTCCGTCAGGCTTGATGCGGACGGTTTCGTAAAGATTGCTCTTTGAGAGGAAGGATTCCGCGTCCGCGCGATCGGCAGCGCTTTTAGCACTTAACGCATGTGCGCCGAAAGCCTCTTGATTGCTAATCCAAAAGGTGCGGTAGCCACTTAGCTTAAACATATCGATGATGCTAAGGTTGCGAAACCACGCCCTTTTGCGCTCGCTTTCGTAATCGCTGAAATTTAAAAGCCGCATCAGCACCTGATTAGTCGTGCCGTAAGGCGAGATTGTATCGCCAAATTTTATCAAATTACCGCTTGCTTCGAGTTTCTCTAAAAGCGGTGTATTTTTAACGCCGTAGCCGTAGAGCGACATATGCCCGCGCTGCAAGCTCTCGCCGATTATTAGGATGATATTTTTGACGCGAGACTTTTGTGGGGCGGGGCTTGTAGCAGCGTCAGTGGTTTTGGAATTTGAAATCGCGCCGGGGCTTTGTGGTACGGAATTTAAAATCTCGCTGGAGCTCTGCGCCATAGCGCCCGAGGCAGACGTAGAATTTAAGTTTGCGCCGGAATTTTGCGCCTGGGCACTTGATGCGGGCGCGGAATTTTCAGACTCGGAATCCAAGGCAGAGCTTTGCGGAGTAGAATTTAAAGTCTTGCCCCAGCTCTGCACCGTAGAATTTAAATTTGCGCCGGAATTTTGCGCCTGGGCGCTTGATACAGGCGTTGAATTTTCAAGTACGGAGCCTAAGGCAGAGCTCTGCGGATCTAAATTTGCGCCGCCTTTTAAAACGCTTTCGTTTGCGCGTTTGGCCTCATCGTAGCCGAGCTGCACTTCGCGCATATCGGTGATGAAATTTTTATCGCTCAGATAGTCTTTTATCGTAAAGGCAAACTCCAGCGGGACGTATTGCGATAGCTTGGCTATATAGCTCTGCTTGCCTTGGAAAGCTTTAACGGCAATATCTGCGCAAAAGATCGTGCCATAGATAAGATAGAGCGCCGCTAGCAGCAATCTTAGGCGGCTATGCGTTTGCTCCTTCGCTCGCCGTCCCGCTCTTAGTGCCGCAAAGATGCAGCCGAGCAGCGCCGCTAAATATAAAATCGTTGCGGGGTTAAGAAACTGCGAAACAAACTCGCGCGTCTCGGCTGCGTCGGTATGGACGATCGCGTCGATCGCCACGACGTTGAAGCTTGAGTCGAAATTTACGATCAAAAATAAAGCCACACTCGCAATTAGCGCAATTAGCGCTAGTAACACGAACGAAACGAGCTTAAAAAATCGCCCGCTAAGCAAATAGCAGAGGTGAAAGATGAGCAAATTTATGATAAATACTACCGGAAAACTCTCGGCGATGTAGGCAAAGATGGGACCGTTAATCTGATAATGTATCTTAGCCCAGCACGCGAGCAGGCATAGCGCCGTGCTAAGCCAAAATGCCCTCCATACGGGACGTTCGCGCAGAGCGGCAAAAAAGCCGTGGTCGATTTTCATAAGCAAGCGCGCCGTGAACTCGCCTGCTTTCGTCTGCGCTGCAAGCTCGCCTATATTTGCCAGCGCTGCATAAAATTTTTCTATCATTTTATCTTTCCTGCCTCGTACGAAAGGACGCGACGACGCGTACTTCACATAGCGCGGCATATTTTCGCTTTAAAATCAAGGCGCAATCTTAGCCGCTTAAAGCTTTGAGCTCGCTTACTTGCGCGCCTTTACGCTTCAAATTTTACAGCTAAATTTTAAAGATACGGGGGAGGGGGGGTAGTAGAATTGGGCGACGGAATTTTAAGGCTAAATTTTAATTGAAAGCGAATCTATGAGCGAAACTACAAGACGAGGCTTTAAAAACAGAAAGCACGAACTAAAACCTAGCCCTTAAAATTTTACGGCTAGACCGCAAAGCGTCGCGATAGATTTTAAAATTTCTAGTGCGATAGGCTTCCTTCGGATAAAATTTATACATGAAGCGGCTGAGGTAAAATTCTACGGCACGAGCGATATAAAATTGTCGAAAGCTAAGCGCAGGCGGAATTTCGCCTCGGCAAAAGTGTAAAATTTTAACTAGCTCAAGTCGCTTTTTGTGCGAAAATCTATGCGATGCTTAGGACTTCTACCTTGTCGTCGAAAACCGCCATGCAATGCTCGTAGTGGCTAGTGCGAAGTCCGTCCTTGCTTCTCGTGCTCCACTTATCCTCGGCGATGACCGGCGTGCCGTCCTTTTGGCAGATCATCGGCTCGATACAAAAGACCATGCCGTTTTTGATTTTGGGGCCTGATTTTGGATTGTTACCTTCTAGATAGTTTGGGATCTCAGGCTCTTCGTGCGGGTGCTTGCCGATGCCGTGGCCGCAGAAGCCATATAGCGGCACGAAGCCGCGCGCACGGATAAATTTCTCGATCTCGAAGCTTAGCTCTTTGAAGTGCATCCCTACCCTGATCGTTTTGATGGCGAACTCCAGCGTGTCCTTACTGCATGCGATGAGATCTTCGTCGGCTTTTGAAATTTTGCCGACGGGCAGGGTGCGTGCGCTGTCGCCGAAATATCCGTTTAGCTTCGAGCCCAGATCGACGCCCAAGATATCGCCCTCTTGCAGGATCGTTTCGTCTGGGATGCCATGGATGATGACCTCGTTTAGCGAGAGGCAGGCGGCGTTTGGAAAGCCGTATAGCCCTTTAAAAGCGGGATACGCGCCCTTTGAAGTGATGAAATCGTCGATCTTCTTATCGACTTCGAGTAGGCTAAGACCCGGCTTTATGAATGAAGCTGCGTAATCAAGGGCTTGCGCGACGATTCTGTTCGCCGCACGAAGCCCCTCTAAATCCTTTTTTGTTTTAAGCAAAATTGCCATTTATAGCCCGACCGCGCTTAGGGTCTGATATTTGTTCATATAGATCTGCGCTTCTATGCGTCTCATCGTATCAAGAGCGACGGAGACGACGATCAGCACGCTGGTGCCGCCGAAATAAAACGGCACGCCCATAAATTTAACGAGCAGCCACGGGATGACGGTTACTAGCCCGAGATAGATCGAGCCCCAGAATGTAAGCCGGCTAGCAACTTCGTTTAAAAAGCTCGCCGTTCCCTCGCCCGGACGAATACCCGGGATAAAGCCGCCCTGCTTCTTTAAATTTTCACTAATGTCCTTGGAATTAAAAGCAATTGACGCATAAAAATAAGCGAAAAATATAACCAACACAAAGGTCAAAAAGTTAAAGAAGTAATTGCTGGGGCTAAGGAAATCGTGGATCTTTTGGATGATCGGATTGGTGCTTGCTTGTAAAATTGTAGTCGGAAACATCAAAATCGCGCTTGCAAAAATAGGCGGAATGACGCCGCTTAAATTTAGCTTGATCGGCACATAGTTCATAATGCGCTTATTTTGATTTGCCATCAATACCTTGCGCGAAAACGATACCGGAATTCTACGTTCGCCTAGCTCCACATATAAAATTGCCCCGATAGTAGCCAGGATAATTAGCACGATCGCGATTAGTTTTAAAACGTTCATCTCACCGGTATTTACTAAATTTACAGTACTTCCGATCGCTCTAGGGATGGCGCTTACGATACCTGCAAAGATAATAAGGCTGGTGCCGTTACCGACGCCGCGCTGCGTGATCTGCTCTCCGATCCACATCAAAAGCATGGTGCCTGCCAGCATCGAAATGCACGAGATAAAAACAAACTCGTTGGTATTTTCAGCCATTATCGCAGGCGCTCCGGTCTGCCCGTGAATGCCCTGCAAGCCAATGCTAACGCCGATGGATTGAACCATAGCGATTGCGATTGTAGCATATCGGATGATCTGCATATATTTCTGCATACCGTCGCGCTCTTTTTTGAGTTTGCCTAAATTTGGAAAGGTTGCGGCGAGCAGCTCCATAATGATCGAAGCGGTAATATAAGGCATAATGCCTAGCGAGATAACGCTGAATCGCTCCGCCGCGTTACCGCTAAACATATTAAACATTCCAAAAGCGTTGTTGCTATTGTTTTGAAAAAATTGCTTTATAACCTCAACGTCCACTCCCGGAACCGGCACGTAAGCTAGCAACCTATAGGCAAAAAGAAAGCCCAAAGTAATGAGAATTTTGTTGCGTAGCGATTTATTCATTATTTTTGTCCGCTAGACTTTACGTTCTCGTCTTTGATCTTGCTAGCGAGCGCTTTTGCGCCTACGCCGATCAGCTTGATCTTTTTAACGGAATTTGAAATTTTATGAACGGATTTGATGCTTTCGATCGTGATCTCGCTAAGATCTTTGATAGCTTCGATTTTATCGACATTGATCACGTAAGGCTTTTCAAATTTAGAAGTAAAACCTACCTTTGGAAGCCTTCGCTGAATCGGCTGCTGACCGCCCTCGAAGCCTCTTTTTTCATGAGAGCCGGTACGTGCGGTCTGACCCTTGCCGCCGCGACCCGCAGTTTTACCCAGACCGCTTCCTTGACCGCGACCCAAGCGCTTAGTAGCGTGAGTCGAGCCTGGGGCTTTTTTAAGATTTTCTAATCCCATCTTTTATCCTTGTTAGTGTTTTAACATACTAAGAGCTTTCATCGTAGCTCTTACGACATTTGAGGAGTTGTTCGAACCTAGCGATTTGGTGAGGATATCTTTAACACCCGCAAGCTCTAAAACTGGGCGGACTGAACCGCCTGCGATAACGCCAGTACCTTCGCTCGCCGGCTTAAGTAAAATTTTGCTCGCATTGTATTTAACTTCAATATCGTGAGTGATAGTAGAGCCATTTAAATTTACCTTGATGATATTTTTAAACGCATCGTCTACCGCTTTTTTAATCGCGTCGGGAACCTCTTTGGACTTACCAAAGCCGAAGCCTACCAAGCCGTTTCTATTGCCTACTACGATAAGAGCCGTAAACCTAAACCTTCTACCACCTTTAACGACCTTCGTAACCCTACCGATATTGACGATTACCTCTTCGAATTCTTCTCTATTATACTTTTCCACAATCATTCCTTTGGGTTATAGTTTGATGCCGTTTTGGCGTAGAGACTCGGCAAAGCTTGCGATTACGCCATGATACAAATAGCCATTGCGATCGAAAATCGCTTCAGAAATGCCTTTATCTTTTAGCTTGGAGGCTAAATCTTTAGCTAAGCTAGCCGCGCCCTCTTTGTTTGCCTTTAAATTTAAAACCTTACCGCTGCTGGCGCACAAAGTCGCGCTCGCTGCGTCGTCGATAGCCTGAGCGTAGACCGTCCTATTGGATTTGAAAATAGAAATTCTAGGGCAAGATGCGACGCCTGAAATTTTAGCGCGAATTCTTCTTTTTCTCTTGATTCGTAAAGAGATCTTTCTTTTTAATACGTTCTGTGTCATTTCTCAACCCTTATTTCTTAGCTGTTTTTCCGGCTTTGCGGATGATATGCTCTTCAAGATACTTGATGCCTTTACCCTTATATGGCTCAGGCGGTCTGAATCCTCTAATCTCGGCTGCTACTTGACCTACTTGCTGCTTGTCGTCGCCTTTGATGGTTACGACGTTTTTATCTACGGAAATTTCAATCCCCTTTGGAGATTCAAAATTTATCGGATGCGAAAAGCCTAAATTTAACTCAAGCACCTTGCCCTTCATCGCGGCTCTGTAGCCGACGCCGTTGATCTCAAGCTGTTTTGAAAAGCCCTCGGTAAGACCAAGGACGATATTGTTGGCTAAAGCGCGGTATGTTCCCCAATACGCCCTGCTCTGCCTATCTTCACCTTTAGGTGAGAATTCTATCTTTCCGTCTTCGATTTTTACATCGACATGACCTTTTAAATCAAGCTCTTTTTCGTTATTCGATTTTTTAAATTTTAACGACGAGCCGTCGATTTTGACCTCTAAGCCGCTTGGAATAGAGATCGGTTTTTTACCAATTCTTGACATAATTTTCCTTTTTATTTGTCTAGGGTATGTCTACTTTTACGAATGGATACCACAATGCCATAAAAAGTAGAAACTTCTTACCAGATCGTGCAAAGCACTTCGCCGCCGACGCCCGCTTTGTGCGCGTCGATACCGCTCATAACGCCTTTGCTTGTGCTAACGACGACGGTTCCGTAGCCGTTTTTGAAGCGCTTGATCTCGTCTTTGCCTTGATATACGCGGCGACCCGGAGTCGAAATTCTTTTAACTTCGTTTATCACGCTTCTGCCTTTTTCGTCGTATTTAAGCACTACGTTGATGATCTTTTTATTGTTTTCCTCTACTACGTTGTAGCTCTCGATATAGCCCTTCTCGGCTAAAATTTTAAGCATAGCCTCAACGACGTTTGAGTGAAAAAGCTTAGTCGTATCTAGCCTTCGCATCGCAGCATTTCTGATGCGAGTTAGTCCATCTGAAATAAGATCGTTAATCATCTCTTCTCCTTACCAGCTTGCTTTTTTTAGACCCGGGATCAAGCCCTCATTTGCCATCTTGCGAAGGCAAACGCGACAAATTCCAAAATCTTTATAAACGGAGTGCGGACGACCGCAAATTTGACATCTGGTATATGCGCGAGTGCTAAATTTAGCGGGGCGTTTCGCCTTGGCTACCATTGATTTTTTTGCCATATCATTTTCCTTTTGCAAAAGGCATGCCGAATAACTCTAGCAATTTAAATGCCTCTTTATCGTTATTTGTAGTCGTTACGACGGTTATATTCATACCGTGAGTTCTTAAAATTTGATCGTATTCGACCTCAGGGAACATCAGCTGCTCTTGCAAGCCGAAATTGTAATTGCCGCGTCCGTCAAAGCCCGTTCTAGGTAGTCCTCGGAAATCCTTAACTCTAGGAAGCGCGATAGAGATCAGTTTGTCTAGGAAGGCAAACATCTGCTCTTTTCGTAACGTAACCATTATACCTACCGGAAAACCTTCGCGAACCTTAAAGCCTGCGACCGATTTTTTTGCGTTGACGATAAGCGCTTTTTGACCTGCGATCAGCGAGATAGTATCGGCCATATTTTGAAGCACTTTTTGATCTTTGCTCGATTCGCCCGTTCCTACGCTGATAACGATCTTTTCAAGCGCCGGGATAAGCATAGGATTTTTTATATCAAATTCTTTCTGCAAAGCAGCTCTGATGGAATTAGCGTATTTATCTTTTAGTCTGCTCATAATCAACCCTCTACCAACGCAACGTTTGAAATATCCATAGGCATCTCTTTGCTCGTAAAGCCGCCTTGCGGATTTTGCTCGGTTGGTTTGATAGCCTTTTTAGCCATTTTACAACCCTCGACGATAACTTGAGCTTTTTTAGGAAACACTGCCTTAACGGTGCCTGTTTTGCCCTTATCGTCACCTGCGATGATCTTTACTTGATCGCCTTTTTTAATCTTAAATTTTACTGCCATTATAAAACCTCCGGAGCCAGCGAAACGATCTTCATAAAACCGCCGTATCTGACCTCTCTACCGATAGGACCGAAAATACGAGTGCCGATCGGCTCTTTTTTTGAATCCAAAATAACGGCTGCGTTCTCGTCGAATCTAATTAGCGAGCCGTTGCCTCTGTGCAACTCTTTAGTAGTGCGAACGACTACGGCTTTTACTACTTGACCGCGCTTAATTTTGCCGTTAGGGAGCGCTTTTTTTACAGAGCAAACGATAATATCGCCGATTGTGGCGTATCTTCTTTTGCTGCCGCCCAAAACTTTAATACACATAAGTTCTTTTGCGCCGCTATTATCAGCTACCGCAAGTCTGGTAAAACTCTGTATCATTATTCAACTCCTGTTTTCAAAACCGCTTTTAAGCGAAACGATTTTCTAGCGCTTAGCGGTCTGCACTCGATCGCAGATATCGTGTCGCCGATCTTCACGACGTTGTTTTCATCGTGGATCAGATATTTTTTAAATCTTTTTACGATCTTTCTATATCTAGGGTGCATAACCCTTCGCTCTACCAAAACGGTAGCTGTTTTATCGCCCGCCTTCTTTACGACTACGCCTTGAATTTCTCTTTTAAATGCCATAACCTATCCTTATTTCGCTTTAATAGCGGTGTTGATTCTAGCGATATCTTTTTTGATAGCGCGAATCTCGTTAGGATTGCTTAGCTGCATAGTTTTTAGCTTTTGTCTAGCCGTAAATAAAAGCAACTTACTTTGTTTCAACATAGAATTTAGCTCAGCTAAATCTTTATCTTTCAAATCAGTATATTTCATTTTCGCTTTCCCTACTTACGATTTTCGTTTTAAAAGGTAGTTTATGAATCGAAAGCATAAGCGCCTCTTTAGCAACCTCTTCGCTAACGCCGGTCATCTCGAAAATGATCCTGCCCGGTTTTATATTCATTACCCACTCTTCTACGCCGCTCTTACCTTTACCCATACGAGTTTGTAGAGGTTTTTTGGTAAGCGGTTTGTCTGGGAATACCTTAATCCAAATTTTAGCTTGACGATTCACGAAGCGCGTCATCGCGACACGAGCCGCTTCGATCTGGCGAGAATTTACCCTACCCGCCTCTACCGCTTTGATACCGAAATCGCCGAATGTCAAGGAATTTCCTCTCGTCGCATAGCCGCGATTGCGACCTTTCATCATCTTGCGGTATTTTGTTCTTTTTGGCATCAACATAACTATTTACCTCTTCTTGGTCTGCGTGTTTTTTTAGGCGCATCATCGGTCTTTTCAGCCTGGATGCCTTTTTGTAAAATTTCACCCTTAAAGATCCAAACCTTAATGCCGATATTACCGTAGGTCGTATGCGCTTCGGCAAAGCCGTAATCGATCCTAGCCCTTAGAGTATGAAGCGGAACGCGTCCCTCCAAATACCATTCGGTTCTAGCCATCTCTGCACCGCCCAAGCGACCTGCGACGCAAATTTTAATTCCCTTTGCGCCCGCTTTTTGAGCGCCTTGGATGACCTTTTTCATAGCGCGGCGGAATGCAACGCGGCGCTCTAGCTGCATAGCTACGTTTTCCGCAGCCAAAAGTGCGTTCGAGCCTACTTTGCGCTCCTCTTTGATATTGATGGCTATGTCTTTATTGACTAGCTTAACAACTTCGCTTCTTAAATTTTCAACCTCGCCGCCTTTTTTACCGATGATAATACCCGGTCTTGCGGCTACGATCGTTACGCGAATTTTCTTAGCCGTTCTTTCGATAAGAATTTGGCTAATTCCCGCATAGTAAAGCTTAGCTTTTAAAAATTTGCGGATCTTGTAATCCTCGCCGATACTCTCGGAAAGCGTCGCTTTAGAAGGAAACCATCTAGACTCCCAATTTCGATTAATTCCTAATCTTAAACCGATCGGATTTACTTTCTGTCCCATTTACGCTTCCTTCTTACTTGGTTTTGCTACTTCGACGATAATGTGCGAAGTAGGCTTGCGGATACGGCTAGCCGTACCTCTGGCGCGCGGACGAAATCTCTTAAGCACAGGACCAGCATCCACTCGGCAGCTTGTAACTACGACCTCTTCAGGCTCAAAGCCGCCGTTTGCGACCGCGCTTGAAATCGCCGTCGCGATATATTTCGCACCGCGATTAGGCGTAAATTCCAAAGTGGCAAGGGCAAATTCCGCATTCATGCCTTGAATTTGTTTTGCGATAAGTCTTGCTTTTGTCGGCGAAAGGCGAACAAATTTAATAGTTGATTTACTCATATTCTATCCTTACTTGCCGATCTTTTTCTGCACGGAGCCTTTGTGGCCCTTGAAAGTGCGCGTAGGAGCGAACTCGCCTAATTTATAACCGATATGATGCTCGGTGACGTAAACCGGGATAAAATTCTTTCCGTTATGAACGTTAAACGTAAGTCCGATCATCTCAGGCACGATCGTGCTTCGTCTCGACCAAGTCTTGATCGGTTTGTTATCGCCGGCTTTCTTTGCCGCAACGACTTTTTTCATTACGTGATCATCTACGAAAGGACCTTTTTTTAGCGATCTAGCCATTTTTATTTTCCTTTCCTTCTTGAAATTATAAGCTTATCGCTCGCTTTTTTATGGCGAGTTTTATAGCCCTTCGTCGGTTTACCCCACGGAGTTACCGGATGGCGGCCGGAGTTTTTCTTACCCTCGCCACCGCCGTGTGGGTGATCTACCGGGTTCATCGCAGAACCTCTGGTTTGAGGGCGGATACCTCTGTGGCGGTTACGTCCGGCTTTACCAATGACGACGTTTGCCCACTCTTCGTTACCTACTACGCCGATACTAGCCATACACTCTGCAAGTACTCTTCTCATCTCGCCGCTAGGCAGACGCAAAATGACATATTTTTCCTCTTTACCCATTAGCTGAGCATAGCCTCCTGCGCTACGCGCCATTTGAGCACCTTTGCCTGGTTTTAACTCGATATTATGCAGGATAGTTCCCACAGGGATATTTTTCATCTTCATCGCGTTACCCGGTTTAATATCTAATCCGCCCTCGGCAGCGGCTACCACATCGCCCACTTTAAGATCGTTAGGCTTGATGATGTAACGTTTCTCACCGTCTGCGTATGAAATCAGCGCGATACGGCAGTTGCGATTCGGATCGTATTCGATCGCCTCAACCTTGCCAGCAACGCCGAATTTATTTCGCTTAAAATCGATGATTCTATAAAGTTTAGCAGCTCCTGCTTGTTTATGGCGGCTAGTAATGCGACCGTTATTGTTCCTTCCGGCTGCGGCAGGAATTTTAACAAGCAAGCCTCTAACGCTAGCTTTTGCAGTGATATCCTCGCTGCTAAGACCAGTCATAAATCTTCTACTTGGAGTATACGGTTTATAAGTTTTAATCGCCATTTTACGCCTCCACGCTTTCTAGACTTGCACCTTCAGGTAGCTTGACGTAGAATTTTTTCACATCGTTTCTAGCGCCCATTTTACCTCTAAATCTTTTTACTTTGCCGTCCTGTCTTAAAGAATTTATCTTTAGCGGAGTGATCCCGAAATAGTTCTTCAAAACGCTCTTTAGTCCGTTTTTCGTAACCGACGGGCTAGTTTGGATAACGACCGCGCCGTTTTCTTGAAGACCGAGAGACTTTTCCGTATAAAGGATCGTTTTGATATCTGTTATATCTGCCATTTTAGTCCTCTTTCACTATTGATTCAAATGCCGCTTTTTCGAATACGACCGAGCCGTAAACTGCGATTAGGTAAGCATTGACCTCGCTTGCATCGATGACATAGCAATTTTTTAGATTTCTATAGGCCAAAAGAGTTTGCGCGTCTAGCTCGTTTTTAACGATTAGCGCATCTCTAACGCCTAGTTTCTTAATAAAATTTGCCGCATCTTTGGTTTTACCGCTTTTTAGCTCCAAATCGTCGAAGATAAAAATTTTACCCTCGTTTGCTTTCTCATTGATAGCAAATTCCAGCGCAAGACGTTTTTGCTTTTTATTGACCTTCTGCTCATAATTTCGCTCGTTAGTCGGACCGAATGCGACCGCGCCGCCTACCCAGACATTGGTTCTCGTTGAGCCCGCACGTGCGCCACCGCGACCCTTTTGTCGCCACGGTTTTTTACCGCCGCCGCTAACCTCGGCGCGAGTTTTAGCGTTAGCCGTATTTGCGCGAAGCGAAGCAAGGTAAGATTTGACGTACAAATATAGATTGTGCGAATTAACCTCCGAAAATTTCGCAGGAATTTCAATTTCGCTTGCTTTTTCTAGTTTTTCGTTAAGCACGCTTACTTTACTCATTTTACTATCCTTATTCTGCCCATTGCACCGTTAAATCCAGGAACCGAGCCCTTAAGCACTAAAATTTTATTCTCGGCATCAAAGCTTACGACTTCGTTTTTAGCAGTGATCGTTTCGTTTCCAGTGTGTCCCGCCATCCTCATACCAGGCTGAACGCGACCGGGCCACTCGCAGTTGCCAATAGAACCAGGCCTTCGGTGGAAGCGGCTACCGTGCGCTGCAGGACCGCCCGCAAAGCCATGGCGCTTAATAACGCCCTGATAGCCCTTGCCCTTGGATCTGAAGCTTACTTTTACGATCTTTGCTCCGCTCAAAACATCTAAATTTTGATCGCCAAGCTCGGCATTTTCTAAGCTTAGAGTCGCAAATTTATTAAATTCCTTGCTTAGGCTATATTTCTTTTGAATTCCGGCGATAGCTTTGTTATACGCTTTTCCGTCTGCGTAGGCTACGATAGCTTTTTTCTCATCGCAAACTTCGCAAATTTTGGTATTGATAAGTCGTAAAAGAGTCACGGGCGTGCTGCTCGTGTCGATCGTCCTACTCATACCTATTTTTTCTACGATATATTCCATTGTTTTACCCCTTATTTGCCCATCGCGTGAACTTCGACGTTGACTTCCGGAGCCAAATCAAGCTTAGTTAGCGAATCAACCGTATCTGGCGTAGCCGCTACGATGTCTAGCATACGAGCGTGAATTTTCATCTCAAACTGCTCTCTGGAGTCTTTATTTACGTGCGGAGATCTTAAAACGGTGTAGCGTTTAATCTTCGTAGGCATCGGCACGGGACCTCTGACGTCCGCACCTGTTCTTTTTACGGCTTCAACGATAGCCGAAACTGTGCGATCTAAAACTCGATGGTCATAAGCCTTGAGTTTTAACCTAATTTTTTGCATCACTTTTCCTTAATAAAGAACTTGTCGCAACGCGCGACCTTTTGTTTCAAACAAAAGACGCACATTATATAAAAGCGCTCCGGCTTTGTCAAGAAAATAGCCAAATTTTATGGAAATATTTCCTTTTAATAAGGAAAAATATATAGAATTTCGAAAATTTTTAGGGTGCTGGAAATTTTCAATACAAAAATTTTAGATAAATTTGAAATAGATATAAAAATTTCATAGAATTTTTCAGATTTATTTCCTTTTAATAAGGAAAATTTTAAAATACTCGCCATGAATGATCTAAAATTTTTTTACGAAAATCCACCGGAATTTGCGGGCTTTATCCCGCGCAAAAGAGGTATAAACTCTCCCAAAACCATAATCTATGGAGTGCTAAATTCCGGCAAAAGCGCCGTGCTGAAAAATGAAATTTCAGAACTTAAAAAAGATGAAATTTTGTATCTAAATTTAGCCGATCTACGCCTTGAAGAGGCGGTAGCGAATGATGCAATTTTTGCAGCTAGAAATAGTGCGGACAATACAAAGACTAGCGAAGCAAATGAATATGAAATAAGCAGAGAAGCTATGCTTGGCGCGGAAATTTCGGATACGGGCGAATTTTACCGCGCCGCCGTAAAAAATACAGATACAAAAAACGCAAGCGCAAATGGCTCAAACAACGCAAAAAATGCGGAGTCCGATGGCGCAAAAAGCAGGAGCGAGAATTTCTTCCGCGAGATCAAAGAATTTTTAGCCGCCAACGAGCAAATTTCATCGCTTTTTTTGGATAATTTTAGTAGCGCCGATTTTGAAATTTCATCGCTTCAAAGCTTCGCTGGGGGGCTAAATTTAAAGCGTTTTATCATCTCTACTCGCGATAAAGAGTTGGTCCTGCCGGGCTTTGAGCGGCTTGAGCTTTTGCCGCTTTCATTTGAAGAATTTATCGCCTTCGATAAGCGCCACAACGAGATAAACTCGATGATTTCGGCGTTTTTAGCCCAAGGCGGCGGCGCAAAAAATCCCTTCATAGCGCCTGCCGAAATTTTAGAATTCGAGCAGAGTCTGCTTACGGCAAACTTTAGCCGCACGGAGATTTTAATCCTCAAAGAGTGCCTAAGCTTCGTCCACGCCGCATTTAGCGCAAATAAAATTTACACCGCGCTAAAGCCGCGCATCAAGATCTCCAAAGACGCCGTATACGGCACTATCGCCAAACTTGAGCGGGAAAATTTCATCAGATTTTTAAGCAAAGCGGGCGAGCCCGCGCGCGCAAAAAAACTATATTTTTCACATTTTAATATGCGAGAAATTTTAACAAGCAAAAAGGACTTCTCGAAAAAATTTGCCAACGTTCTTTTTTGCGAGCTTTTGGGGCTAAATACGCCGATTTTTTACACAAAAGAGCTGGATTTTTACCTGCCTGCTCTAAAAATGGGGGTTCTCGTCATTCCTTTCAGCGACGCAGACATCATCTTTTTAAAATTCCGCAAAATCTTAAGCGCGCTCAAGAGACTCGGTATCACGAGCTTAAAAGTCGTTTCTATGGCAAACTCCGGCAGGCTCGAGATTGAGGGCATCCGCTGCGATGTCGTGCCGTTTCATGAGTTCGTGCTTAGCTTCTGATTTATTGACACTTCATATCATAAAAATATAAATTTTATGATATAATTTTGGCAAACCCATATCAATTACGCAAGGGAAAGCCGATGATCAAATTAAAAGACAAACTCATTTATGAAACGCTAAAACTGGTCGAATCGCAAGGCGAAAAGGGACTTTTATGTCGCAATAAGCAAAGCGATGCGGAGTTTATGAGGCCCGTAAACGAATTCGCAGCTGCGAGTGGGCGCAACTACACATCGATCAAATCGACTCTTGACATAATTCATAAAAACTGGGGCTATCTGCAGCGCGAAAGCATTAAGGACACGGGGCTTGATGCGGGCAAGGCGTCGAAGATTTTCATCTACCGTCTATGCGAGTCAGGGCGAAGCTTTATCGAAAAATACGAAAAAGCGCTCGTCCAAAACGCCGACAAATAGCCCAAAATTAAAAATTTTAAGCGCCGATTAGATAGAATTCTTTAATTTCACGTGGAGCGACAGAATTTCATTTTTATGCGACTCGCCTTAAAAAAAGGAGATGAAAATGCTGGATTTTATAGTAAAAATGTTCGCATGGAAAGCTGAGTGGGAGGTAAAAAAGGAATATG
>NZ_CALIMW010000162.1 GCF_938045405.1 uncultured Campylobacter sp. | reverse complement strand
GACAAAGTAGGGCGGCTACGACTGGCGCAACTATAATAGCGATTTTATCCGCTTGCCACGCCGTAGCTGCTCAAATTTTAAAATTTAGCCCTTTTGACGGCTTAAAATTTTAGAAATTTTTGCGGCGTCGTAAGTTTTCGCCTGCGCTTTTAGAAACTCGCAAAGCTCCTTCTGCTTGCAAAGGCCGTGAGCGAGCAAAAACTCCGCCGCAGCGTCGTCGTCTAGCACCACAGCTACTTTGATAAGCGTTTCGATCTCCTTTTTATCGATGCTCGCAAAGCTTTGAAATTTTAAAATTTCCTCCAAATAGCGTAATCTCCCGTCACGGAATTCTTTAAATTTGGCTCCCGCGGCAAACTCCCTCGCGGCAAGCGGCAGCGCCTCCTTATATCCGAGAATAGAAACGTTGTTATCGCTTAAAAATATTAATTCGCTGCCCGCAACCGAGCCGACCACGTCTTTCGTATCTCGCGCGCCGTTTGCAATCAAAAACTTAAATGCCTCGAAATTATCACTTGCCGCGGCATCTCGCAACAGCCCGCTAGTCTTGGCGTCCGCGCCGTTTTGCACCAAAAGCTCTAAAAGCCGCATCGCATCGGCGCTATCAAAGTGATAAAGCTTCGCCATCTCACCGCTAAATTTCGAGCCGAAAAAGATCGCGAGCTTTAGCGGCGAGAAATAACCGCCGTCTCCGCCGTAATTGAGATTTGGTTTAAATTTAAGGATTTTTTCTATCCGCTCGAAGTCGAATTTTGAATTTCGCAGCACCTTCGGATTAAAAATGAAAGCGGTGAAAATTCTATCTTTAAACTCCCCGAAATCCTCGTCGATCCTGCCCCTGTTTTGCGCCGCGAAGGCTAAAAGTGCGTCCAAGCCCGCATCTATCTGCGCGTCGCTAGCATTTTCATCGTAAAAAATTTCAAAATTTGGCTGCGGCAAATTTGACGCCGCCTGATGCGTAGTAGAAGCCGCCATGTCCTCTTTAGCGGCGCCGAAAGCGCAGCCCGCAAGCAAAAGCCACAAAAAGATAAAATTTTTCATATTGCCCTCGCTTAAATTTTGCGCGATTATATCAAATCTAAGGCTAAATTTAACGGCGTCTTGAAATTTCATAAAAAGCAAACGGCAAATAAATTTAGCCCAAAAAAGCGCCTTTTGATTTTAATTTCGCTAGAATTAGCCATAAATAACCTAAACAAAGGAGCGGCAAATGAAACTACTTTTTACTTTGATCTTGCTTTGTGCGGGGCTTTTTGCAAATACGCTGCAAGAGATCAGAAATAGCGGCGTCATTAGAGTAGGCGTCAGAGACGGCAGACCGCCTTTTAGCGAGATTAGCGGCGGTAAATTTGAAGGCTTTGAGATCGAGCTTGCCAATGCGATCGCAAAGGCGATTTTCGGTGCCAAACAAGGCGAAGTGCAGTTTGTCTCTCTAAGCGCCGCCGATCGCGTCTCGTATCTAGTCAATAATAAAGTCGATATGGTCGTAGCTACCTTTGTCATCGATTCGGCGCGTAAAAATCACGTGGACTTCTCGACGCCGTATTTTTCGACCAATCTCGGCGTGCTAACTCGCAAAGCGGACGCCATCAAAGATATATCGCGTTTGCGCGATATGAGGCTCATAACCGAAGAGGACACGACCGTAGATAATTATCTCAAAAAAGAGAAATTTAGCAACGTAAGCTACTGCAAAAGTACAAGCGAATGCTACGCGATGATCCGAGACGGCAAAGCTGACGGATACATCAACCTTAACATCACTGTGCTAGCCTACGCCGTCGTGGACGATACGCTCGAAGTGCCGTTTCAAAACTTCGGCAAACCCGATTTCATCGGTATCGGAGTGCAAAAGGGCAACAAAGAGCTACTTGATTTTATCAACGCAGAGCTTGTAAAACTAAGCAAAGAGGGCTTTTTCAAAAAGGCTTATCAGGACACTTTCGAGCCTTTTTACCGCGGCACGGCGGATAAAAAATACTTCCTTTTAGATGGAATTTATGACTTGCTATAAAAGCGAGCTAGAAATTAAAATATAAAATTTATCGAAGGCAGTTTGCATAACGAATAAATCTTGGGATTTAAAATTTAGCGAATTTGCGAAATTTTAAATCCCCGATTCGCCCCTAAATTTCAAACTTGCATACGCGCGGTGATTGAATTTTAAACTGCTTGAATTTATTTTCTCTAAAATATATAGTGCTATAATTAGTTCAAAACTAAAAAGTAGGGGGCTTTTTATGAGATTACTTTTTATTTTAGCCTTATTTTGCGCTAGCATTTTTGCAAATACACTAGATGAAATCAGGCAGGCAGGGGTTATCAGAGTAGGCGTGCGCGAAGGTCGTCCGCCGCTAAGCGAGTCTAATAACGGCAAGTTTGAGGGTTTTGAAATCGAGCTTGCTAGCTCGATCGCCAAAGACATTTTCGGCGATAAAAAGGGCGAAGTGCAGTTCGTAGCCGTAACCGCAGGCGAGAGAATCCCATTTTTGAAAAATAACAAGGTCGATATGGTTATCGGCACCTTTATGATTACGCAAGAGCGTAAGAAGCAGGTGGATTTCTCACTGCCGTATTTATCGGTAAATTTTGGCATTGTAACGCGTAAAGAGGATCAAGTGAAGGACTTCGCACAGGTTCGCGATATGAGGATTTCAATTGAAAAGAACCCAAACGGCTCGATGACCGAGCGCTATCTGCGAAAAGAGAAATTTAGCAATTTAGTTTACTGCAAAAATACCTCCGAGTGCTACGCGATGATAAAGGACGGCAGAGCTGATGGTTACGCCAATGACAATATCATCGTCCTAGCCTATGCCGTCGTGGACGATACGCTCGAAGTGCCGTTTAAAAACCTAGGCGCGGCGGAATTCTTAGGCGTCGGCGTGCAAAAAGGCAATCAAAGCCTGCTTGATTTCATCAATGCCGATCTAATCAAACTAAGCAAAGAGGGCTTTTTCAAAAAGGCTTATGAGGACACTTTCGAGCCATTTTACCGCGGCACTGCGGATAAAAAATACTTCCTGCTAGACGGAATTTATAATATGCTTTAGATCTTAGAATTCTAAGGCGCGGAATTTTGAAATTCCGCTTCGCACGCGGCGAGTGAAATTTTACGATCTGCAAATTTTGGAATTTTTGTAGCTGCAAAATTTCGTAAAATTCTAAAATTTAAAATTTTATCTCACGCTCGGTTTAAAAACATCTATTCCATTCGGAGCAAAATTCCACGCTACAGATAGAATTTTAAAATTTTATGCACGATGAAATTTTAGAATTTTAAAATCCCGTGCTGCAACATAATTTCGTAGTTGAGGGCTTTTGCACTGCGATAAAATATAAAAATTTATCATGCGGTGTAATCCCGCAGATAAGCGCGATGAATTTAAAAGGATAAAATTCCGCGTGAGGCGAAATCTAGCTCTCAGCAAAAGCGCGGTCGCCGCAGATGCTATCGTTTAAGCTTTGTAGCCGCAGAAATTTACTCAAACGCCTTGTAGTGCGCCTCGTCGGCGAATTCTAACATCTCGCGATCGCCCCTACTGTCGCCGTAAGCGATAACGCTATCGAAAGCCTGTACGTCGTATGCCGCACGCACGCGAGCGACCTTTTGCGCGCCGTAGCAGTTCTGCCCCTCGATCTCGCCCGTGATGATGCCGCCTTTGCGCCGTATTTTGGTGCCTAAAAGCTCCAAGCCCTGCGCGTCGCACCACGGGCGCAGCCAGTCTTCGAGCGAGGCGGTGACGATGACGATCTTATCGCCCGCGGCTTTGTAGCTTGCGATCTTGTCCATCGCGCTTTGTTTTAGGATATCTTCGATGTGGGTGGTGGAATATTTTTTGCAAATTTTATCGAATTTATCGGCGCTCATACCCGCAAAAAAGTAGCCCAAGAGCTTTCTGCGCGTAAAATTATTGCTCGCAAGACCTAGCTTATACGCCGCTAAAATGGGCGATAGCACCAAAATCCCGCGAAAAAATTTCTTAAATCCGACTACGTAGGCGACGAACTCGAGCAGCGAATCATCGCGCGTGATCGTGCCGTCAAAGTCGAATAAAACAAGATTCATTGCCTCTCCTAGCAAAATTTTAGCAGCTCAAATTTTAAAATTTGTCTATAAAAAAGGCGTGAAATTTAAAAGCTAAATTTCACGCCAAATTTTAAAATTTCATTTTGAAATTCTATTTTTTAGCCATTCGTCTGCGCGTCGTAGGGTCCAGGTATCGCTTACGCACGCGGATATTTACGGGCGTAACCTCCACAAGCTCGTCCTCCTCGATCCACTCCAGCGCACGCTCTAAATTTAGCGCGCGCGGCGGCACGAGTTTGATCGCATCATCGCTGCCGCTCGCGCGGACGTTGGTTAAATTTTTACCCTTGATCGGATTGACGTCCAGATCATTCGGACGACTGTGCTCGCCGATAATCATGCCTAGATATACCTTCGCCTGCGGAGCGATAAAAAGCACGCCGCGATCTTGCAGGTTCCACAGGCTGTATCCTAGCGCCACTCCGTTTTCCATACTCACGAGCGCGCCGTTTTGTCGCTTTTCGACCGCGCCGATGAAGGGGCGGAATTCCAAAAAGCTATGGTTCATTACGCCTTCGCCGCGAGTATCGGTCAAAAACTGCGAGCGAAAGCCGATAAGACCGCGCGCGGGGATCTCAAACTCCATGCGCGTCTGCCCGTCGCCGGTAGGGTTCATCACCTTCATCTCGGCTTTTTTGCGACCGAGCTTTTCGATGACGGTACCGGTGCAATCATCGGGCGCGTCGATGACTAGATGCTCGAAAGGCTCGCATTTGATGCCGTCGATCTCTTTGATGATGACTTCCGGGCGTCCGAGGCAAAACTCAAAGCCCTCGCGGCGCATATTTTCAGCCAAAATCGTAATCTGCAGCTCGCCGCGACCGCTTACTTTAAATTTACCCTCGCCCGCGTTTTCATAGCGCATCGCGATGTTGGTTTTCATCTCCGCTTCCAAGCGCTCGTCGATCTTATTTGAGGTTACGAATTTACCCTCCGTGCCCGCTAGCGGTCCATCATTTACGCTGAAAATTACGCTAAGGGTCGGCTCTTCAATATGCAGCGCATCAAGCGGGATCGGATTATTGGGATCGACGATGCTATCGCCTACGTCAAGCGCATCAAAGCCCGCAATCGCTACAATGTCGCCGGTGCCCGCCGTATCAATGTCGGTGCGCTCAAGTCCATTAAAACCGATGAGTTTTGAAATTCTACCGTTAATGTGCGTGCCGTCAGCTTTAGTTAGCATAACGCTTTGGTTCTTGTTTATCGTGCCGTTGAAAATCCTAGCGATGCCAATCTTGCCGACGTAGTTGTCGTAATCGAGCGTGAAAACCTGCAGCTGCAAAGGATTGTCGTCGCTACCACTAGGGGTCGGAACGTGAGAGATAATCGTCTCAAAAAGCGGCTTCATATCGGTGCTCTCATCGCTTAAATCGTATTTTGCATAGCCGTTTTTAGCCGCGGCATAGATAACTGGAAACTCCAGCTGCTCGTCGTTTGCGTCAAGCGCTACGAAAAGATCGAAAATTTCATTTACCACGCGGTCTGGATCGGCTGCGGGCTTATCGATTTTATTTACGACTACGATAGGTCTGAGCCCCAAAGATAGCGCCTTTTTTACGACAAATTTCGTCTGCGGCATGACGCCTTCTTGCGCGTCGACGAGCAAAAGCACGCCGTCTACCATCTTTAGTACGCGCTCGACCTCTCCGCCGAAATCGGCGTGGCCCGGAGTGTCGATGATGTTGATTTTAACGCCGCCGTAGTGGATGGCGGTATTTTTGGATAGTATCGTAATGCCGCGCTCGCGCTCTATGTCGTTGCTGTCCATCACGCGCTCGCCGACTTCTTGGTGATTACCAAAGGTGCCGGATTGTTTTAAAAGCTCATCTACGATAGTGGTCTTGCCGTGATCGACGTGCGCGATAACCGCAATATTTCTGATATTTTCCAAATTTTTCTCCGTTTCTAATTTCAAAAACTGATGATTATACTAAAAAAATTCTTAAGATAAAAATTTACGAATACTCTTTGACTTCGCAGACAAAAAACTCATACACGCGCTGTTGGATCAGCGCATCCTCGTCATCATCTCCGATCAAACGACGCAGATGTGAAAAATCAATCTTTTTGATATATTTTTTGTTGTTTTTGATATCTCTATCGATTTCTTTTAAAAGCGAGTCTAAATTTAAGCTTTTATAAGTTTTCGCCTTTAAGATATACTCTTTTACGATGGAGACCAGTACGCCGATGCGTTGCTCGTCGCCCGGATAAATTTCGCCCGCTATATCTTTGATCGTATCGTAATCCTCGTCGGTCTGCTTCTTTTTGGCAAGCAGCATTGCGGCAAAAATTTTAGCTCTAAACTCAATAGAGCGATGATGAGGGATAAAAACCTCGCGAAATACGGATAAAAGATGATTTTTGAAATTCATTTATAACCTTACTTTAAGAAACATTTCCATATAATCCCGTTTGCCCTTTCTTAGACCTGTGCAATGCTTTTTTTAGGCACCGCTTCAGGGTAGGAATACAGCAGAGCACTTAGATCTCGCATGTGCCGCAGCCATCTGGGAAGGGGTTTTACAAATCGATCCTATTAAGCCCGAAATGCTCTTTGAAATCCTCGCAAACACTCTGAAAATCGACGCCTTCAATTTTTGGCTTTGCTTTAAAAAACTCTAACATCGAATTATACCCGCTAAGCAGCTCCTTGCTCTTTACGCCGTAACTGATCGAAATCCCCGCCTCAAAAAACGCCGCTAGTTTGTCGCAATACTTAAGCGCCTTGCCGTCGATTGCACGAAATTTATCTTCGTTAAACATCTTTAGGCTACCCTCTGCAAATTTAGGCTCCTTGCCTAGCTCGAAGGTGCGGTTTTCAAACTCGTCTTTTATAAATTTACTGCCCTCTTTACGGATACCCAAAATATAACTAAAATCATCTCGCATATGTTCCGGCACAAAGGGTAAAATTTTATCGTCTATTAGCCGCATCTCATATTCGCTAATGATGTCGCTAAGGCCCTTAACGCCGTATTTTACGGGGCTAATAATGTCGCGAGTGAGGCTTTCTGGTAGATCGTGAAATAACGCGCAGAAAAAATTATACGCCGTGCGCGAGCGGCACGCACCAACTTCAAGCGAGAAAAAGTAGCTTAAAATCGCGACTACCAGCATGTGTCCTAGCACCGATGTCTCAGGGATGCGCGGCGTCTGCGCCCAGCGTTTTTGGAAACGAAGTCTGCCACTAAGATCGACTATGCGAGCAAGTTTTTTATTCATCACGATTTTTCGCACGCCGATTAGCTCATAATAATCCTCGAGCTCCTCCTCGACCTTGGATTTTAGCTCCTCTATATCGTTTAAAAACTGGCTCGTTTGATATACGATATTGAATTCCCACCGCGTAGAAAGGTAGCTTGCCGCCTTTAAGATCACGGCTTCTTTTTTATGATCTTTGGAATTTAGATATTTTTTAAATCGCTCGAAAAATGCGCCGTTTTGAATAGGCAAAAGATCGCTTTCGAGGACGCTTAAAACCCATTCGTTGATCTTATCCTTTTTGGTTTTTTGAATCTGATGAAAGACGTCCGGGCGGATGTCGGTTACGACGATGCGCGCTAAAAACTCGAAAATCCCCGCTTCTATCACATAGTTGATATCCACATCGCGCTCAAAGCTAGCGATGAAATAAGCGATGATAAATTTATGCGCCTGCTTGTCGAGCTCGACTAAACTTACCATCTTTGGGTAATCATTCCAGCGGCTAATGCTTGCGGATTTAAAAATTTGTTCGACTAAATTTGAGCTTATCATCGGTAAATTTGATCCGAGTTTATTTCGATTACCGTGTGGACGTTGCCGCGCGGATTAAAATCGCCCCTGATTTTCATAAATTTAGGCTTTAGCTTGCTTTGAAGCGCGCCGTAAATTTCATTTATGCTATCTTCGTGGCTGATGTAGCGGTTCATGAAGGAATTTATGTAAATTTTAATCGCCTTAAGCTCCACTACGAGCTTATCGGGGATATATTCCAAATAGATCGTCGCAAAATCCGGATAGCCCGAGCGCGGGCAGCGGCAGCAAAACTCGGGCAGGGTTATTTTTATAAGATAATCGCGCTTTTGTTTATTGGGCCAAACTTCTAAATTTTCGATGTTAAATTTTACAATTTCCTCTTCGCCGTATCTCACTATGATCTCCTTAAATTCGATATATCGTTCGGCTTTTCGACGCAAAATCCCTGAATATAATCGATGCCCATCTTATAAAGCTGCATTTGAAATTCCTCTTTGTCGATGAAGCGCATTACGGTTTTGACGCCCGATTTCGCACAAGCTTCGTTAATGCCTATAAAGATATTTTTAATCTTTTCATCGTCTAAATTTTTATTAAATTCTATGTCGTAAACGATAAAATCCACTTCTAAAAATTTTAAATATTCAAAACTCGCGTTCGAGCCGCCGAACTGCGACAGCGCGAAGCTAAATCCGAGTTCGCGAAATTTAATCAAAATTTCGTCAAAGCGCTTGATCTCCGAATAGATAAGCTTTTCGTTAAACTCAAACACGATCTTTTTCGGATCGATCAGATTATTATCGATGAGCTTTAAAATTTCATTGCGAAACTCGTTATTTCGCAGGGTCTGAGGCATGACCTCGATAAAAATTTTAGCGTCAATATCTTTAAAATAGATGATCCTAGAAATCTGCCTCATCATCGAAATATCGTATTTGATGTCATAATGATTTAGAAGCAAAATATCTAAAATTCTACTTTTTGTGATCTTTTCGCCACTTCTTAGATCAAGCTTTGGAATTAAATTAATATGTGATTTTACGCCGTTTTTATCTGCAACGCGCTGATATTTAAAGCTAAAATTTTCGCTATCGATCGCTTCCATTACGTCGGCGGAAAATACGTCAATTAATACTTTCTCTACGTCAATAGCCTTCTCGCCGTGCTCTTCGTCGTCCAGGTGATTTATCTTATAAAATAGAGCATTTACGATATTATTTAGATTGCGATCATATGAGCTTGGAAGCATTGTAAATTCGCTTTTTATCTCTACATTTTTAATCGTTTGACTTGAAATTTTATGCTCAAACATTCGCAAAATATGGCTTAAATTCGTAGCTTTTGATTCTACGCCGAATACAAAGTAGCCGTTTATAAAGCGCCCGATCGGAAGGTCCTTAAAACCCTGCTCTGCCATAAAATTTGAAAGTTCTTTACAATACTCATATAAAATTTCATCGCCGTTTTTATAACCGTATCGATCGTTTATGTCGATGATATTTTTAATTCGCAAAAGGACAATATTTATTTGATGATTTTTAGCTAGATCGTTGCTTAAAATTTTCTCTATCTCCTCGCGTACGAATACGTGAGTAACGGGATCAATCAGCGTCTTTTGAAAGCCAAAGTAAATTTGATAGATGACATAATAAACATAGCAGATTAAAAGTATCAAAAACAAAATTACGTCATCAAATTTAAACTCGCCGTTTCGGAACAAAATAATTCCAAAAACAATCAAAACGCAGGTAAACGGCACCGAAATTTTAAGTGCCGTTATGAAACGATTTTCGCGCTCTTTGGTCTCACTAAATAAAACAGACATTATATATCCAAGTGTTTAACGTCTTTGGCATGGTCTTGAATGTAATTCCTACGCGGTTCAACCTCGTCGCCCATGAAAAGATTAAAGGTATCGCTAGCACTCTGTGCGTCTGCAATGCTGATTTTTAAAAGCCTTCTATTTTCAGGGCTCATAGTTGTTTCCCAAAGCTGCTCCGGATTCATCTCTCCAAGACCTTTGTAGCGCTGAATATAAGCGCCTTTTTTCGAGCTTTTTTCGATTTCATCTAAAATTTCAATAAAATCCTTGCCAAAGCTTACATCCCGCTCTTTGATCTTTGAATAAACTCTGATCGCCTCTTCAAAGATATAATTGCCGAATAAATTCTCATCTATCACGAGCTGTTCTAAGCCGCTCGGAGTTTGGACATAAATTCTAATGCCTTCATCATTTACGTAGGAATTTAAGATATTAAATCCTTCACTCTCAAGACGCGGTTTTAAAATTTTAAATAGCTCTTCATAACCAAGGCTACGCGCTTCGTCGTTTTCTATCAAAAATCTGATCGCGCTAAGCACGCTGAAGCGCTTTTTAAGCTCATTTAAAAGCGAGCGGTAGTTTGAAACTATTTTTAGATAATCGATTAGATCCTCGTTGCCGATACCTTCAAACTCGCCCATATCGATGCCAGTTTCGATCAAAAACTCACTCAGCGCTTTTTCGTCTTTTAGATAAATTTCTTTTTTACCCTTTTTATATCTAAAAAGCGGCGGCTGTGCCAGATAAACATAGCCGTTTTCGACAACAGGGCGTAAAAATCTAAAGAAAAAGGTTAAAAGAAGCGTCTGAATGTGGCTACCGTCGACATCCGCATCGGTCATAATGATGATTTTGTGATAGCGGAGCTTCTCTTCGTTAAATTCCTCGCCGATACCGCAACCAAAGGCCGTGATCATATTTTTAATCTCTTCGGATTGTAAAATTCTATCCAGGCGCGCCTTTTCTACGTTTAAAATTTTACCTCTAAGCGGCAGGATCGCTTGAAACACGCGGTCTCTTCCCTGCTTCGCCGAACCGCCCGCGCTATCGCCCTCGACTAGATAAATTTCGCTAATACTTGCATCCTTACTCTGGCAATCGGCTAGCTTTCCGGGAAGGGTTCCGACGGAATTTATATTGTCTTTTTTGCGCGTTAGATCGCGTGCTTTTTTTGCCGCTTCGCGACCGCGCGCGGCTAAAAGAGCTTTATTCATAATGGCGCGCGCTTCGATCGGATTTTCTTCAAAATACTTGCTAAGCACCTCAAATGCCATCTTTTGCACGATCGGCTTAACGTAGCTTGAGCCTAATTTTCCCTTCGTCTGTCCTTCAAACTGTGGTTCAGGAACCTTTACGCTAATTACCGCGATGAGTCCCTCGCGAACATCGTCGCCGGTGATCTTCGTGTCCTTTTCGCGTGCAGCCGCATTTGCCGCGACGTAATTTGTTATCGCGCGCGTAAGACCCGCTCTAAAGCCCGCCTCATGCGTACCGCCATCCGGAGTTTTGATATTATTTACGAAGCTTAATAAATTTTCGCTATACGTTTCGTTATACATCAGCGCAAAATCGACCATAACATCATCCGCGCTATCACTAAACGATACGGCTTTGGATATGGCAGGCGCTTTATTCATATCGTTTACGAAGCTCTCCAAACCGCCTTCAAAGTGAAAGTGCTCGTCCCTGCCCGTGCGATTATCTTTAAAATTTATCGTAATTTTTGGATTTAGATACGCTAACTCGCGAAATCTTTTTGATAAAATTTCATCGTCAAATTCTAAAATTTCAAAAATTTCGCCGTCTGGCCAAAACTCAATCGTAGTACCCGTGCGATTAGTAGTTTTTATCTTTTCAAGCTCGGTAGTAGGAATTCCTTTGGCAAATTCTTGTCTATAAATATTTCCGTCACGTTTGATCGTAGCAACGAGCTTTTTTGAAAGCGCATTTACAACGCTAACGCCCACGCCGTGCAGACCGCCGGAGACTTTATAAGTGTCTTTGTCAAATTTACCGCCTGCGTGAAGCACCGTAAGAACCACCGTCGCGGCAGGAATTTTTTCAGTCGGATGTATATCGACGGGGATTCCGCGACCGTTATCACTAACGATGCAGCTTCCCTCGTTTGTGATTTCGACGTCGATTGTGTCGCAGTACCCCGCCATCGCCTCATCGATCGAATTATCTACAACCTCATAAATCATATGATGAAGTCCGCCGATATTGGTGTCTCCGATATACATACCGGGACGCTTTCTAACGGCTTCAAGACCCTTTAAAACTTTAATATTACTAGCGCCGTAATTTTGTTTCATATTTTTCCTTTAAATATTATTTATCGGCATAACAACCGTTTTTAAGCCGTCCGCGCTAAGTACGAACGCCGTATCGGAGCTGTTAAAATTAAGCTCAAAAATTTCGCTCTCTATGTTACTTAAAAAATCAAGCAGAAAGCGATTTTTCACGCCGAAGACTATCTCGCCGTTTATATCGATCGCCGCTTCAATTTCGGTCTTTGCCTCGGAATTGTCCTCGTTGATGCTCTCAAAAACCATTACGTCCTTCTTAATGGTAACCTTCATCTCCTCGCACATCGCGTTTATCGCTCGCACTCCGCTTACCATCTTATCGCGCGGGATTAAAATTTTATACGCCGTATCGCTTGGGATCACGCGCTCGTAGTTTGGAAATTTGCCATTAATAAGCTTTGTAAAAAACTCAAAATTCTCGCTCACTGCTAGTAGCACATTTTCGTCGTAGTAAATTTTAATTTTATCCGAAAATAACTTTTGAATTTCGCCTATCGCTTTTTTAGGGATTAAAATTTTAGTATCTAGCTCGCCTGCTTTTGATTGAGTGATCAGCTTATAAACGCTAAGTCGCTTTGTATCGGTTCCGACTAAATTTATAAAGCCCTCTTTTACGTCGATTAAAGCGCCGTTGAGCTCATATTTTGGATTGTTCGTATCAATCGATGGATATATTTTTTTAAGGCTTCTGCCTAAAATTCCAGCATTTACGTCAAAGCTGTTTTTACCATCTATTGTAGGGAAGCTTGGAAAATCCCTCGTCTCAAACATCGGAAGCTTGTACTTGGATTTTTTTTGCTTTACGAATAGCGCTCCGTTGACAGTTTCTAAAGTAACGCTATCGTCGCTTAGACCTTTAATAACGCTAAGGAGCTTGCCTCCATTTGCTGTAGCTTCTCCATCTGTTTCTATAGTGACATTTTGTAAATTATAACTGAGGCCTATTTCATGATCAGTGGCTTTTATACTAAAAATTCCATCTTTAGCGCTCATCAAAAGATGTGAAGTTATCGAGCTTAGATCTTTTTTATCAAGATAGGAGCTAGTATTTGAAACTATCTCTTCTAAAAGTTTTTTAGTGATTAACACTTTCATATTTTTATCCTTTTAAATTTTTATCGTTGTAGTAGTTGGCAAGTGGTTTTTGTGAAAAACTTATCCTAAAGCTTGTCTTTAGATAGTTTATCCAGTGAGTAAGTAGCTTTGTTTTATTCACTTTTATTCACCTTTTTTACTTTATTTTTATAAAGTCTAAATTTCATTCTTATCCTTTTTGGTTATTTTGTTTTTTAGCTCTTCAATTTTTATCTTTAATATCTCGTCGGTTTGAATGAGCTCGTTGATTTTTTTGATATTTTTGCTGATGGCGCTGTGATCTTTTAGATTAAAAAATGCGGCGATTTTTGGCATTGAGTTTTGAGTTAACTGTTTGGTTAGATATATGCAAATTTGGCGCGCTTCGACGACGTTTTTAGCTCGCGTTTTGCTCTTTAGCTCGCTAGGTTTTACGTTCAGTTCTTTTGAGATCACCTCTATTACGTGTTCAAGGCTTACACTTGAATATTTTTGATGGATCTGATCTTGAAGCGTACTTTTGGTAAATTCCAGCGTGATCTTTGTGCGAAGTATTGAGGAATATGCGTTTAGTTTGTTTATTGCGCCTTCGATTTCGCGGATATTATCGCCCATATTTGCGGCGATATATTCTACGACATCGTGTGGAATTCTAACGCGGTTTTCCTCGCTCTTTTTATTGATAATGGCGATTTTAGTTTCGAGATCTGGCGGGGTAATGTTTGCTATTATGCCACTTTCAAATCGTGTTGTAAGACGACTTTCAAAGCCTTTTAGGAATTTTGGTGGCAGGTCGTTGGTAAGGACGATTTGGCAGTTTTTGTCTTTCAGCTCGTTAAACGTATAAAAAAGCTCCTCCTGGGCTTTATCGCGTCCGATTAAAAACTGAATATCATCGATGAGCAAAACGTCGCAATTGCGGTATTTTTGTTTAAATTTATCGATCGAGTTGTTTTTAAGGTTAAAGACGAAATCATTAGCGAACTGCTCGCTGGTGACGCAAATGACGGTTTTTCCCTTTTTGATGCAGTAATTTCCGATCGATTGAAGCAGGTGAGTTTTTCCTAGCCCGCTAGGTCCGTAGATAAAGAGCGGATTAAAGCGAATTCCTGGCTCTTTTGCGACGGATACCGAACACTCGAAGGCAAATTTATTTGAATCGCCGATGATGAAATTTTCGAAGTTATAGTTTTCGCTTAAAATTGTGCTCTTAGGCTTTTCGGAGATGATTTTTACCTTTTCTTTCGGTGAAATTTTAGCTTTTGAGGTAATTTTGACGATTACGTCGCTAAGACCGAACTGTTTTTTGATAAGCTCTTTTATTTTAGTGCCGTATTTTGTCTGAGCGTATTTAGCGATAAACTCGTTAGTTGCGTTGTAGATGAAAAATTCCGGTGTCGAGTTTTTATCGTTGAATTTCAAATTTTTAATGTATCTAGAGTATTCGGTAGGTAAAATTTCCTTCTCTAAATTTGATAAAATTTCTTGTGCTTGCGACGTCGCCATTGAATTCCCTTATAAATTAAGCCGCTATTTTAGCTAAATTTCACTAAATTTGCGGTAAATTTCAGTTTATTCACCGGTGATTAAACTGTGAATAAGTGTGAAAGGTGGTTATGAAAATTTTAGGAATCGATCCGGGAACTAGAAATTTAGGTTATGCGATTTTGGAAAAAGATGTGAATAAAATTACTCTCATAGAGGCGGGATTAGTGAAAATGAAGGCCGAAAACGTGCAATTTCAAATGACGCAGATGAGCGAGGCGATCGATCAAATTTTTAGCGCTCATAAGATTGATGAGGTCGCGATAGAATCGATGTTTTATGCCTATAATCCGCAGTCTGTTTTAAAGCTCGCTCAGTTTCGCGGCGCGCTGGCCCTTAAAATTTTACAAATTTTTGGAAATTTTGCCGAATATACGCCGCTTCAGGTAAAAAAATCGGTCACGGGCAAGGCAAAGGCGGCGAAGGAGCAGGTTGCTTTCATGGTGAAGCGGATTTTAGGGATTAATAAAGAGATCAAACCGCTCGACGTTACCGACGCCATCGCCGTTGCGCTCACGCACGCTCACGCGATGCGCCGGGCGCCTAGATAGGAGAAAGAGTTGAAAATTGCAATCTTACAAATGAACGTGAAGCTCGCCTCTACTGTCGCGGATTGCGAGCAAAATTTTATCCGAGCGCGAGAGCTTATAGATCGCGCGTTAAAACGCGGCGCGGACGTAGCGGTGCTGCCTGAGGCCTTTAACACGGGCTTTTGCGTGCGAAATTTCAAGCGCTTAGCCGACGCGGGAGCTGCGCGAACGAAGGGATTTTTAAGTGAAATTTCGCAAAACTGCGGCGCTGTTTTAATAGGCGGATCGATAAACTCCGAGCGAGATAAAATTTATAATTCTGCTTTCGTCTATCAAAACGGAGCCGAAATTTTATGCTACGACAAGATCCACGCTTTCTCGCTCGCTCGCGAAAACGAGATCGTAAGCGGCGGCGATAAGCTAGGCATTTGCGAGATAAAATTTCAAAATCGCGCGGTCAAAATCGGCGTCGCGGTCTGCTACGATCTGCGCTTTTGTGAAATTTTTCGCGCCTTAGCGCTTCGCGGCGCGCAGATTGTTTTTGTGATCGCGCAGTTCGCGCAGAGCCGCATAGAGCATTTTATCACGCTTGCGAGAGCCCGCGCGATCGAAAATCAAATTTTTATCTGTGCGGTAAACGGCTGCGGCGATACGGGGCAGGGTGAGAGTTTCGGCGGAAATTCCATGCTGATCGGTCCGGGCGGCGAGATCGTCGCGCGCTTAGGCAAAAAAGAGGCCGTGAAGATTGCTCGAGCGGATTTAAATGAAATTTTAAAATTTCGCGCTAAAATGGATCTTTTAAAAGATATGAAACCTGAAATTTATAAGGAGTTTTGATGAAAACTTTGGTATTTGTGATCGATATGTTAAACGGCTTCGTAAAATTCGGCGCGATGGCCGATCCTAGCATAGCAAAGATCGCTCCTGCGGTGCTTAAACAGATTGAGGCGGCGAAAAACGTGCATTTCATCTGCGACGCTCACGCCGAGCGGGATTTGGAGATGAAGCGCTATCCGGCTCACTGCCTAGTTGGCTCGCCAGAAGCGGAGGTGATCGAGGAGCTCGCACACTTCGTAAGCGAGCAAAACGTTACTTTTAAGCGTAGCACGAACGGCTTTCATAATTTGGATAAGAAAATTCTGGGCGGCTTCGATCGTTTCGTGATTACGGGCTGTTGCACCGATATCTGCGTGATGCAGTTTGCGCTTAGCCTGCGCACCTATCTCAACGAAATTGGCGCCGATAAAGACGTCGTCGTTCCGCGAGGTGCGGTAGCTACCTACGATGCGCCGAACCATGAGCGCGGCTACTACGACGAATGTGCGCTAAGCTTAATGCAAAATGCGGGTATTTTGGTGATTTAAGCTGTACTTAGATTAAACAGAATTTCAAGCTAAATTTTCTAGCTTATAAATTTTAAAATTTAGAGCCGCTCTTAAAATTTTGAAATTTTTTGAGCGGTAGAATTTTAAAATTTTAATCTTTTTATGGAATTTAGCTTTGTTTTACCGCGACTGCTTTTGCGACGAAAAATCCTACTACTCCGGAAATTATCGAGCCTAAAAATACCGCGAGTTTATCGGTGTAGTGATACAGATCGCTGCCGCCGTATGCCAGGCCATCGACGAAAAGCGCCATCGTAAAGCCGATACCACAGATAATTGCTACTGCGTAAAGCTGCGGCCAGCCTGCATTTTCCGGCATGTAGGCGATTTTGGCTTTGATTAAAATCCAGCTAAAGGCAAAAATTCCGATCTGTTTACCGAAAAATAGTCCGAGCATTATACCCATAGGCACCGGACCGAAAAGGAAGCTAGGACTGATGCCTGCTAGCGAAACGCCTGCGTTTGTAAAGGCAAAGATCGGCAAGATGAAGAAATTTACGGGGTAGGCTAGTCCGTGCTCCATATCCTTTAGCATAGAACCCGAGCGGGTCTTAAGCGGGATGCAAAAGCCCGCAAGCACTCCCGCGATAGTCGCGTGGATGCCGGAGTTTAGTACCATCACCCACAGCACCACGGCCACGATGATAAACGGAAGCTTTTTATCAACGCCAAGTCTGCTCATCACTAGCATTATTGCGACACAGGCAGCTGCGCCACCTAGATAGATTGCGTTTATGGTAGAGGAATAAAACAAAGCGATGATTAAAATTGCACACAGATCGTCCATTATCGCAAGCGTTAGGACAAAAATTTTAAGGCTAGCCGGGATTTTTTTGCCCAAAAGTGCCATAACGCCTACAGCAAAGGCGATATCGGTCGCCGTTGGGATCGCCCAGCCCTTCATCGCGACGGCATCGCCCCAGTTGATGATCGAAAATATGATCGCAGGCATCATTACTCCGCCCATAGCCGCGAAGCTAGGAAGTAAAATTTGAGAGAAATGGCGCAGCTGCCCTTCGATTTTTTCGCGCTTAAGCTCAAGTCCAATGGCAAAGAAAAATATCGCCATAAGCACGTCGTTTACTAAAAAATGCATCGATTCGTCAAGTTTCGCAGAACCCACACCTATGGTGAAGCTTAGATGTAAAAATGCCTCATAGTATTTAGATAAAAAGCTTACGTTTTGAGCTATGATCGCAAAAACCGCGGATAGAAGTAATATAACGCCGGCGCTACTTTCGCTTGATAAAATTTTCTTAATGATATGTTGCACATGCTTCCTTTAAAAATTTTGCCTTAATTTTATGCAAATTTTAATTAAATTTTTATCAAAACGGGCTAGTTGCTCGGTA